>DBHX01000057.1 GCA_002296285.1 bacterium UBP8_UBA817
TTCTGCACTTTTTGCACCACTACCTATTTATTTCAGCGCCATAGCAATGGGCGATCTACAACACCACCACTTGTTCCAAGGCGACTTTTTGCTGAATGAGGGTTCTAAGTTTTTGTTTTAATGGGTCAATTTTTTCTATGGATGCTTGATGAATGCCCTCGTAGGCTCCCTTGGATAAAATATTCACAAATTGCTTCAACCTTGGGATGTTGGTTTCAATTAACAATTGCTTCAATTCATTTTTTTCAGCAATGATTTTCTTTCGAATGTCTTTTCTTGAAAATTTATTGGTTTCCTTTAATGTTTGAATCAACCCTTTCACGCGTTGGCGATGGGCAAAAATGGCCATGTTCTTTTCGAGCTCCGTATCGCATATTTCTTCAAATACTTGCTTTACTGACGCCATAAACACGTTGCGGTCGATGGATTCATCGCAGTTCTTTTTTTCGTAAAACTCTTTGGATATTTGATTCAATACCGTGTTGACCCTGGCATTCAAGTTGATTTTTTCAGGGGCCAAACTATGGTCATAATACACCAAATACAAGTGGGCCTTCACTGAATCACACAGTTGCTGAATGTAGGCCTTCACGCTCATTAAATACCCGGCACGATGCACAATTTCACGGCGAATTTTGACGGGATCCAATGTTGGGGAACTGACACAAAAATCAGCCGCGTTGTAGATGGCGGGGGCGTTACTTTCCCGATTCATGGCCTCAATGCGTTCATTGATTTCCAACTGACCGGCCATTTCTTCCATTTTGTCATCCACAAATTTAAACGATTCATCGACTTGCCGATCGCCAAAATACTGCATTAATTTTTGATACGAATCGGATTTCTTAACGGTGTCCAACTGACCTTTAAACTCACGAATGCTATCGGAGGATGTCATTGGATGCTGCATCCATGCTGCGCCTAGCACGGATGCGGCTTGTACCGGTGGTAACGGTTGAAATTGGAACATTTGGTCCAGCTGAGATACCAAATGCTTGAAGGCCCCCATCACATTCATTTTCAATCGGCCCATTTCTTCTTGTTGCGAAATGGCTTGTTGAATCAATTGATGCACCGAGGTGGCCGAGTCTGGCAATTGAATATTCATTTTGCCCTGCACAGGCTCCAGTAAATTTTGAAGCTCATACGTTGCCACATCCACTTCCTGCTGCTGCTGACTAAGTATGGAATCCAATGGTCGCGATACAATTTGACGTATTTTATACTGCAACGTTGGCAACAATTCACCAAACTCTGGGTTGTCTTCAATATGCGCCAAATACATCTGAAGCGTATTGTGCATGACCTTTCGATCTTGTATGGATTGCCGAACCGCAACATCTTTCTCAATTTTTTGAATCAATGTTTCTGTGAGCTGCTCCATGGCATGTTTTTGATTGGCAATGTGCTTTTCAAGACTCTCTTCCAATACCGGCTCCAACACACGTACTTGATGCTCGGCATCTTTGTAATTCAAGTCCCCCATCGAACAGCGTAAAATGGTCTGATTTAAATCCGTTCGTATAAATGAAATCCGATCCAACAAGGATTGAAAAAACTGAATGAACGTTTGATTGTTTTCAGTGGCATGTCGCAACTTCTTTGTGGCTTGCGTGTATTTTCGAAACATGGTCTCAACGGGCATGTCCAAATGGATATCGTTTGGAATTAAGGCATCGCTTCCCTCAATGATTCCCAACCCTTCCACCAACTGCTGATGCAATTTTTCAAGGGTTAATAAATACGCTTCCCGGGGTTTTACCGACGATGCAATAATGTTTTTATGGGTTTTCGAGTTTGGCTCGTGTTTCGATGCCATCTCAATCCAGTGATCGATATCTTTGGGCAGCTCTTGGCATTTGGCCTCCACCAACTCGATAAAATGACGTAACGGTTTGCATGGATCATGGCGATTCATTGACATAAGTACTCCTTAAATAAATTGAAAAAATTTCATGTGGATGCCTTTGCTATACCCACCTCTAAAAATTTTTAAACATTTATTTTTTAACCACCCCCAATGGGCCTCCCATGAACCATAGAACCACCCCGACGATCCATGACCATTAACATCCACATTTTATATATTTACATAATGTAAAAAATATGACACTATGTAAATTATGTGTGCAAAGGATCCGTTTCAACGATACCTCGATTTGGCCGACGTGCTGGGCACCATGTTTGCGCCATTTGTGGAAGTTATTGTGCATGATTTAAGAACCCCTGATTCATCGATCATTGCCATTTACAATGGCCATATTACCGGTCGAAAGGTGGGGGATGGCACCACTGATTTGGGGTTACGACGCATCAATGGCGAGGTGCCAGATAAAATCATCAATTATAAAAATGAATCCCCGTCAGGGTTGGCGTTAAAATCATCGACATTGGCCATACGCGATCACAAGGATCGCATTATTGGGTCGTTTGCACTCAATATGAACATTGATTATTTTGCACAGGTATCCAAATTATTGGATCCGTTACTAGCCACTGAAACCCCAGTCTTTTTACCAAGGAAAGAAAACTATGGTCTTGGCAACAGTCAGGAAAAAATAACCGCCATGATTCAAGAGTACGCATTAAAGCACGGGATCTCTTATGCGATGATGTCACCGAAACAACGAAAAGACGTTATTGAATACCTGGTAAAGCACGGTATTTTTGATCTCAAACATGCGATTTCAATTGTTTCAAAAACATTAAATATCAGTCGCCCGACCGTATATAAGTATCTTGATCAATTCAATCAAAGGACGTGACCCCATGTTAACCCCACCTTATATTATTTTTATTGGTAATGCGACCCACCTTAACCAGCTAAAAATGGCCACCAGCTTGTTGCACTTTTCCCCTGAAAAATGTGTGGGATACATGAAACTACCAAAATCAACGGTTTCTTTGGATATTCCAGAGGTATCCATTAAAGACGCCAAATTACTTGGCGCTAACTCATTTGTTTTAGGTGCTGTCAATAATGGAGGCTATATTGAGGATGATTGGCTGGCTCATATTGCTGAAGCCATGGACTGCGGGCTGAATATCATTCATGGGATGCATCAACTCCTGGATGATTGTTTGGTACCAACCACCGACATCACATTTGGGGAATATGCGGGGAATCATTCGGTGGTGATTCATAATATTCGTCACACATCAAAAACAATTCCCATCGGGAACGGCAAAAAACGCGTGGGCAAACGCCTATTAACCGTTGGCACCGATTGTTCATCAGGAAAAATGTTTACGACACTGACGTTAAAAAAAGCCCTTCTTCAACAAGGCGTACCCACTCATTTTGTGGCCACTGGGCAATGTGGCATTTTAATTGACGGCGATGGGATTGCCATTGATGCCGTGGCCTCTGATTTTATTTCGGGAACGGTGGAATTGTTGAGCCCTGCATCTGAATCTCTAACCTTAATTGAAGGTCAGGGATCGCTGTTTCACCCCGCCTATGCCGGAGTTAGCTTGGGATTACTGCATGGGGCTCAGCCCGATTATTTGATTTTATGCCACCATGTAAACCGCCACACCTTAAAGAATTTCGACTACCCAGTGCCAGACATTCAAGCGTGCATCGATTTGAATGTTCAAATGGCACGCTTAACCAACCCAAACTGCCAATGCATTGGCATCAGTTTGAATACCCAAGATGTCGATGATCAAACCGCCAAAACCATGATTGACTCATTATCCAATGCCCATCAAATGCCCGTTACTGACCCGTATCGGTACGGTGTCAGTGCATTCATTGATGCGCTTAAGGCTTGCGGAGGTCTATAAATGCGACGCGTTCATTTCCATCGCAAATCGTATCGGTTAAACGAACCCTTCGTGATTTCACGAGGGCCTCGAACGCATGCTGAGGTTATCGAATGTCACATTGAATCCAATGGCCATATTGGGACCGGGGAATGCACCCCAACCAACCGTTACAATGAAACCCCAGACACTGTGCTTCATCAACTTCATGCATGGGCACCCGCCATTGAATCCGGCCTATCAAGGCATGACTTAGACGCCAACTACCCACCCGGAGCGGCTCGGCATGCCGTGGATTCAGCCTTATGGGATTTAGAAGCCAAAATAGCCAATACAACCATTTGGGAATTGGCCGGATTGCCCACCCCCACCCCGTTGACTATTCCCATGACACTATCGGTTGCAACACCCACTGAAATGGCACTCAAAGCCAGTGAAACACCGTTAAACCAGTTAAAATTAAAATGCGCCGGTGATGGCCATGACTTGGCTCGCATTGCCGCCGTCAGGGAACAGTGCCCAACAAAAAAAATCATGGTCGATGCAAATGAGTCCTGGGACCCTAACGATGTGCCCACATGGCTCGATCATTGTGCCCAACAATCGGTATTTATGGTTGAACAGCCCATCCCTGCAAGCGCCAATCAAGCCCAACTCTGCAAGCATGCATCGGTATTGCTATGTGCCGATGAATCCTGCCACACCATGGCTGATCTTGACGCTTGTCGCCCCTATGATGTCATCAACATTAAACTCGACAAATCTGGCGGGCTAACCCATGCCCTACGATTACTTAACACCGCCAAAGCATCTGGATTCAAGGTGATGGTTGGGTGCATGCTGGGGTCTGAATTGGCCATTCGAAATGCCTTTTATTTGGCACAAATGGCGGACATTATTGACCTTGATGCGCCCTTACTCCTTAGCGATCATTATCCGAGCATTCGTTTTGAAATAACGGATGCCGGTGCATTTAGTCTAAATTATACCCAAAACTAAAAAATGGGGTGAATTGCAACCCCAGTATCGGATTAATGTTGATGCTTTCGGTATATAAAATCAAATACCCCGCCTCAACCTTTAATGTATGGTACCAACGTTTCGATAACTTTGATTTTAGACCAATGTCATAAAATGGCATCACCGCAAGTTCGGTTTCGTCATCAAAGCTTTCTTGGGTGATGTCGACTCTGCCCGTTCGAACCCCAAACGAATAAAATATTCCATACTGTGTGGACGCCGCAACATAGCGCCGATACACAACCTCCCATAATTTCATATCCAGTCTCGCATCCCCTGTTCTTGCCTGCAATACATTCACTCCAGCGGACAATGTTTCTTGAATATCAATGGGCTGTTCCACCGATAACACCAACCGATTTTGAAGCCCTTGAAACTGATCAATGTAGAGCTCAACCGCACACGCCTTCAGGGCAATCAATAGCGTAATTAATAGAATCATGAATTAAAAATAAATCCCCACGTTGGCCTTTACCCCTTCAAAAATAATGCTTTGCTGGTCCGTCACCCATTCATAGCCCACCCGTAACCGGAGCGGTGCAATGGCACTTTGAAACCCTACATTGATACGGTTAACCGCCCATGTGGTGGAATCCTCAGAGTCGTTTGCAAATAAATTAAACCCAAAATTTGTATCCACCCCATAGTACACCCCAAGGTATCGCATGATGTGATAGGTTCCGTTGAAGCCAAACGCTAAGCCCAGTTGGGAGTCCCCACGAAACGACGATGTAAAATTGGCCAACCCAAACGATAATTGGGTATCGTGGGTCATGCCAAATTGACCCGATAAAAATCGGGCACTCATCCAAGTGGTATGGCCGGATGTGTCTCGAAGTTCATTGACTTGTACATTCACCCCTGACGCTTTTATTTTTTGCCCCCCAACAAAGCCTTGGGATTGTTTTGATAGAAAAGAAACCCCAACCCCAAGGTGCTCAATATCGTCATTATTCTTTGCCAATTGGAACGATACCACCCGTTGCGTGTTTCCACCATAAAAAATCACATCCCCCAAGGCCCCTTTCTGATACGAGGCCTTGGAAAAACCAAACGAAATATTGGTAAACATCGTGACCACATTAATATTGGGTAAATACACCACTTTTCTTTTGTTCGTTTTTACTTGATCTTTATAAAAAATACGGCCCAAAATACTGCCACCCAATTGGTCCAAAAAACTTTCAACAAACCCATCCTGACGGCTCTGGTATCGGGTGGTTTCTTGCTGGGTTACATGAATGGACATTGAGGATTCCTGCAATAATCTCAATAATTCACGGGCCATTTCTTCCGCAATAACGTTATTCGAAAACCTTAAATCCGTTGTTCGTATGGCATCGGTGTATTGATCAAAATCCATGGCGTTAAATTCATCCGAAAATGATTGGGTATCCGTTAAAAACCCGTCATTATCCAATACACCAACCCGAATCAATTCTTCAATGATCCACACTGATGTGTACTTGTTTTTATAGTGATTTTTTATCTCACCAAATTGGATCACTTGGTAGGGGGTCAAGGGCACATTCAAATTCAGTACCGTATCTTTTAAGGTGCCATCAGCGTTCACGTATCCGTTGTCTTTTAACTGAACAATTAAATCATAGGTCTGAGCCGTGACAAACAATTCGACCCAAGCATCAAACATACTGGGAACAAATCGAACACGTTCGAATCGTTTTTCAGACCCAATAATTTGCACATCGGTGGTATAGCCACTGCCCTCATAATAGCGCCTTTGTTGTGATGATGACGATGATGATGATGTATTAATGTTGGTATTGATGTCCGATAAAGACTCCCCATAAATGGCCATTGATAATACAACGCACATTATCCAAATAAACTGCATAAAATCTCTCCTTAAAAGGTATTATCTTTGAATAAACAATTGGTGTCAAACTCCGATTATTGGTACCTGAACAAATCGAAAATACCCATGGCCACATACTATTTTGTGTCCACCAATCTTGACGCAATGCGCGTCAATGCGTATGTTGAACCCATGGATAGCAAGCAATACTTTTTTGATATGGATCCAAAAGTTTACAAATCGTGGTGCAAAGAACACCACCTTCCAACCTTCACGTTATCGCAAGTCCATGAATGGGTCACAAAAAAAAACATCATTGATGTTGAACAAATGACCAATATCTCAAAGAAGAATCAACAGGACCTGCGTGAGAAACTCATCATCAATCCATTTGTATCCATGAATGCACTCCCCGCATCCGATGGCTCTGCCACCAAATACATTTTTGAATTGTCCCCTCACGTCTACATTGAAGCCGTGGCAATTCAAGAAAAAGGCTATGAAACCCTGTGCATTTCCTCACAAGCGGGCTGTCCGGTGGATTGCAAATTTTGCTTGACGGGTGTGTCAGGACTCAAGAAAAATTTAACGGTAAGTGAAATTGTTGCCCAACTGGCGATTATTCTATCCAAGGGCCATCACATAACCCATGTGGTATTTATGGGGATGGGTGAGCCATTGCTCAATTTAAAATCGGTATTACCCGCACTGGACTGGCTTCAATCTGAATCGGCATTCAACTTAAGCAAACGGCACATTACCGTATCCACTTCAGGTTACCTTGCTGGAATTCAGCAACTCATCAAGAAAGGGATTCATTTAAACTTGGCCTTGTCAGTGGGAGCGGCCAACCCAGCCATTCGAGAAACCATCATGCCCATCGAAAAACGCAACCCGATTATGGAGGTTAGCCAAGCCTTAAGCCAATACAGCAAGCAACATAACCGAAAACTTACCCTGGAATATACCCTACTCAAAGGCGTCAATGATAGTCTCGATTGCGCGAACCAATTGGCCAACTTGGCTCAATTCTTAAATGCAAAGGTTAACTTAATCAACTTAAACCCTCACCCAAAAATACCATTTGAACCCATTAGTCAATCGGCATTGATGGCCTTTAAAGATGCTTTATTAAAACACAAAATCCGCACCACCGTGCGTTACTCCAAAGGCCAAGATGTTGTGGCTGCCTGTGGGCAATTGGGCGAATCGAATCTAACCAATTAACTGTGATTTTTTTTACGGATCGATACCGGTGGAATGCGCAACTCTTTGGTGCCATAAGCAAGCACATCACTTGGATCCAATGGGGACACTGAAAACCCCGCTTCATTAACCAAACAATGACCCGCAGCAAAATCCCACTCCTTCATGGGGGTAAACCGAATGTATTCATCTCCCAAACCCTCGGCCAAATATGCCAACTTTAATGCCGATCCAATGCGTTCAACACGCACGGATCGATTAAGCTCTCGTTCACGTTGTCTGACAATGACATTGCACAAATCCTCATCATTTCGATGGGCACTCACCAATAATACATAATCCTCCCGTGGAATGGGTGGTTGGATGGGCACAATCTCACCCCCATGGTGCTGAACAAATACCCCACGATTTTTTATGGCCACCCACGATTTCCCAGATACCGGATGGTGCAAAATGCCCATGGTTGGCATTTGATTCGATATGTAACCCAAGGATATGACAAAATGATCGGTTTCTTCAATAAAATCAACGGTCCCGTCCAGTGGATCAAATGACCAATAGGCATCCATTTTTTGACGTTCATTAAAACTAGGAATTGCCCCTTCTTCAGAAATGATGGGAATGTCCGGAAAGAAATGAGACAGTGATTGAGACAGTTCATTGTGAATCAAATGATCGACATTGGTTACCGGGGTTTGATTGTCTTTTAGCGACACCTTTACGTCAGAGCGGTATTTTTCGTATGCCATGTCTCCCACTTTTGCAACATCTGCCAATAACGGTAATAATATATCTATCATGGTTTTATGATACCCAAGCCCAAGGGTTGTGCCAAACCAAAAAATCATTTGCAAAATAATTTTTTCTAGCCATTGTTTTTTATGTCATTATTGACTATTATGTATAGGTAGTCTCTATACGAGGTTAAGAAAGCTCTCGAGGATTGTCCCCCCCTACTCGAGAGCTTTTTTAGTTTAATTCCGCTAGAATTTGATCTTTGTAGCCTTGGGCATCCTTGTACCCTTGGTCAATTAAGGCACTTAAATAACCGGGTTCAAACATTAAATAACTTTTTAAGTCCTCCCCGTTGTTTTTAGAACCAATTAAACGCAATAATTGCCCCAAGATGATGGGGCATTCATAATCGTATTCTTTGACCAACTCACTAAAGTCAACCGATGGTCGAATAATAATGGTATTGATTTTTTTTAATTTGCTAATTGCCCCCCCATCACCGATGGTTTGATTAATTCGACGCAATCGTTCGTTATCAATGTCGAGTGAATCAAACAATATGGTATTTAAAATTTTTGAAAAAATATCGCCAAATGAAATCACCCTTTTTTCTATTTTTTCCGGCTCTTCCAATTCTCGAATGCCCACGACAATCAATGATTTGGCCCCACACCGAATGGCTGGGCTAAATGGTGCAAAATTACGTAAACTGCCATCCCCATAAAATTCACCATTGATTTTTACGGGCGAAAACAAAAATGGAATGGCGGTGGACGCCATCAGATGCTTCACCCGGATTCGTTCCTCAAATCCCATTCGGCGCACCCTTTGCCACGATATATTTTGATTGGATTGCACAAATGTGGTTGACATGGAGTGCTGAAAACTGGTGGCTGAAATGGCCAAGCTATGCAGTGACCGCTCATCCAAACATCGTTGAATTCGATCAAAATCAATTTGATCTTTGAGTAACTTGGCCAACGGCAATGCATTCAAAATACTATTGGCCCCATGCATCCCTTTTCGAATATGATTAAATACATTCAGTAGTGTTTTGGCATGGTTGATCGATAGAATATCGGATGTGTACACCTTTTTGGTGGTGAGTGTTCCCCACATTTGACTCATGTGAGAAACGGCGGTCTGAAACTGATCGGCATTGGCCGCCAAATACGCCGCATTAATGGATCCTGCACTCGATCCGCTCACTACCTTGAATGGCAGTTGATTGGACCCCGTCCATTCACCAATAGCCTTTAGCACACCCGCTTGAAATGCTGTTCTAGCCCCCCCTCCAGACAGGACTAACCCAACATGATCAGTCATGCCTTATGGCTGTCTCCCGGTCACTGGTGGCTTCCAAGGCGCATTTTGAAACCGACGAAATGGCAATGTTAATAAACGAACCAACACATTTGTCATATACCCTCCAATATTTTTTGAGATTCAATTACCCATTCCCAAAAATGAAAGTCTTTAAACATTTTTTTTTAAAAGAGTATAATACGATGGTGAATACCGATACCAAACGCATTTTAACGTTGTCTCTTCCAATTATGGGCGGAATGGTCTCCCAAAACATACTCAACCTTGTTGATACATTAATGATTGGCCAGATTGGTCCCTTGGCCTTGGCAGGGAGTGGGATTGGGGCCTTCATTTTTTTTGTTTTATTTGTTGGATTTACTGGCATTTCTTCCGGTGTTCAAACGATGGTGGCCCGCTTTAAAGGCACCAATCGCCCCGAACATTACCCCATTGCTCTGATGTTAGGGCTTTGGGTATCCATTGGTCTGGCCATTTGCATCACCATATTTACCCTGGCTTTTTTACACGAGCTTACGGCCCCCTTTTCTACGTCGAGCGACGTTACCCAAATTGGCAAGGATTATTTATCATTTCGGATTATCGGCCTCACATTTTTTGCCATTTGCTTGGTGATCCGTGGGTTTTGGAACGGTGTTAGTGACCCCATGCGGTACTTAAAAGTTATCATTGGCATTCATGTCATGAATATCATTCTCAATTATGCGTTTATTTTTGGCCACTTTGGGGCGCCTGAATTGGGGGCTGCCGGGGCGGGTCTTGCAAGCAGCATTGCCCTCGCCATGGGGGCCATGATTTATCTGATTGATATCCGATCGTTTTTACGGTGGCGCATAGGCCCGATCCAACCAAATGGGCGATGGCTCGCCGAATTGTCCATTCCAATGGCTCTTCAACAAATCATTTTTGCTGCAGGAGTCACCGGCTTTTACTGGATTCTAGGCCAAATCAGCACCGATGCCATGGCCATTGGCAACGTATTGGTCAATATTATTTTGGTGGCCATTTTGCCTGGCGTTGGGTTGGGAATGGCCACCATGACATTGGTGTCTGAATCCTTGGGTAAAAACGATGGCGCTCAAGCATTTCATTGGCCCAACAAAGTACTTCTCGTATCCATTGTGATGATTGGCACATTTTCAACCTTGGCTTTTGCATTTCCAGACCTTATTCTTCGCCCCTTTATGACAGATTTAGATTTACTTGAGCAATCCATTTTGCCGCTGCGATTGGATTGCGTTGGGGTGATGTTTGAAGTGGGGGCCATTATTTTTATGAATGCCCTTAATGGTGCGGACCAAACCAAACTGGTGGCCTGGGTGTCCTCGCTCCTACATTGGGGATTTTACCTTCCACTGGCCTATTACTTCGGAGTAACATTGGGGCATGGCATATTGGCGGTATGGTCCATCTACATTATTTTTCAATTCATTCAATTGGCATTATTTATGCTTTACTGGCGCTTACGTTTTCATCACTTTATTCACCCTCAGTTGCTGACAAAATGATCGAACAAGATCAGGCGCCACCGCCATGCCTTGCCCACCCAACCCATTGATCATGCCAATGGTTGAATGCTTCTGAGACCACCCAGCAAACGGTCGTTGCTGCGCTAAACAAGGGCGTGTTCCCTCATGCACAGACACAATGGCATGCGGCAGTTTTAAAAATGACTGAAGTGATGACTGAAGGCCGCGAATTGATTGGGCCTGTTGATTCATTGTCTGATTCCAAAATGTTGAGGCTCCATACAAAAAGTCTTGATCGCTATTTGCCACGGGGCATAACCATTTCCCATGGTTTAATATTGTTTTTTTTGGCATGCCCTCCATTCGAACCTTTAACACATGACCCATGGCATTCTTAAATTTTTTTTCAGGAAAAAAAGGGTTCCCATCCCCCACAGCCCCCTCGCAAAATACCAGCCATTTGGCCCGAAGCCCCTGCCAGTTGACCTGCCCTTCGGAACAGTCGATGTCATTATGGCTCACACGTTGATTGATCAACGCATTGTGGCGCATTAAAAAGTTTTTCATGGCATCTAAAAAAACCGTTGTATCAACTTGGGGCACAGCATGCAATTCAAATTGATGTTCGCCAATAACACATCGATGCGACCAGTCTTGTGTCGGTGGCACAAGCTTTGGACCATCTGATCTGGTGATTCGATGACGGTAGGATTGGCATTCCAATGGCGTGGATAAAAACCGAATCAGGCGGTGCTCATGTAAAAATGACGCCCCCAAAGAGTTTTGAAGGGCCTTGTAATACTTACTTAGCCGTTGAATGGCGTCGTAATCTTGCAAAAGAGGGGTTAATCGAGGCCCGACCAAGGGGTTCATGATGCCGGCGGCCACTTTGGTGGACGATGTTTTATGTTTGTCATCCACAACCAAAATGGTCAGCCCATTTTGAATGCATTCATGGGCGAGTAATGAGCCGGCCAACCCTTGGCCGACAATAATGCCATCAACTAGGCCAATTGATCGGTTGAAACGTGCCATGTTACATCGTCAAAGATGCGAACTTCAACAATATTGTCAGCACGACCAATCAACGTTTGGCACTCCTTACTTAAATTTAATAGGTGCAATTTTTTATTGATTTTACCGTACCTTTCCGCAATGTTTTGAATGGCTTCAATGCCGGAGTGATCATAAACACGGGCATTGTTAAAATCAATCACAATCTCATTGGGGTCCTCTTGAATTTGAAAAATGTCTTTGAATGATTGCACTGACCCAAAAAACAAGGCCCCTTTCAGGCGATATACCCGATGACCGGATTCATTCTCAGACGTCTCAACGTCAATTTTTTTCCCCTGCTCCCAAGCGAACACCAATGCTGAAATAATCACCCCAGCAATCACAGCAATGGCCAAATCAACCACCACGGTAACCAATGACACAATCACAATGATCATGGCATCGGAACGAGGAATCTTATTCATGATTCGAAAACTGGACCATTCAAATGTTGCAATGGAAACCATAAACATCACACCAACCAATGCCGCCAAAGGAATGGCCTCAATTAAGGACGCCCCAAATAATATAAAAAATAACAATGCCAATGCCGCGGTTATTCCGGACAATCGCCCCCGTCCACCGGCCCGAATATTGATCATGCTTTGACCAATCATGGCGCAACCACCCATGCCACCAAACAACCCATTAATAACATTGGCAAGCCCCTGCCCAATGCTTTCTTTATTTCCTCGCCCCCGTGTTTCTGTCAGTTCATCCACCAACGTCAATGTCATCAGAGACTCAATCAACCCAACGGCCGCCGCCAACACCGCATAGGGAAAGACGGTTTGAACAGCTGACCAAGATATGATCGGCATCTGAAATGTGGGCAACACCGCTTGCAAGGTTGTTTTGGAAGGGTCCAGTCCACGCACAAAATCAAGGACGGTGTATATCTCCACTCCGGTCTGACGAATGAAAATCGATGCCCCAGACACAAAGATAATTGCCGCCAATGTAGCCGGCAGAGCCGTTGTCACTTTCGGTAACCATTGAATCATCGCCATGGTCAGGGCTACTAAGGCAAGCATCACGGTCAGTGGCACCATGGGCATTAGCTGACCATCCACCATAAATTGGCCAAACTGTGCTTTAAAAATCACAATGGCCAACCCATTCACGAACCCTAACATGACGGGATGAGGAATAAGCCTCACAAACTTTCCACATTTGAAGATCCCAAAGGCCATTTGCAATAGCCCCATAATAATCACGGCTAAAAATAAATGGGATAAGGCCGATGCCATGCCATTGGCGGCGGTCTGCTGGATTACCAATGGTGCAAAAATAACAGCCACCGCGCCTGTGGCCCCAGAAATCATGCCGGGTCGCCCCCCAAATATGGCCGTAATGAGTCCCATCATAAAGGCCGCATACAACCCAATCGTAGGATCCACATGGGCCACAAATGAAAAAGCAATGGCTTCTGGCACCAAGGCCAAGGCCACTGTAATTCCGGACAATACATCGTTTTTAATGTTTTGAGGTTTTTTAATGAGTAAGTCGAACATGCCCATAGTGTAACAGCAATCCAAACCAATGAATAGCACGCATGATATTACCGAATGGCGGTTGGCGTAATTTTATATATTAAATCGGTGGTTTGCTTCTTTCGAACAGATCGTTGAAACAACCCTCCAATGAATGGCAAATCGCCGATGAAGGGAACCTTTTCAAGGCTCTCATGCGTTGAGTGATCCAATAATCCCGCAAATACCACCGTGGCATTTTGAGTCACTTGAAGGCTCAGGGTGGATGTTCGGGATGCAATGATTGGCATATCCACCCCCCCATCTTGCTCAACCCCATTGACGGCTGAATAGTGAAGTTCAATGTCCAGATCAATGCGGTCATCATAATGCAAAAATGGCGTAATGTTTAATTCGATGCCGGTATGAATGTACTGCACACTGGTTTGAATGCTGGTGCCACTTTGAATGGCTGTTTTGTATGGCATTTGATCCCCTACCTTTAATTGAATCTGCGACCCGGAGGCACCAATAACCCGAGGGGATGAGACCAAACTGGCATTTCCAGAACTCACCATTAACTCAATCATGCCATCGATGGTATCCGACATGGCAATGGGTGTGGACAAATGCGACAACAGCTGACGATACCGTTCCGATTGCGTGTTATTCACTTCAATAACCGACACATCCAACCGGACCAATGCCCGACGTTTATCCATTGTTAACAAGGCATTTTTATAGGTGGCCCATCCCATAGAGTTGATCATTAACCCCACAGACTGTCTGGCATGATCCACCACCCAATCACACTCCCGGCATATGTTTCGAAGCATGGGCAACACCTCATGGGTTCGAGCGTATTTTAGCAACACAAATTGAAAGGACTTTTTGGCCGATGCTTGCGGATTGTCATACCCTAAAATAGGGGATTGTGCCCATAATGCGGTATTGAACAAACACCAACACAATGCCATGGCCATTGATTTATTCATGATGCACCACTCTCAACATATCACTCTCATTATTCCATTGAATGGCCATCACCCCGTCGCAACAGGCGTCACTCATGATATCATTTAAATATGTCGTACTAATCCAGCCATTTTGAATGGGAATGGTCAGACGGCATGGCGGGTAGCCTTCGGTTAACAACCAATGTTTTTTCTGATGCATTGCATGCAAACCAACCCCCAAGACCCCCAAACTTAATGCCCCATAAACGATGAGTCTAAATAACATTTCACCACCCCTTTTTGAATTTTTTGACACCCACTGGGAACATTGGTTTTATTGTGGCGAATCAATACAACATTGGGATAAATTCCTAACTCATTAATGCACGACGACGTCTCACAAAATCGTTGAACAAATGCTCTTAAGGTATGATACGATGGGACCCTTGGCTCATTTGGAATTGCCAACGTGATATTGGCCACAATCACGCTCCATACCAATGCGATCGTTATGAGGCCGACAACCACGCTCACGGCATATCTCGATTTATTGACATGCACATACACGTATGGCTTCCATTGCTGATATTGAATCACCTCATTATTATTTTTTAGCCACGAAACATCCGGATTTCCCTGGGGAATAAATACCATGATCCATCGTGGAATATTGTAAAAACAACAATGGTTATGAAATTGTTTGGGCGATAACGCAATCAACCGGCCATTCAAATAAAAACAATTCATATTAATGTAAAGGATCCCCACCCAATTCATTTAACTACCGTATGCCCTGCGGTTTCATTCGTCAAGTCACGATTATTCATTCATTCAACGTCATTCGGTTTAGCTTACTTTTATTTAAAGATTAATGGAACCATTTTCAAATCGATGGACGTAATATTTGTCCAAATGCTGATTTAATAGCGGCGATACCTTCGATGGTGTTGTCCAGTTTGTACATTGACACCAAAGCTTTGATTGCATTTCCTTTCATGAGATGAAATCTTCCCGCTTTACTCTGTGCGATTTGTTCCATTGCAAATGCAATATATTCTCGTTCATCTGCAGCATTATCGGCCGGGCCAGCCATTGATACCAAGGCATCGATCGCAACATTCGTTTGTATCAAAGCCTCAAGTCCAATACGCGTTCGTGCAATGCGTGTTATGGCCAATGCAATATTTTGTCGTATGACTGGGTCATGGCTTTCTTTCATAGCCATTGAAGCCAAGGCACTGATCGCATTTCCTTTCATGAGACGAAATATTCCATCTTCACGCTGTGCAATTTGCGCCAATACAAATGCAATATAAATCTCCTCGTCTGAGGTATTATCCTCCTGTCCAAACATTGACACTAAGGCATCAACACTTCCTTCTATTTCAATTATAGCGGCTATCCCTGTGTCATGCTCTGCAATGGTGGCCATCGCAAATGCCATATGTTGTCGGACGTCTGGAGCATCCATTTCTTGCTTGGCCATTGAAAATATATCATTGATGGCACAGGCTTCAATCAAGGCGGTTACGCCAATACTTTTGGTGGCCATTTTTGCTATTGCAACGGCAATATTTCCTCGTCCTATGGGAGTATTATGTTCTTTTCTTGCCATCGACACCAAGGCGTTAATCACCGGCCCCATTAATAAAGATGCTTGGTCCATCTCATCTAAAATTTCTCCCATTGTATAGGCGATATCTTGTCGTGCAAGCGCGGTGTTATCTTTGGATGCCATGTCAACCAGTGCGTGGATTGCCTCACTTTGAATGAGCGCACGGATTCCGATGTGAAGCCTTGCTATTTTTGCCATTGCCAGAGCGCTATGTTGTCGTGCTTCTGGTGTATTTGAATGCTGGCTCTGTGACACTAGTTTTGTGATAAAGCCGTTAATTTCAATCAACTCCGTTACTTGCTGATTGGTTGCAACCGTTAAGACATTTATCAGCGTCTGCATATGTATTGACGTAATGGATGAGTTTCTTTGTGCCTCAACATAATTTAAAACATGCGCATTTATGCCCCGCCTTATCTTATTGGATACTCCTATTGTAAAAGAGTTGGAGGGAGGTATTTTGCAAGCGATCATCACCAATAAATCTGTTGGTAGATCGGTCAGCTGCCGGGGACATGGCACGTCGGGTTCTTGGGTTGGGGCCTTTTCTTTTTCGAATTGATCACCAGATGAACTCATTGCTTTCCCCCCGATATGCATCGATTTATGTTTCGTTAATGCCTTCAATCGCACGTTATCTGTGCGAAATCTCTTTACTGTCATATCTCATTCTCCAAAATACACGGTCATTTGGTATTCACGTAATGACCATTACAACCAGTATCGTACTAAATCATTTGGTTTTTTCATTGATAGTCAATGATCATTTAAGCGATCCTCAAATCATTCATTATCATCGACATAACTACTTCATAGAATGTAAGAACACCATGGCGTTCATGTCTTTCAAAAGAGCCCGCGCATTGGCCATCCCTTGTTCTCCCCCAGCCTTTTCACATGCCGATATTGCCGCTGAATAGGTAATTTCATCCGGGGTAATTTTCGCACTGTTCATTTCTTCTAAAAGCGCCAATGCATTCACCATCCCTTGTTCTCCCCCAGCCTTTTCATACGCCGATATTGCGGCATTATAGGTAATTAAGTTACAAGCAATACCAGCGTTTTCTAGATTCATCAATAATGTTGCAACGTTGTCAAACTCACCTTCAGCAATTGATTGACCAATTGCACTTACGGTTACTTTTTGAACATCATCCATGGTTTTACCCCCCTGATTAAATCCAAAAATAACCCGTTTATTGCTTGGCAAAGGCTGTTTGACATCGCCATTCTTTTTCACTTGATCTTCACCATAAACTTAATAAACCATTCAATCTTCCTCTTCAAATCCATTGATACCATCTATTTATATCTTAATTTATTTTCCCTAAAAATTCCCCGCCGGAAAAAATAGTCCTTAAATTAATTATATTCTTTTAAAGCATAATTTATTTTAATAATATTCATAATAATTACATATTTAAAGAATTATAAAGTATAATTAATAAAAAATCTACCCACCCAGTCTTTTTTCCATGTTTTATTTAATACAGAAAAGATCATCAAATATTAATGCTACCATTCAATATTTTTATAGTAAAATTATAGTCATGAAAATAATACTCCTTCTGGGATTATTCGCCGCACTACTTACGGCCTGTGGAAGCGAATCTCCTGCATCCGCATACCCAGACATTTCTGAATTTAACACCAACCGGTCTGATCAATTTTTGGTGGGCATGGACGATGTGGCCGATGGACAAATGCACCGAGGAAAAAACGCATCGGCCGCTCACCCTGGCGCACATATTCATTTTCAAAATAATGCCGGGGGCAGTCAATGGCCCAATGGAACGGCCGCCAAAGACTATCCAAAGATTTACGCCGTTGCCAATGGGACCATTTCAAATGTCGATACCTATTATGAAGTTGTGAATTCTCAAAAAACACATTACCGTTATGGCATTCGCTTGGACTTCGCGTCCTCTGATGGCCAAACCATATCCATGTCGTATAGCATTGAGCCAATGGTGGATCCTGGGGATGAGCAATTCTATCTTGATTTCATTACGGTGGCCAAAGGGGACACTGTAAAAAAAGGCGATGTGATTGCGTATATGTACATCAGTCCCGATGCCACCATTGGCACGGACCACCATATCCATTTTAATTTACTAAAATCCCAATCCGGAGGGGGAAGTATTATGCAAGCCCCGTCTATTTTTAGTACTGATATTATGACCCAGTTTTTAGCAAAATTAACCGGTGGTAACCATAACTATGACGGTGGCAAAAATACGGGCACCTTTATGGAAGATTGCATGGGGTATAAAATTGCCGCCGATGAACACCCCTATGAGAACGTAGCGAGCGACTGTCTAAAATAAGGGCCATTGGTCTTCATCAAAATTTATCCCAAACTATTTTTTGCTGGCATAGCGTGACTTAAATCACGCCATCCAACCACATAGACTGGATGATGTTGATTCAATCACCCATGGGCCACGTCCATGAAACTTGATATACTAAACTATGACATATTTCTTGATTGGATTTTTTACAGGGGGCCTCATCATGGGGGGGTTGGTTTATTTGTTTCAAAAATCCCGCTCCGATGACATGAAAACCATGCAAGCCACATTTGATCAGTTATCACAACAAAGTTTGCAAAAAACCCAGGATCAATTCTTTCAACTGGCCAATGAACGGTTCAAAGGTCAATCGGATCAACATAATCAGGGGCTTGACCATAAAAAAGCCTTAATTGATCAAACACTGAGCACCGTAAAAAAAGAGATTGAACAGGTGAAATCAGGGCTCCAAACCATTGAATCCAATCATCAAAAACGCTTTGGGGAAATGGCCGGGTACTTGCAACAACACCGTCAAACCACCCAGCAACTCATGCAAACCACCGCTGATTTGAAGGATGCCTTGGCCAATTCCAAAACCCGTGGGCAGTGGGGGGAGCGCATGGCGGAGGATGTCTTGCGTTTTTCAGGCTTTATTGAAGGGGTCAATTACGTTAAACAAACCGCTCAAAACGATGGGATTCCAGATTTCACGTTTTTCCTTCCTAAAGATAAAAAAGTCAATATGGATGTTAAATTCCCCCTCAATAACTACATTGCGTACCTAAACGATCCCAATGAAGCTACCAAAGAAGCGAGCAAAAAACAGTTCATTAAAGATGTTCGGCACCACATTAAGTCCATTACTGCCCGATCCTATATTTCCAATGAGACCGTGGATTATGTGATGATTTTTATTCCCAATGAGCAAATTTATCAATTCATGCACGATAATGACCCCGAACTGATTGATTATTCCCTTCAACAAAAAGTGGTCTTATGTTCCCCCATTACGTTGTATGCCATGTTGTCGGTGATGCGCCAAGCCGTGGATCATTTTGCAATAGAAAACAAAGCCAAAGAAATGATGACCATTTTAGCTAATTTTCAGGATCAATGGGGAAAATATAAACAGAGCATGGACAAAATTGGCAAACGCCTGGATGATGCCCAAAAAGAATACGCGCATTTGGTCAGCACACGGACCAATCAATTGGATCGGCCCCTTAAAAAAATTGATGAGCTAAAAAACGAACAACTTGATTCCACTCGTACGATCTCCTTAAATTCTTAGCCGATTAAAAATTAACACTTTTAAATTAGAATTAAAAAAGCTAAACTTACACAGTTTCTAGTTTCAAGAAAATTTTTCATTTTTGAAATTTTCTTTTTTCTAATACGATATATAACTATTATGAGCAAAGTAATTCGAAGTATTTTCTTTTTTTTTGTATTGACCATCTTCCAGATCGGATGCACAAGCATGAACTCAAATCTATTTCGTCAATCAAACAGTGGGGTTTCCTATCAGTTTCTGGATGAAAATTATGTTGATCAGTTAAAAAATGAGATTAATGATTTGTATCGTCAAAAAGACGCATTGATTAATGCAAATAATCAACTGGTGATTGATTATAATAATGCGGAAACGGAAGAAGAAAAAACACGCATCACCAATGAATACAACGAAAACAATACAAAAATTAGTGACATTGATTCATCCATTAATAATAAGAATACCGAATTGGAGGACAATGGACATAATGAAATATTGCCATCCGATCCACCAACACTAAACCCGTTACCCTCCGAGACTCCCGACGGGGATTCTGGTAGCGGGGATTCTGTTAGTGGGGATTCTGGTAGCGGGGATTCGG
>DBHX01000021.1:0-33854 GCA_002296285.1 bacterium UBP8_UBA817
ATAAACTACGTTCTGAGGGTCAAAATGTAATTGGTTTTGGTGCCGGGGAGCCGGATTTTGATCCCCCAGACCCAATTAAAGCGGCCGCCATAAAAGCCATTGAATCTGGAAAAAGTAAATATACCCCTGCCGCAGGATTGGCTGAATTAAAGATGGCCATTTGCAATCGATTAAATGCGGATTATGGGGTTCATTATGAACCTAATCAAGTGGTTGTTTCTTGTGGGGCTAAACATAGTTTGCACAATGTTTTTTATGCGTTATTAAACCCTGGCGATGAAGTGATTGTTCCAGCGCCTTTTTGGGTTAGTTATCCAGAGCAAATTGCATTGACTGGTGGTGTTATGGTGCCAGTCTCTACAACCGTTGATTCTGATTTTAAAGTTACTGTGGATGTTTTAGAGCAGGCAAGAACCCCTCAAACCAAAGCCATTGTCATAAACTCACCATCAAACCCCACCGGCAGCATTTACTCTGAATCTGAACTTCGAGCCATTGCTGATTGGGCGGTATCGCACAACCTTTGGATTATTTCTGATGAGATTTACGATAAGTTGATCTACGCTGATCAGCATGTTAATTTGCCAAGTCTATCTGAAACAATTAAAGAACGAACCATTTTGGTTAATGGGGTGTCGAAATCCTATGCCATGACGGGATGGCGCATTGGTTATTTTGCAGCGCCTGCCCATATTGCAACGGCTGTGGCTCAATTGCAATCACATACAACATCCAATCCCACATCCATTGCGCAATATGCCGCCATTGAGGCGTTTCAAATGGATCAATCGGTATTGGATACCATGCGGCAAACATTTAATGCCCGTCGGCAACGAATGATTGAACTTTTAAAGGCCATTCCTGGAATTACGATTAATGAGCCAAAGGGCGCCTTTTATGCATTTCCTCGAATTGATGCACTTTTTGGAAAAACTACAACGAGTGGTAAGAAAATTACAAACTCGATGACGTTTTGTGAAGCATTACTCGCTGATGCACAAGTGGCGTGTGTTCCAGGCATTGGGTTTGGAACCGAGGGATATATGCGCTTATCCTATGCAACTTCAGACTCAAATATTGATGAAGGCTTGGCCCGAATGGCGGCTTGGGTGGATACCTTGCAATGATCTTGGCATGTTAATTCCACTTAATTTAGTGGGAAAAGCAATCAAATATAGGGTCAGCAATTTTGCTGGCCCTGTTATTTATGGGGCATTAAATATTTTTTAAAATCTTGTATAATACCTGAATGACTCAACGTCCACTCATTCCTGACGATCTTCATGCATTCCCTCCCGATGGTGGTGAGCATTTTAATCGGTTGGTGTTTGAGGGCTCATTGTACTTAAAAAGTCATGCGCATCAAGCCATTCGTTGGTACCCTTGGGGGTCGGCAGCGTTTGAGTTAGCAAAGATTGCCAATAAGCCGATATTTTTATCCATTGGGTATTCATCGTGTCATTGGTGTCATGTCATGTCTGAACAAACATTTGATCGGGATGATGTGGCTCAAATGTTGAATGATCATTTTGTATCCATTAAAGTGGATCGGGATCAACATCCTGATATTGATCAAATTTATATGAGTGCCACGCAATTGTTGACTCAACATGGTGGATGGCCCAATTCGGTATTTTGTTTACCCACGGGGCAGCCGTTTTATGCGGGAACCTATTTTCCACCGGATGATCATGCCCGTGGGCCAGGTTTTTTGACCCTTTTGAAGCAATTGTCTCAAGCGTGGGAACATAATCATGATGAGATCTTAAAGCAAGCCCAGGAGCTTGAGCGTGTCATTCAAAAAATGAACCATTTGCAAAAAGAACCGCATCAATCTGTGGGTCTTCAATCCCGATTTTTGAATGCCTTGAATGGAATTGAGTCTCGCATGGATATGCATCATGGAGGATTTCGTGGGGCACCAAAATTTCCGCCATATGCATCGTTGCGGTTACTCATTGCTAAAGAGCGGTTTGACCCGGTTCATGTGACCTTGAAACAGATGGCCTTAAGTGGATTGTATGATCAAGTGGAAGGGGGGTTTCATCGCTATAGCACCGATGAGGAATGGCACCTGCCGCATTTTGAAAAAATGCTCATGGATAACGCCCAAATGATTGAATTGTATTCACTCATGCATGCGCAAGCGCCTTGTGATTTGTATGAACGCGTTGTGCGAGAAACCATTGATCATTTGATGGCGCAATGGTTAATGCCCAATGGTGGGTTTATCTCCACCATTGATGCGGATAGTGATGGTGGGGAAGGGCATTATTATATGGTGAGTTTTGACGAGTTATCCACGCTTGCCTCTCCTGAATTGGTTCAGCAGTGGGCCGATTATTTTCAATGCCATCGTGATGGCAATATGGTTGATGAGGCGTCTGGTGAGCATACAGGGCTGAATATTTTGCATCCACAATCAGATGAGTGTGGTTTTGATTGGATTGAGTTTCGACAGGCGTTGTTATCGTTTCGACAACAGCATCGTCAAGCGCCTCAAAAAGATGATGCATTTGTGATTGCCAACAATGCGTGGCTTGCCAAAGCTTTGTATCTTGCGGCCAATGTGTTTGGCGAGAAGGAATGGTTTTCCATTGCGGATGATGTGATGCATATCATTCGTAAGAAGATAGAGACGTTACCGGATCGGGTGTATTTGGATGATGTCGTGTATGCGCTCTCAGCGGCGTTGGCTAAAGAAGACAATCTAACGGAGTGTGATTTTTATTGGCATCATTTAATGGATCGTTTTTATGATGATATTCAGGGTGGTTTATGGTATTCCCAAGAAACCCATCGAACCCCCATGTCACGCATCAAAGCGATTCATGATCAGGCAGAACCAGCCCCAAATGGGGTGTTTATTGAGTGTGCATTTCAACTTTATCAATTGACCAATCACATTCAGTATTATGAAAAAGCCTTGGATTGTATGGATGCGTTTATGGCCACGGTGTTATCGGCATCATTTGGGTGTGAATCCTATTGGTTGGGTGTCCTTTTATATTGGAATGGATTGTCCCATGCCAAAGGGGTTCGGGTTCAGCGAAGCAAATGCGCCATTGACGATGATTTGGTGAGCTTCATTGAGTTGGATCTCTGTATTGATCAGGGGATGTATTTGATGGGTGAAAAAGGCATTGTGATTGACGGAGTGATTGATTGGTTGCAATGTTCGGTGGACCCACAAACATCTCGTCGTATGGACTGGTCGGATGATATTGTCTCTTGTGCGACTGGGAATGTCCGATTTCAAGCGCGTTGTCGACTGGCTTCACGACCAACACAGATGTCGATTAAATTACTCATTTGCTCAGATGCCATGTGTTATGAGCCAATTGAGTTGTCTATTCCGATCATTGATTCATAGGGGGGTGGGCACAAGGTGCCCTTCTTCCATAATAATGGTTGTCTGAACGCTTAATAAATGTTGAACCCTGTGGGCCCGAACATGTCGGTAAACGGGTCGAGGTTTTCAGTGTGTTGTATGGATGTTTTTGTGGTGTCTTTGATCTTTGATCTCTTTTTGATTCGGTCCACAAATTGCGTTAATTGGGTGGAGGAAAATTCATCTGCATTGGTATGCAAGGCCATTTCAGTGTGCATTAAGTTGAAAAATACATCGTTGTTGTTGGTTGTGGATCCCAAGCTGCCGATGGTTTGTATACTTACATCGCAAAACGGTCCGTTAATCTTTCTAGCCATTTCCTCCCTCCCTTGATAGCCTCTTCACTTATAGTATCGATGTTTGTTCATAATTAATTGTATTGAAAAAAATCGATACTTTATTTTTTGAAAACCTATTGAAACTTATTCTTTCATTCAGTTTTTTTAATGGATAGGGATGATGATTATTATTTTTTTATGTCTGGTATAATTTAACTATGGTTGAGTTTCATGTGCGGGTGTCCGGTCGAGTTCAAGGTGTGTTTTTTCGACAATCCACCAAAGCGGTGTCGGATCAATTAGGGATTTCTGGTTGGGTCAAAAATTGTTCGGATGGGTCGGTTGAAGCCCTATTTCAATGTTCTGAGAATCAATTTAATGATATGGTAACATTTCTTCATTGTGGTCCTCCCCAAGCAGATGTCAAACATCTTGAGATTCTTTATCAAAAAGACTGTACGAAATCCCTTGAAGGTTTTACCATATTGTATGAGTAATACTATGATTAAAGTTTATAAATTTGGTGGGACATCCGTTGGGTCCGTTGAAAAAATTCAGGCGATTGCCGATCGTATTATGTCTGAACCCAATAATCAGCATGTGGTGGTTGTATCTGCTATGGGGCATACCACGGATCAACTGGTTGAATTATGTTCTAAGATATCCACCACTCCAGAACCTCGTGAATATGATGCACTGATATCGACGGGTGAAAATGTATCGGCGGCATTATTGAGCATGGCCATTATAGCCAAAGGTGGGAAGGCCATTTCCTTGAATGGTTCTCAGGCTGGGATTTATACCAGTAATGGTCATAAACGTGCGAAAATTATGGATGTAAGGCCGGATCGAATTCAGTTGGAACTCAATGAAAATAAAGTGGTTGTGGTGACTGGTTTTCAAGGGGTGTCTGAGTTTAATGATGTCACCACCATTGGTCGTGGCGGTTCCGATACCTCGGCGGTCGTTTTGGCGGCCTCATTGGGCTTGAAGGAATGTGATATTTATACCGATGTTGATGGGGTGTATACCACCGATCCAAGGTGTGTTTCACAGGCAAAAAAATTATCCGTTGTATCTTATGATGAAATGTTAGAGCTGGCGTCGATGGGCGCTCAAGTATTGCATCCTCGGGCGGTTGAATGCGCCAAAGAAAATGGCATTACCTTGCATGTTCGATCGTCTTTTTCATCGGATGAGGGAACACGAATAAAGGAGTTGAATTCAATGGAATTAAATCGAACGGTTACGGGCATTGCGCTGAAGCGAGATGAGGCAAAAATTTCAGTTGTGGGTGTGGCGGACCAACCCGGTATTGCTGGTAAATTATTTGGGGAACTCGGTAATCATAATGTCAATATTGATATGATCATTCAAAGCAATGAACAGGAAAATGAAACCAATACCATTACATTTACTGTGTCTGAAGATGACTATGAAGATGCCAAGAAAATTACTGAGAGAGTGGCCAAAGAATTGGGTGCAGGGCATGTGGTTGGTGATACAAGCATTGCCAAAGTGTCTATTGTGGGTGTGGGCATGATTTCCAAGCCTGGTGTTGCGGCTACCATGTTTAAAACCTTGGGAGAGTGTGGCGTCAATATTCAATTAATTACCACATCTGAAATTAAGGTTTCATGTGCGGTTGAGTCTGGCCAGGCAGATGTTGCTGTTCAAGCTTTGCACGATGCATTTGAATTGCATAATGCTAAATGATTGATCAAGTACCACTTTATTTGCTTTGCTATTTAATTGGGTGGGTACCGCTGTATTTTGTGTACAGACAGGTCGAATATTGGTTGCCATTTCGCTTAAAAAAATCCAATGTTCTTTTTTCTTGGTTTCCATTCTTTTATGTGCTTTACATGTTGGCTGAGATTGGCAGAGGTTATGCATTGATGCATATTGTTCATCAATGGTTAACCTTTGACATTGATTTAATCATTGGCGCAGGGATATGGTTTTTTTCGATTGGCTTTCCCTTATTTACTCCTTCAAAATATCGTACCTCACTTTGGTTATCGATGATGGGCATATATTTATATTTGTTGCCGACCTATGTGTGGGTGATGCCAATGGTATTGATTTTATGTTTTCTTATGGGGAAATCACGGCCGTTGGCCTATGGAATGGTTGGTGCATTATTTTTAATTATTGGTGTATTTTCAGGGGGAAATAGCCTGTATATTTTCTTGTATTTGTCATTATTTGCTTATTTGATTGTTAAAAGCTTATTAGACACAAGATTTGTTTCAACATAATTTGCCTATTTCGAAAACATAAATTAAATTTGGATGAGGTTATTTAATTTTAAAGAGTCCTCACTGATGATGTACTTTTTATTTAAGCCGGATTGCTTGAGTAATACATGGGGTTTTTTTTCTGTGACCCATAAATTTGATTTTGGTAAAAACTGCCCGAAAAAAAGATCAATTTCAAAATGAATTTTATAAGCAGGAATGCGTGAATTGTATACGTTCAAGTGTGTTTTTTTATCTACCACAAATCGTATTGGGAGTATGGTTTTCCAAGGGGTAATTAGGTTGGCTTTCACAACGTTGCCTACAGTAATCTCTTGGTGTCGTAACGTGTATACTAAACCTTGGAGTGTCATGGGGTTTCGATATGTGGGTAATTTTGCGTTGAAAGATTCGTTGTATTGGGTGTTTTTATAGGTTACATTGTATGCTGCATTTTCTTTTTGTATGGTCCAAAAGAAATATTCACCATCGACGTCATTCTCACTGTGTTGTTTCATCCACCATAATGAATTGTTTTTTAAGATGGTTTTGTTTTTTTCAGTTATTTTTTCTGTATCGATAATGGCAGAAATGTGGCTTTCTGATCCTTTTTCTTCAAATATGTAGGTGACTGTAATGGGGTAATTATTATGTGTTCCAATGTAGGCATAGGTTGATTTTTCAGCAAAGACAGGGAGTGTGCATACTAAAACAGTAAGAATTAATTTAAAGAGCCATGGTTGATGTATCAAACACCCAATCTTTTGGGTTAACGCGAATGGATTGTACACTGATTCCAAAGTGCAAGTGTGTTCCGGTCGCAATGCCTGTTGATCCAACGGTGCCAATAATATCTCCTTTTGATATTTTATCGTTTATTTTTACATTTATTTTATCTAAATGATTATAAATGGATATGATGCCCCATCCATGGTTGATCATAACGGTATTGCCGTGTACTTTTAATGATTTTGCGAGTGCAATGGTGCCGGATTGGCTCGCTTTAATGGGGGTGCCAAGTTTGGCGGATATGTCTGTGCCAGAATGGGACCAGCCGGGTTTGTTGTTGTATACGCGCTGTGTTCCAAAGTCAGAGGTGATTCGGCCTTCAAGTGGCCAAATGAAGGGGCCTGAAAACTTTTTGGATGCTGTGGTTGTTTGAAATGTTTTTCCGATCAAACGATTTTCTGTTTTTCGGCTGGATCTGTCTTGACTGATTTTGTATTTTTTTGGTTTTAGTTTAATGTGTTCCTTGGTGAAATTGGCGGATTCGATACGAATGGGTAGCGAGGTTTGGTATGTGCTGCCATCGGCAAATGTAAAAGAGAATGAAAGGTTTGTATTTTTAGTCTGAATGTATCGGCTAATCCCAATGCAGGTTAGATATTGGTTGTTTTCGCGGTTGTTTTTAAATATTTTGAATGTTTTTTTTTTGAGTCGGATGGTTCCTGATGCGATGGGTTTGCTGGCATTTATTTTAATCCAAATGGCATCCCCTTGTTTTGGGTTTATATTGGTTACATCAATGTCGACCAATGGGTGGGCCATAAGGGTAGAACCAATGCTTAGCATTACGATCAGTTGTTTGAAAATCATGTAGATATCCTATCATTCATGGGGCATGTTGGACAACGGCGATTGCTTTTTGTAAGTGAAAACAGTGGGGGCTTTTGTGTATAATAATTACATAGATATTATTTATGAAATTTAGGACAGGTTGCATGAAAAAACGTCATCGAGTGGGGATCTCTCGGCTTTCCAGAGGCAACCTGCATCGGGGAAAAGGCTAAAGATGAGCTATGACTATAATTTACATAAATTTTATTTAAAATACAACAATAATTTAAGGAGATTTTAATGAATAGTGTTTTGGATATTATTTTTAAGCAGGTTCAGCTGCGTTCGAATGAGCCCGCGCTTCATTATTTAGAAAACGGTCAGTATATTCCAATTACATACCATGGAATGGCTGTGAGTGCCGAGCGGTTGAGTGGGTTTGTGCAATCGGTGTGCGATCCAGGTCAAAATGTGGTTATTTGGTCCAATAACTGTTGGCAATGGGCCATTGCTGATTTGTCGATTCAACTTGCCGGTGCGGTTTCTGTACCGGTTTATCCCACTTCTGGTGTGGATCAACTGGCGTACATTTTTAATGATGCAAAGCCTGTATTAATTTTTGTGGATGAATTAACCACAGAACGCTTATCTGTCATTTCAAAAATAGATGGCATAAAGAAGGTGGTGGTTTTCGGGAAAGTTGAAGAGCGTCCTGGAAGCGGCATTGTGATTGATTTTGATGATGCCATGGCTTCGGTGGATGAAGTTCAGCACCTCACCAATGAGTTATGGATGAAAGATCGGTTGAATGATCCATTCACTACGTTGTATACGTCAGGCACAACGGGCACGCCGAAAGCGGTTCCGTTGACACATAATAATATTGTTCAAAACTTTCTTGGAATACTTGATATTATTCCGATTGAAAATACCGACGCCTCATTGTCTTTTTTGCCACTTTCCCACATATTTGAGCGAACCGTGGGATTTGTCTGTGTACTGGGCGTTGGTGCCACCATTTATTATGCGGAGTCGATTGATACTGTTGCGAGGGATTTGTTGGTGGCCAAGCCAACGTTTATTATTAGTGTTCCTCGGTTGTATGACAAAATATACGCCAAAGTTATGAGTAATGCCTCGGGTGTCAAAAAAATAATATTGAAGTTGGCGCTTGGGATTGGGGCAAATTTTAAGCAGAGTGGCTTTTTATGGAATCTTGCCTACAAGGTTGTGTTTTCAAAGATTCATCAAAAAACTGGTGGCAATGTACGATTTTTGGTCACAGGTGGGGCCCCGATATCACGGCATGTGGAAGTGTTTTTTAATTCCATTGGGTTGCCTGTGGTTCAAGGGTATGGGCTTACTGAAACATCTCCGATAATTACGGGCAACTTGGATCAAAAGGTTGGGGCTGTTGGAAAACCGTTGGATAACTTAGATGTGAAAATTGCCGATGATGGTGAAATTTGCGTGAAAGGCCCCAGTGTGTTTTCTGGGTATTCCAATGTTTCAAATGATGATGTATTTACGGATGATGGTTTTTTTAGAACGGGTGATTTGGGCTATATTGATCATCATGGGTATTTGTATGTTACGGGTCGAAAAAAGGAAATTATTGTATTATCAAATGGTAAAAATGTGTCTCCAAATCGTGTCGAGGAGCAATTGGTTCAATCGGAGTATGTGAATCAATTGGTGGTGGTTGGTGATAATAAGCATTATTTATCGGCATTAATTGTTCTTGAGCTTGATAAAGTTCAGCATACATTGGGTGTTTCAGATTCGTTGGACGTTTTATCGCAACAACCCAGTGTCAGTGAATTGATTGCCGAGGATTTGAAGCGATTATCTGTTAATTTAGCAACATTTGAAACGGTGAAGCGTTTTGCCTTGGTTCCAAATGAGTTCTCGATTGAAGGAAAAGAACTGACCCCAACATTAAAATTGAGGCGACGGGAAATAAATAAAAAGTATCATGATTTAATTGAATCATTGTATGATAAGTAAGGATTTTGAAGATGAAAACAGAGCATAACAAACAACATGAACGAATCGCGATAGTGAATGGGTTGCGAACCCCTTTTCTAAAGGCTGGGACTCAATTTAAAGGAATTGATGCCGATGAGTTGGGGGTTTACCCACTGAAGGAGGCCTTATTAAGATCCAATATATCTCCGGATGAAGTTGATGAGGTCATTGTTGGCTGTTGTGGTCAACCCGCGCATGCCGCCAATGTGGGGAGGGTTATTGCGTTACGTGCTGGAATTCCAAAGGAAGTTCCAGCCATTACGGTGCATCGAAATTGTGCGTCTGGCATGGAGGCCATTTCAACGGGTGCTCAACGTTTGTTGTTGGGTGATGCCGATATTGTTGCCACCGTCGGTGTTGAGTCAATGTCCAATTACCCGTTATTGTATGACCAAAAAATGAAAACATTTTTTGAAAAATTATCCCGTGCTAAAACGTTATCTCAACGGTTGTCTGTATTGGCCACCTTTCGAGTTCGCCATCTAAAGCCAGTGATTGCATTGCAGTTGGGATTAACGGATCCAACGTGCAATTTGATTATGGGCAATACGGCTGAAAATATATCTAGAGAATTTAAAATTTCGCGTGAAGAGCAAGATGAGTTTTCATTAAATTCACACTTAAAGTCACTGGACGCTCAGGAAGCGGGTCGGTTTGATGATGAAATCATTCCTGTGCAGGTCCCATACAAATATGATCAAACCATTACGTCGGATAATGGGCCACGTCAAGGTCAAACCATTGACGCACTGAAGAAACTAAAACCATTTTTTGATCGAAAACTCGGCACTGTAACGGTTGGATCATCCAGCCAATTAACGGATGGTGCGGGCGCGTGTTTACTGATGCGGGAATCAACAGCAAAAGAACGTGGAATTACCCCTTTGGGGTATTTGAGGGGGTATGCTTATTCTGGTTGTGAGCCTCGTGTGATGGGCATGGGCCCAACGTATGCGTCACATCGGTTATTTCGTCGTCACGGGGTTACCATGAATGACATTGATTTGGTTGAAATTAATGAAGCTTTTGCGGCTCAGGTCCTTGGCAATGTTCGTGCATTTGAATCTGAGGAATTTTCTCGTTTGGAACTTAATGATTCTGAACCTTTGGGCGAAATTCCAATGGATAAACTGAACGTTAATGGCGGGGCCATTGCATTGGGGCATCCTTTAGGAGCATCTGGTCAGCGCATTGTCATGACCTTACTTCACGAACTTCATCGTCGCGAACAACAGCGTGGGTTGGCCACGTTGTGTGTTGGTGGCGGACAGGGTGGGGCCTTTTTACTGGAGAAAGATTAATGCAACACTTTTCTTTAACATTTCATGAACAATTTGCCTATGTGAAATTTGATATGGTGGGGGAAAAGGTTAATAAGTTAAATAAAGAGGCGTTTCTAGATTTGTCCGACATCATGGATCAGTTGGAAAAGAAAATTAATGTTGAATGGGTTCTATTTGATAGTACGAAGTTGGGGGTTTTTATTGCAGGCGCCGATATTAAAGAATTGGAATCAGTTCAATCTTATGACGATGGTCAGGCCCTGATTCAGCGTGGTCATGATGTGTTTAATCGGATTGCCTCTTTGAAGGCAAAAACAGTGGCTCTGGTTGATGGTGTTGCGCTTGGTGGTGGACTTGAATTTGCCTTGTCTTGTGACTTTATTGTGGTGACAGACTCAGAAAAAGTAAAGTTGGGGCTACCGGAGGTGAATTTAGGGATTATCCCTGGTTGGGGAGGGACGCAACGGTTGCCTCGTCGTATTGGCTTAATCAAAGGCATTGAGCACATTGTTTCCGGTAAAATTATTAATGGAAAAAAAGCGTTGCGTCTTGGTTTGGCGGATGCGATGGTTCCCAGTGATTTTAAGCACGAAGCATTAATGAGCCTCATTAAAAATAATAAACTTAAACGGCGGTTGAGAAAGCGATCCATTATTGAGCGATTACCAGGGTTTAAGTTTTTTGTCGTTCGTAAAGCCAAACAATCGATTTTAGAAAAAACAAAAGGACTGTATCCCGCGCCCATAAAGGCATTGGATGTTGTTTCTTGGTCGTATTCAAAATCGCTTCAAAAGGGGTTGCAGAAAGAAATTCAAGGGGTTTCTGAATTGTTTGATACCAACATTCCAAAACATTTGATGAATTTGTTCTTTTCACAGGAAAGTATAAAGAAAATGCCACAAGTTCAAGCCGCTTCTGGGCGAAAAATTAAGCGTGTTGGGGTGGTTGGTGCTGGTCTGATGGGGGGAGGCATCGGTTGGTGGTTTTTAAATAATAATCAAGATGTGCGATTCAAAGATGTTTCTTGGGAAATGATTCGAAAAGGGTATCAGGCGGCGTATAAGGTTATTGAGAAAGGCATGAAACGACGTAAGGTCCCAAAATATAAAGCGCCTTTAATGATGAATCAAGTGTCATCGACTTTGGATTATCAAGGGTTTGGTTTGATGGACTTGGTTGTTGAAGCTGTGCCAGAGAAAATGACGCTTAAAAAGAAAATTATGGATGAAATTGAAGCGTCAGTGAGTGATTCAACCATTATTGCAACCAATACGTCATCTTTATCCATTGATGAAATGGCCAAAAATTTAAAAAAACCAGACCGCTTTTTAGGGGTCCATTTTTTTAGTCCTGTTCAAAAAATGCCCTTGGTTGAAGTTATTCCTTCTGAAAAAACATCGGATGATGTGGTTGCTGACGTTTGTAAGATGATTATTAAAAATAAGAAGTTTCCAATTATTGTGAAAAATTGCCCTGGTTTTTTAATTAATCGTATTTTACTGCCGTATGTTAATGAAGCCATTTATTTGATGAACCAAGGATTTAAAGTGGATGATATTGATCGTATTGCTGTTAATTTTGGCATGCCCATTGGGCCTTTGGCATTGGCGGATGAGGTTGGTCTGGATGTTGGCTTTAACGTTCTTAATATTTTACAAGAAGGGTATGGGCCACGGTTTAAGATGCATGAACAGTTTATGCAAGTGGTTAAAAATGATCAGCTGTTGGGAAAGAAAGCCAAGAAGGGCTTTTATGATTATTCTAAAGGTGATGCTGTGATTAATACGGACTTATACAAACAACATTCGATCGTCATGAAATATCGAATTTCAGATCAGGATGTGACTGAAATTATTGATCGATTAATTTTAATTATGTTAAACGAAGCCTCACGATGCATAGAGGAATCAGTGGTTGAGTCCCCAGAACAACTTGATTTGGCGATGATTATGGGCACTGGTTTTCCCCCGTTTAGAGGTGGTTTATTACGTTATGCGGATGAACGAGGGTTGGGGGATATTGTTCATCGACTGAATCATTTGGCTCAGACGGTGGATCAACGGTTTAAACCATCGGCTTATTTGTTAAAACTTAGTAAAGAAAATAAAACATTCTATCGAAAATAAGGTATGACTAATATTTTATATGAATTTATATATTTGCCATTAAGTTGGCAGATCTCCATTGCTGTTGGATTTTTATTGAGTTGCATTTTGTTCCGATGGCCGAGTGTCTTGGTTGGAATTGCAGTGGCCTACGGACTTTGGTTGTATGCGGTTGACCCAGTCGTGATGGGCCTTACTTTAGTGGTTTTAGTGATTGTTACAGTGCCTGTGATTCGGCAATATGTGTTGTCGTTTCCTATTATGTCGTTGGCCATTAAGTTTAAGATTTTTCCGAAGGTGTCTGATACTGAAAAAGCGGCACTTGAAGCGGGGAGCGTATGGATGGATAAGGAACTTTTTTCGGGAGATCCCAATGTGAAGCGACTTATGTCTCAAAAGATTCAGCAATTAACACCTGAAGAATTGGCATTTCTTCACGGGCCAGTTGCAGAATTATGTGACATGGTGGATGACTGGGAGATTCAAAAGAATAAGCAAATTCCTGATCATGTGTGGGCATTCATTAAGGAAAAGAAGTTTTTGGGAATGATTATTCCAAAAGCGCATGGCGGGCTTGGCTTATCTGCGATTGGCCACAGCGTTGTTATTGAAAAAATTGCGTCTGTTTCGGCCACGTTGGCTATCACAGTCATGGTGCCAAATTCATTGGGTCCAGCTGAATTATTGCTGCATTACGGAACTCAGCGTCAAAAAGACCAATACTTAACTAAATTAGCTACCGGGGAAGAGATGCCATGTTTTGGTCTTACTGAACCAACCGCTGGGTCTGATGCCGGTGGATTGCAATCAGAAGGTGTTGTTTTTAAAGATGATGATGGTGAATTAAAAATTCGATTCAATTGGAATAAGCGTTGGATTACATTGTCTGGAATATCGACGGTGATTGGTTTGGCATTTTTATTGAAGGACCCTGATCAGTTGTTGGGTGGTCCAAAAGAATATGGGATTACATGTGCGCTTATCCCAACGCATACCAGTGGCGTTGATGTGTCAAAGCGGCACGATCCACTGGGTGTTCCATTCATGAATTGCCCCACCACGGGAACCAATGTTGTGATGCCAATATCATGCATTATTGGTGAAATGGATGGTTTGGGTAAAGGGTGGACCATGTTAATGGATTGTTTATCGGCTGGCCGAGGCATTTCGTTGCCATCATTAAGTGCGGGTGGTGCTCAAGCCATGGTGCTGGCCACAAGTTCTTTTGGTGTGATTCGACAGCAATTTGGCATGTCGGTGGGTCAATTCGAGGGCATTGAGGAGCCAATGGCACGGGTTGTTGGGAAAACTGTGTTATTAAAAGCCGCTCGAGATTATACATGTGGGGCCATTGATCAAGGTGAAAAACCGTCGGTGATCTCTGCAATTTTAAAACTGCATTCAACCGAAATGTTTCGTGATATCGTGAATGATAGCATGGATATTTTGGGAGGTGCTGGCATTACACAAGGGCCTCGAAATGTTACAGCGAGTGCCTACAAAGCGGCTCCGATTGGCATTACTGTTGAAGGTGCCAATATTTTAACGCGAACACTCATTATTTTTGGGCAAGGGGCGTTGCGTTGTCACCCATTTGCATATGATGAAGTTGCCGCGGCAGAAACCAAGGATGTGAAGCGTTTTGATCGGGCATTTTTTGGGCACATTGGCCATATCTTAAGAACAACATTGCGTGTGGTCTTGCTTACCCTTACGCAGGGTGGTTTATCGCGGCATTATGGTGGATTTTTGGCGCCTTACAAGCGTCGATTGGTTTGGGTATCGTCTATATTTGCCTTAATATCCGATATTTCGATGGCCTATTTTGGTGGCGCTTTAAAGGCCAAGCAAAAAATTACTGGCCGCTTGGGAGATGTCCTATCATGGATGTATTTGGCCACAAGTACCATGGTTTACTATGAAAAGCATCGGGACAATAAAGCGTTAGAGCCAATGGTTCAATGGGCATTGGACTACAGTTTTCATAACATGCAAGTTGCTCTGATTGGATTTTTTGATAATTTTAGTTGGGTGACTCGGTTATTCATCGCTCCCATATATCGATTGTGGCGTGTTGGGACGCATCCAAGCGATGTCTTGGGTAAGACGGTGGCTGTTGCCATTCAGGCGGATGAGTCATTGCGAGGTTTTTTAACCAATGGGGTTCATTTTGTTACAGATGATACGCCAGGCATTGGTAAACTCAATCATACCTATAAGCAGATTATTCAGTCCGAAAAAGCATTCAAAAAAATCCGACGTGCCGTTAAAAAGCGTCAGCTTCCCAAAAAGGACGTGACCTTTGTTTTGGATGATGCCGTGAAATTAAATATCATAACGGCTCAAGAAGCGGATCAAATTCGTGTCGCGGAAAAGGCCCGCTTGGATGCTATTCAGGTGGATGCGTTTACTAATGACGAATATCTAAATAACGCATAATCTGAAATTAATGAGGATGCTTAAATCATTATGCTTATATTTTTTTGATGTAGGAAAAAAGTATGGGGTTTTTTTCGTTCTGCTATTGCCTGGGTGTGGCTTAATCTCCGTTGATGATGGATCTGGTGCAAAAACTTGCGATGGCTCCACTGTGGCTTATTCAAATACCACGCGATCTGGGGCTTTAACGACATCTGAAACATGGCGTGGGACCATTACTATTTCAGGGGATATTTTAATTGGTAACAATTGCACGTTAACCATTGAACCCGGCACCACTGTAAAATTTACAGCGAATTCAGATAGTACCAATCATGGTTTTGATACCCCCATTACAGATCCCCCATTTCCAAATGATCCCCCAACAAAACCTTCGGAGTTTTCAGGGATTGAGCTTTGGGGTGGGACACTGGTTTCCCTTGGGACGGATGAAAACCCCATTACCTTTACTAGCGATGCTTCAAGCAAAGTGGCCGGAGATTGGCATTCCATTGCATTGCGGCAAGAGGGAAGTCGACTTAACATGCAAAAGTCAACGATTGAGTATGCGTATTATGGGGTTCAATTTAATGAAACAACCAACAATGATTATGTCACCATTAATAATAACACCATCCGAGAGATTGTGGCGTGTGGTATTTGTTTGGGCGTTGAAACTCATAAAACAGTGACACTGACCATATCGGGCAATCAAATTTCGTCTTGTGGTCACGAAGGCATTGACCTTCACGAAAATGCCGTTGCAATTATCGAAAACAATACATTTACAGATATCCGAGGAAAATTTGTGGATGACCCCCACGAGAGTGGTGGTAATGGCATTGCGGTGGATAAAAGTAATCGTTCCGTCATCCGAAACAATACGTTTCTTCGCAATAATCAAGGCATTTCCTGTGTCACGGATGGCACCAATCCCACCATTGAAAATAATAACGTGTATGGGACTGGTACAAATGAAAATGATGAAAACATTCAAAATTGCCCAAGATAGATTGAAATAATTTAATGGATATAATTTTATGAAATTTCTAATTTTGGCATGACGATATTAGGTGGTAGGCAACTGCCTTCCACTTAGAAGGGTCATTGTTCTAGAGTCTCCCCCCCTCTCTTTAACTCAGACCCTTCTACTTAAAAATCTTCAATTGTTTTAAATAATCCATTAACCGGGTGTTTTATTGGGGGTGTCCTCTTTCAAAATATAGTCCAGATCTCTTTTTTAGTTTTATCAGTTATGAGCAAGCTAAATTTTGCTCCTATATTCTTGGGATAGGGGATGCAGTATGCATTTATGTTATTCGTTTTATGATTGGTTGGTTCCTGTGAGGATTTGGTGTGGGTAGGGAAAGATTGGTTTTCTTTAGATGGACGCGATGTCGTCATTGTTTGATGAATGGTTGTCCGATTCTTGTGGTGTGTGCTCGTCACTCCCAATGGCTGATGATCGATCTCATGATATCAGTGTAATTTGATTCAGGTTATTTGGCTATTTTGAGCGTCGTTGATTTGACAGACCATTTAAGCGATTTATAATAGTTTAAAATGAATGGTTTATTGATTATTGTTGTGACCTACATTGGTTTTTTATTGGCTTATCGATGGTATGGTCAGCGATTGGGTGCAACGGTGTTTGGTTTGATTGCATCGAACAAAACTCCGGCCCATGTGCATCATGATGGCCGGGATTTTGTGCCGTCAAAAAAAGAACTCGTTTTTGGTCACCATTTTACATCCATTGCAGGGACTGGTCCGATTGTTGGCCCGGCCATTGGGGTGATTTGGGGATGGGTACCGGCGCTTATTTGGGTGGTGTTTGGGTCCATTTTTATGGGGGCGGTGCATGACTTGGGCGCCTTGGTGGTATCCCTTCGTCATGATGGGCGCTCCATTTGCGATATTGTCAATGATTTGGTATCAAAACGGGTGCAACAATTGGTCTTTTTTATTGTGTGTTTGGCGCTATGGATTGTGATTGCTATATTTGGTTTGGTAATAGCGATTATTTTTCATTTATTTCCTGAATCTGTTGGTCCCGTTTGGGCTGAAATTCCCATTGCCATTGCGTTTGGCTTTTTTGTTCGGCGCCACCCTGGTCAATTTAAATTGATTAGTGCGTTGGCCATTTTGGCCATGTGTATGGTGGTGGCGATTGGCCATTGGTTCCCCATCACCATGCCAATAATTTTTGATATTCCAGCCACAGGCACTTGGACTGTTTTATTGCTGACCTATGCCTGCATTGCGTCGGTGTTACCGGTTCAAACATTGTTGCAACCCAGGGACTATTTAAACGCTTGGCAATTGGTGATTGCCTTGGGCTTACTACTGGTTGGGGCAGTGGGCTGTGGCCTTATGGGCAACTTGACCATGGTGGCGCCTGCGGTGGTTGCTGAACCCATGGGGGCGCCGGCCATGATGCCCTTTTTATTTATTACCATCGCCTGTGGTGCTATTTCTGGGTTTCACTCTTTGGTGGCTTCTGGGACGACGTCCAAACAAATAAATTCTGAAACAGATGCCGTGTCGGTTGGTTTTGGGTCCATGCTTATTGAAGGGGCTTTAGCTGTGATGGTGATTGTGGCGTGTTGTGCTGGTATTGGTATGGGATACCCAACGGATTCGGGCACACTGTTAATGGGTGAAATGGCGTGGCAATCCCATTATGCCTCTTGGGGAGCGAGTGCTGGATTGGCTTCCAAACTTCATGCCGTGGTGGTGGGGTCGGCCAATATGATGACAAGTTTGGGGATTTCCCAATCGTTGGGTATTGTGATCATGGGGGTGTTTATTGCATCGTTTGCTGGCACCACATTGGATACTTCAACACGTTTGCAACGCTACATGATGACTGAATTGTCAAAATCATTGGGTATCAAACTTTCAATCATGAATGCGACCTTATTGGCCGTGTTTACAGGTGCGTTATTGGCATTTTCATCTGGGGCATCTGGCAAAGGGGCGTTGCAATTATGGCCACTTTTTGGGGCACTGAATCAACTACTTGCGAGCATTGGGTTGGGCTTAATTACCTTGTATATTTTAAAAACCCGTCCCCGATTTATTATGGTTAGTGCCTTGCCTTTTCTTTTCATGCTGGTGATGACATTGTGGGCCAGTGGGTACAATCAGGTTCAGTTTTATGTGAATCAACAATGGTTATTATTGGGGATAAATTCCTTGGTGTTGGTGGTGGCTGTCGGTATTTTTATTGGGACCTTTCATTGTTTTCGATCCATGATGTCTTCAAAAATACCGACGATAAGATAATTTTTCAGGCGGGTCCTTTGCTCTGGATTGGGATGCTTCAAATGCCATTATTATTTTGTGATCATTATTGGGAAAGGGTTTTGGCGTGTCTTTTTGGTCATCAAAATAAATACAAAGTTATGGTATTCTGATGAGTGGAGGCTAATATGGTTGAAAAAATAGCACGGTATTTATTGGGGTGTATTTTGCTTTTGTTCGGGGTGAATTATTTTCTGGGACTTTTGCCATACCCTGAAATGCCGGTTGAAGCCATGGTATTTTTAAGAGCGCTAAAGAATACCGGATACATGTTTGTGTTCATTAAATGCGTTGAAATTGCAGTGTCGATTCTATTTTTACTCAATCGGTTTGTGCCATTGGCGATTGTTTTGATTGGGCCAGGTATTTTTAACATACTGTTATTTCATGTATTTTTAGATCGTGGGGGATTGCCCATGGCGGTACTTCTGGTGGGGTGTTGGGGGATTTTAGCCGCTTACCATAGAGATAGCTTTTCTTCCATATTGAAACCATAATGACTTTGGTATTTGTTGGTTTTGGTGGTGTTTTGGGTGTTTTGACCCGATATGCCATAATATCGATTCTCCCATTTGGTTCTTTGGGAAGTATTTTTTTTATTAATGTATTGGGAAGTGCTTTGATTGGGTACCTTTATAAGAGCCATGGGGTCATGGTTTGGCCAATGTTGGCCATTGGGTTTTGTGGCGGTTTTACGACGTTTTCTACATTTGCATTGGACAATATAAAGCTTGTTATGGATGCGAAGTGGGTGGGCATGGTTGCATATATTATTGGAACGAATCTGTGTTGTGTTGGTGCGTGTTGGTTAGGGATTAAGCTGCGCTCGCTTTTAATAGGTTAACCATTTCAAGCGCGGTTAATGCCGCTTCATACCCTTTATTGCTGGTGCAGTTGGGTGTTGATCGTGCATCAGCCTCAGCTTTGGTGTTGGTGGTTAGAACGCAAAAAATGCCCGGTTTTTTATGGTTGGCATTGGCCAATGTCATGCCTTGTGTGATGGCATCGCATACGTAATCAAAGTGGGGGGTATCGCCTCTAATCACACAGGCAATGGCAATCAGGGCATCGTAGGCTGGAAAGATGGTTTCTGCGACAACGGGCACTTCAAATGCCCCCGGTACCCAATGGGTGGCGATACTGTTTTCATTGACCCCATGGTCTGTTAATCCACTGATGGCACCCATGAGCAATGATTTGGTAATTCGTTCATTAAATTTGGCACAAATAATACCAATGCGTTGATTCTTGCCATCAAGGGATCCTTCAATGCAGTGGTTGGGGGGGATGTATCCGGTAGGGTTTCCTGTAATATTATCCGCCATGTTTTTTCAGCATATGTCCTAATTTTTGGGCCTTGGTGGATAGGTACTTTATATTGTGTTGGCAGGCCTCAATTTGGATTGGGACACGTTCGACCACTTCCAGCCCATACCCTTCAAGGCCAATAATCTTTTTTGGATTATTGGTAATTAAGCGTAACTTGGTTAAGTTTAGGTCCAACATCATTTGTGCGCCCACGCCATAGTCTCGCAGGTCAGCATCAAACCCAAGCTTATTGTTGGCTTCAACCGTATCGGCCCCTTGTTCCTGAAGTTTGTACGCTTTTAGTTTATTTGCAATGCCAATACCACGACCTTCTTGGCTCATGTATAACACGGCCCCCTTCCCTTCTTTAGCAATCATTTGCATCGCAGTTGATAATTGTGGGCCACAATCGCAACGTTGAGAGCCAAAGACGTCGCCCGTAATGCATTCAGAATGCACACGTACCATTACTGGGTCATTTTTTTTCCAGTCTCCCATGGTCAATGCATAATGATATTTCTTATTGATCATATCTTCATAACAGGTCAATTGAAAGTGCCCGTGTTCCGTGGGCATGTCCACGGTTTCAATTTTATCGATAAACCGTTCCGTTTGGATTCGGTGCTGAATTAAATCTTTGATGGTAATCATTTTTAGTTTGTGTTCCTTTGCAAAAGTAAATAATTCATCACGTCGGGCCATCTCGCCGTCATCTTTAATAATTTCACATATAACACCCGCGGGTACCAATCCTGCCAACCGTGCCAAGTCAACCGCGGCTTCCGTATGGCCGGCTCGTTTTAAAACGCCCATTTCTCTCGCTTTAAGTGGAAAAATGTGGCCTGGGGAGACCAAGTCATTTTCTGTACTCGTTGGTGAAATGAACAACTGAATGGTTTTCGCCCGCTCAGCCGCTGAAATTCCAGTGGTAATCCCGTGTTTTTGTGCCCCATCAATGGATACGGTGAATGCTGTTTTCAATTTTTCTTTGTTTTCTGGCACCATTTGCTTTAAATCGAATTTCTTTAAAATGGTATCAGTTGCCGGAAGGCATACCAACCCTTTGGCATATTTGATCATGAAATTAATCGCTTCAGGTGTTGCAAATTGGGCCGCCATTACCAAGTCACCTTCATTTTCTCGGTCTTGATCATCCACCACAATCACCATTTTTCCGTTGGCGATCTCATCAATGGCATCCGATATGGTGTCGAAATTTTGTTTTGTCATGACTGTATTGTACAACAGCTTAAGTGATTGCCCAATAACCAAATTGATGTTCTATCTATGGTTAATGACTGATTTAATATGTGTTGAAAACTTTCCTTTTTTTATTTAAAAAATGGAGAGAATATTATGTTTGATTGAGTGTTTTTTGTCGAACAAAATACTTTCCCACTTGATCAAATTCTAGGTTGATTTTATCCCCGGGTTGTTTCGCATGAAGATTGGTGTTTGCTAGCGTGTGAGGAATTAAGTGGCATGAAAACGTGGTGTTGCTTAAATCAACCACCGTTAGGCTAATCCCATCCATTGCAATGGACCCTTTGGGGATTAAGAATGGTGCAAAGGTCTCATTGTATTCAATGGTAATGACGGCCCATTGCCCATCATTATCGATGGTTTGTATGGTTCCGGTATCATCCACATGGCCAGACACCAAATGCCCACCCAACTTGGTCTGAAGTGTTAAGCAGGGTTCTAAATTAACTTTTTCAGTTTCCTGAATGGCTCCCATGGTTGTTTTTTTGAGGGTTTCTTCCAAAAATTGAACCGTAAAACTTGTGGCTGTTTTTTGGGTTACGGTACTGCACACCCCATTAATACTTATGCTATCGCCAATGGCTGAATCCGTTGAGAATTCATGTGAGCATTGGATGGTGGCCTCCTTGCCATTTCCCAGTGGTTCAATGTGTTTAATGTGTCCAACTTCTTTTATGAGTCCTGTGAACATGTTTCGTTGACGTATTTTCCCAAAATGCCATTAATAAACTTTGACGATTCATCGGTGGAGTAGGTTTTTGATAATTCAATCATTTCATTAAGTACAACTTGGTATGGCGTATCCGTGTAATTAATTTCTCCAATACCAAGTCGTAGGAGGGCCTTATCCACGTGGTTTAATCGGTTCATATCCCAATCAATGCTGTAGGTTTCAATAATTTTATCAATGTCATGAATGTGATCTTGCGTTACTTTGGCCAAATGATAGGCCCAGTTCACCGTATCTTCTGCATAAGCATCTTTGTCTAGATCTTCAAAAATCATGGCCAAGTCAGTGGTTCGAATGCCCATTTGATAGAGCATTCGCATGGCCAGTTTTCGACTATTGCCCCGTTTTGACATGCTCTAAAAAGTAATTATCTATAAATTTTGTGGTCACATTTCCTGCGATAAACTCTGGGTGATCCAATACTTTCAAATGAAAAGGAATGGTTGTCGGAACACCATCCACGATGAATTCATTGAGGGCGCGTTTTGATCGTTGAATGCATTCTTCACGTGTGGGGGCCCAAACAATTAACTTTGCCAATAAAGAATCATAGTTTGGCGGAACCTTGTATCCAGGGTAGCAGTGGCTATCCACTCGAATTCCTGGTCCACCAGGGGGCAAGAATAATTCTATTGTGCCTGGCATTGGCATGAAATCTCGATCCGGATCTTCGGCATTGATTCGAAATTCAATTGCATGGCCGGTGCTTTTAATATTATTCTGATCCAAATCGCATTGATTTTTTGCGGCAATTTTGATTTGTTCTTTAATTAAGTCGATCCCTGTAATGGCTTCTGTTACGGGATGTTCTACCTGAATACGCGTATTCATTTCCATGAAATAAAAATTTTGTTTGTTATCAACAATGAATTCAATGGTTCCTGCGCCTCTGTATTGAATGGCGTTGGCGGCTTTTATTGCGGCATCAGCCATGGCGGATCGAACTGAATCACTGATAAATGGGGATGGGCTTTCTTCAATTAGTTTTTGATGACGTCGCTGAATGGAACAATCCCTTTCGAATAAGTGCACGGCGTTTCCATTGGGGTCGGATAAGACTTGAATTTCAACATGGCGTGGATCGGTAACAAATTTTTCAACATAAACGGCGCCATTACCAAATGCAGCACTGGCTTCGGATGTTGCCATTTGGAAGGCATTAATGAGCTCACTTTCTGATTCAACCACTCGCATGCCTTTTCCACCACCCCCAGCGGTTGCTTTGATGATCATGGGGTAACCGATGGTTGGTGCTATTTTTTTAAGTTCTTCTTCAGATTCAATTAAATCATCAGATCCTGGAACAATCGGAACGTTGGCGGCTTTCATGGTATCTCTGGCTTGGTTTTTATCGCCCATTTTTGAGATATTCTTCGGGGTGGCACCAATAAATGTAATGTTGTGGTCATGGCACATTTGCGAAAACATTTCATTTTCTGCCAAAAAGCCATATCCTGGGTGGATGGCCTTAGCGCCAGTGACCTCTGCGGCCGATATAATCGCCTTAATATTTAGGTAGCTCTCTTTTGGTTGAGCCGGGCCAATGCAAACGGCTTCATCGGCCAATTTGACATGGAGACTATATTCATCGGCAGATGAGTATACCGCCACGGTTTTGATGGATAACTCTTGGCAAGCCCGAATAATTCGAGTGGCGATTTCACCACGATTTGCAACTAAAACTTTATTAAACAATTTTCACCTCTACTTTATTTTACTACAAAATTAATTAATCGTTCAGGGACCACAATGGTTTTAACAATTTCTTTGTTCTCTATGTGTTTTTTTACATTTTCCTTGGACAGTGCAAGTTCGGTTAATGCGTCCTTTTTTGTTGTTCGATTTGATATCATTTTGTCTCTAACTTTGCCATTCACTTGAATAACGATGGTGATTTCGTCATCAATGGTTAATGTTTTGCTAAAGGTTGGCCACGATTCTTGATGGATGCTATGTGAGTATCCCAATGATTCCCAAATGCTTTCGGCGATAAATGGTGCGAAGGGGGCAATTAATTTTGTCATGGTTTCAGCGGTTTCTTCATTCGTTCCTATTTTCGCAATGGTATTGATGAGTTCCATTAATTGACTAATGGCGGTATTGAATTGAAAATTTGAGATATCATGGGTTATTTTTTCAATGGCTTTGTGACAATGTTTTTTAAGGTCAAGGGCATCTTCTTCTTTTACAGGAAAATCTTTGTGGTTGACGGTGTAATTGAAAAATCGTTTTAAAAATCGAAATGACCCATCAACACCTTCATCGGACCAATCCAAGTCTTTTTCAACCGGTGCGCCAAATAAGATGAATATTCGGGCCGTATCTGCGCCATATGTTTCAATAATTGATGCGGGGTCAACGGTATTTCCCATTGATTTGGACATTTTTGTTCCGTCTTTTAACACCATGCCTTGGCAAATTAGTTGTTTAAAAGGTTCATTGATATTGTGGAGCCCTAAATCACGAAGTGCTTTGGTGAAAAATCGGGCATACAATAAGTGTAGGCAGGCATGTTCAATGCCTCCAATATAGTAATCAACGGGTAAATAGTTATTTGCCATTTCTTTTGAAAAAGGGTGGGTTGTGTTGTTTGGGTCTAGGTATCGAAAAAAATACCAAGATGAGTCAAAAAACGTATCCATGGTATCCGTTTCTCTTTGATATGTTTGATTATTAATGGTTACAGTTTTAAATGTTTTCGATGAACAAATAGGGTTGCCCTTTTCATTAAAATCAACATCCATGGGTAATTCAATGGTTTCTTCTGGGTTGGGGTGAGCATTTCCCTCGCTATCATACATCATTGGAATGGGGGTTCCCCAGTATCGTTGTCTTGAAATTAACCAATCTCTCAGTTTATATTGCGGAGATTCTTTTCCTTTGTCTATTTTTTCTAAAAATTCTGTGATTGTTTTTTTCGCTGAATGATTATCCAATCCATTAAATGCATCTGAGTTTATTAATGTTCCAGACCCTTTATATGCTGCGGCTTGAACATTTTCGTCTTTATCTTTGCTTTCAATTACTTGGATGATTGGCAATTTGTATTTTTTTGCAAATGCATGATCCCGATCATCATGAGCCGGAACCGCCATGACGGCCCCAGTTCCATAGTCCGTTAATACGTAATCAGCAATAAATAAAGGTAATTTTTCTTTGGTGATTGGGTGAACAGCGAGAAGGTCTGTTTGAATTCCTGTTTTTTCTTTTGATGCGTCACTTCGTTCGGCGGTTTGTTTTTTTAAACTGTCTTGAATGTATTGGGTGCAGTCTTTGTTGTTCTTCGTATGATCAAGCAATGTGTTAACATGGTCATGCTCAGGTGCAATGGATACATATGTTGCCCCCATTAATGTGTCTGGTCGGGTTGTGAATACGTTTAAATCCATTATTTTTTTACCCGTATCGGATTGAATTTCAAATGCAATAATGGTGCCATTATTTTTACCAATCCATTGGCGTTGCATGTTTTTGACGCGTTCAGGCCATGCATCAAGTGTATTTAAGTCATTGAGTAATTCATCAGCATATTGTGTGATTTTTATGTACCATTGGACAATTTCTTTTTTTTCAACAGTTGCGCCTGATCGCCAACCCTTTCCATCAATCACCTGTTCGTTGGCTAAGACTGTTTGATCGATGGGGTCCCAATTGACATACCCTTTTTTTCGATATACAAGGCCGGCATCATATAATTTTTTGAATAACCACTGGTTCCATTTGTAGTATGCACTTCGTGATGTTGAAATTTCTGTGGACCAATCATAACTTAATCCCAAAGTGGTGAGTTGCTCCCTCATATGATGGATGTTTTTTTCTGTCCATTCAAGGGGGTTAACCCCATGTTTAATGGCGGCATTTTCTGCCGGCAAGCCAAAACTGTCAAATCCCATTGGGTAAATCACATCAAATCCTTGCATGCGATAAAATCGAGCTTGAACATCACCAATGGTGTAATTTCTTACGTGGCCCATGTGAAGATGTCCTGATGGATAAGGGAACATTTCGAGGATGTATTTCTTGTCTGTTTTTTTTGATGAAAACGATAATGTTTTCCACTTTTCTATCCATTTGGATTCATTTTTAAGAGGGGTGTATTCTTTTTTCATTTAAAGAAAAGGTTAATATGTAAATGGCATTTGTTCAAGTTGTTGACCTGTGCTAAAATAGCCCCAGTCTAAGGAGGATCGACATGTCTAAAGCAAAAGACGTAAAAAGAAAAGAAGATTTAATCAATAATTTTAAAAAACATGAAAAGGATACGGGCTCATCACGTGTACAGATCGCAATTATTACCGATCGAATCAATTACTTGGTGGATCATTTGAAAGCGCATAAAAAAGATAATCATTCACGACGTGGGTTGTTGAATCTAGTGGGGCAACGTCGCCGATTATTAACGTATTTGAAACGTAAAAATTACGATGAGTATTTATCGTTATCTAAAGAGTTAAAATTAAAAGTAGCTCAATAGTTTCTCAAGTAACAAAAGAAGAAAGAAAAGAAGGTATTTAATGGAAAAAGTAATAGGAAATATTCAAGGCAGAGAGATTACAATTGAAACAGGGAAAATGGCGCGTCAGGCGAATGGCGCTGTTTTGCTTCGATGTGGAGAAACTGTTTTATTGGCAACGGCCACCATGGCAAAAGAAGCTAGAGAAGGGGCCGACTTTTTTCCATTAATGGTAGAATTTGTTGAAAAATATTATGCCGCGGGTAAATTTGCTGGTGGATACATTAAGCGTGAGGCTCGACCCTCCAAAAATGCGACCCTAATATCACGCTTAATTGATCGTCCATTGCGCCCATGTTTTCCGGATGGTTTTTTTAATGAAGTTCAAATCATTATTACCATGTTGTCTTTGGACGATTCTTTTCCACTTGAATATTTGTCTATTTTAGCCGCATCTTCCGCTTTGGCCGTGTCTGACATTCCCTGCAATAATTATGTTGGGGCCGCCTTGGTTGGTGATGTTGATGGTCAGTTGGTGGTGAACCCTGATCATGAACAAATGGCACAATCAACATTGGATATGATTGTTGCGGGTACCAATGATGCTGTATTGATGATTGAATCTGGGGCAAATGAAATTTCTGAGGAACGCATTATTGACGCCATTGGTGTTGGTCATGATGCGTTAAAGGAAGGCATTCGATTGCAAGAAGAATTGGCCGCCAAAGTGAATAAGCCAAAACTTCAATTTGTTCCCCCTCAGAAAAATACAGAAATGGCAGATAAAATTACCGCTTTTTTGGGAACGAAAATTTCTGATAATTTAAAGAATGGTAATAAACAAGAAATTGATGACTTTTTAAATCAAATCAAAGACGATGTGATTGCTGAGTTTGTGACTGAGGATGCCGATAACTTGGATGAAGTAACCGATTTATTTGGTTCCATTAAAAAGAAACAAATCAGAGAATCCATTATTCAACAAAAAATTAGACCGGATGGCCGTCGAACCGATGAAATTCGTGATATTACAGTGGATGTTGATTTGTTGCCAGCTGTTCATGGGTCAAGTTTATTTACTCGTGGTGAAACACAGAGTTTAGGTGTGATTACTTTGGGGACGGATGGTGATGAGCAAAACTCTGATGCCTTTGGTGAACAGGTGTCTGAATCGTTTTATTTTCATTATAACTTTCCTCCATTTTCTGTAGGGGAGTGCGGATTTTTAAGAACGGGTCGACGTGAGCTCGGGCATGGCCAATTAGCACAACGTGCGCTTGAGCCTGTGATTCCATCCAAAGACGAGTTTCCGTATGTTATTCGTTTGGTCTCTGAAATTTTAGAATCCAATGGGTCATCCTCAATGGCGTCTGTGTGTTCTGGAAGTTTATCATTGATGTCGAGTGGTGTTCCAACCAAAGGACAGGTGTCCGGGATAGCTATGGGGCTTCTAATGGATGATTCTGGAAACTATACGATCTTGTCAGATATTCAAGGACTTGAAGATCATTATGGTGATATGGATTTCAAAGTGGCTGGAACAAGTAAAGGCATTACGGCGCTTCAATTGGACATTAAAATTGAGGGGTTATCTAAAGAAATCTTGGTTGATGCGCTTCGACAAGCCAAAGACGGGCGATTTCATATTTTAGATAAAATGAACGAATTGATTGATGCCCCTCGCTCACAAGTTACTGATCGTGCGCCGAAGGTTGAAACCATTATGATTAAACCAGATAAGGTTGGATTATTGATTGGTCCTGGCGGTAAGCAAATTAAAAAAATTGAAGAAGACACGAAAGCGGTTGTTTATGTTGTTGATGGCGATAAGGGTGAGGTAAGTATTTCCGGTAAAAATTCAGAAATCATTAACTTTGCGAAGAAAGTGATTCAAGAATTGGTGAAAGATGTTGAAAAGGGTGAGGTTTATGATGGCAAGGTTGTTAAAATTATGAATTTTGGCGCATTTGTTGAATTATTACCTGGTAAAGAAGCTTTATTGCATATTTCTAAAATTGCTGAAGAGAGAGTCAACAAAGTTGAAGATTATTTTAGTGTTGGTGATTCAGTAAAAGTTAAGGTTATGGAAATTGACCGCCAAGGTCGCGTTAACGTTTCTAGAATTTTTGACTAATTAGTTAATGTCTCAGGCCCCATTTAATCACATTGATACCTTTATTAAGGCGATACCCAGTTCGAGTTCTGTAACCATTGCATACTTTTTAGATGTGGGATTGCCATCTGAGCTAATTGATCAGGTGGGAATCTCTCATTTTTTGGAGCATATGTGTTTTCGTGGCACAAAAAACAGAACGGCCTATCAAATCACTCAAGAAGTGGATGCCTTAGGTGCTCAAATGAATGCCTATACATCCAAAGAATTTACGTGTTATTACATTACACTTTTACCTGAAAATTTGGCGCAAGGCTTAGATATTTTAACAGATATTGTGTTTTATTCTAATCATGATGAGAAAAGTATTGAGTTAGAAAAATCCATTATCAGTGAAGAAATCAAAATGTATGAAGATACTCCTGATGAAAAGATTATGGATGTATTTAATGCGCAGTTATTTAATAATGCGTATTTGGGACGGCCAATCCTCGGTACGTTTGATTCCATTGGAACGTTTGATGCATCTATTTTGCGTTCATTTTATCGTCAGTATTTTAACCCAAAGAATATTAAATGTGTCATTGCTGGCGCTATCGATAATACGGATCAAGTCGATGGTTTATTAAAGAAATCATTGGGTGATATTGATTTTAAAATTTCCGATTTTGATCAAGCTTCCTTGAAGGGGGTATCGTTTAAGTCGTCACATTTGCACGTTGATAAAGACCTTGAACAGATGCATTTTTGCATGGGGTACCCTGGGTTTAGTTATGTTCATGAGGATCGATATGCATTAACGGCATTGACGACCATTTTGGGTGGGTCCATGAGTTCGAGGTTGTTTCAAGCCGTTCGAGAAAAAGAAGGTCTGGCGTATTCCATTTACTGCTCTCCGAGTTTTTATCGTGATACGGGTGCCATTCAAATTTATGCAGGCACATCAAAGGAAAATTATCATCGAGCCGTTGAATGTATTATGGAGCAGATTAAGATTTTATTGGCGGACGGTGTTAATCAAGAGGAGTTTCAGCGATCCAAGCAGCAGTTAAAAGGTAGTATTATCATTAATTTAGAGGGATCCTCTGCGTGGGCAAATTGGTTGGGGCGTCAATTCATTTATAATACTGGAATGTCAGATATTTCAGATATTGAGTCTAAGCTTGATGCGGTCACATTGGATGATGTCATTCGTGTTGCGGGATATTTAATGGATGACACCTATAAAGTAGGGGTTTCATTGGGGCGTTTGAAATCAAATGATTGAGAATATTTTAATTTTGGAATATCATAAATAATTATGGATACATCGACAAAATCTGAAGAGCAATTCATTGCTGATATAAAAAAAAGTATTGAAGACACAACCTTACGTGTTTCTGATAAGGTCATTAAATCAGCGTTTGCATATCTGGTAAAAAATGGTTGCTTGGAACCATCGAAGGAATCTGTAACAAAATCATTCTTCGTTAAAAAAATCCCAAATGTTATTACGGCTGAAATTACTAAAGAACTCAATACCGTTTTAGGTTTGAACTTAGAAATTAATTAGCGTTGCATTAGTTGTTTTAATAGTAAAGATTCCGCTGAAACGGTTGTTTTTTCATCTGATCCGTTTGAAAATTTGTTGCAAATTCGGTTGCAATGATTAATGAAATTACTGATGTAGTAAAGTTGATCGTCATGGTTAAACTCTTTTAATTTTGTCATATGCTTAATTTCTTCCGGATTCGCTTGATTTCATTAACATGTGATGTCGCCACATCTTTATAATGCCCCATGGTTTTTAATTCAGATAATGAGCTATCAAAATACTGTGTAATTAATTTGTGCATTTTTTTTCGTATTTTATTTAACTCAATTTTAAATGTGGTTTCATCGGTTATGTTTGTTAAAAGATTAAGTTTATTAATGATTTCATCATAGAGTTCAATAAAATCTGGTTCCTTGACGCGTGAGGCCCCATACGAGAAGTCCCGCCCAGAAGCTGCCCCCGATGTGTTTATATTTACCATAATTAATTATTTTTTATTTTTGTTTTGTTGTCAAATTGAAAAATATATTGAGATTATTTTAAAAATTTTATAGGCTTAAGTTAAATAAAATTTAAAGGGGAAAGTTATGAAAAATTTTCTATTATTAACATTATTAGTAATGTCTTTGACTGGTTGTTTGAACAAGGTTGAGGATTCAAAGGTGATTGCGAAGGTCGGATCTAAAGTTTATTCGGTTGATGATATTAATGATCGAATTTCTAATTTGGACCCACAATTGAAGACCTATTTTGAGAAAAAAGAAAATAAAGTCCGTCTTTTAGATCAGATCATAGAGGAAGAAGTAATTTATCAGATGGCTAAAAAAGATCGTATGCAACGCAATAAAGATTTCAAAAAAACATTGGCGGATTTGGAGCGTCAAGCGTTGATTAATTTTTACATCCAACAAAAAGTTGATAATATGGCCGAGGTAACACGTGATGAAGTTGAAGGTTACTATAAGACCAATCAAGCTCAGTTTTCTGAGTATGAGACCCGCAATTTAAGTCATATTTTACTCAAAACAAAAGATGAGGCTAAAAGGGTTCAAGGCCTTTTGAGAAAAGGTGGTAAATTCGAAGATTTGGCTCAAAAATATTCAATTGATCCGTCCAAAGCACAAGGTGGACAATTGGGTTGGGTCAGAAAAGAGCAATTGGTTCCTGAGTTTGCAAAGGCTGCGTACAAGTTAACTAAAAAGGTTCCAATTTCTGGCGTTGTTAAAAGCGAATTTGGGTATCATATTATTCAATTCAATGATTCTCGGGTTGTTCCAAGCCAATCCTTGGATGCTGTGTATGAAAATATTAGCAACCAGATCCTCACACAAAAGAAAAGAGATAAGTTTAAAAATATTTTAGATTCAGGTAAGGAAACGGTTAAAATAGAGCGACAGATTGAAAACTTGTAATTGAATAGTACTTATAAATCTTACGCTAAACTTAATTTGAACTTATTTGTTGGCCCGCCAAATCAAGCGGGCCTTCATTCGTTAGTATCTATATTTCAATTGATTGATTTGCATGATGTCATTTCAATATCGATATCACCAACAGCCACGCATACGGTTCAGTTTGAAGGGATGGATCTTCCAGAGTCCAATACATGTACGGCAGTAATGGATGCATTGTCTGAGCATTTAGCTCAATGGTGGCATGTGTCGATAAAAAAAAATATACCCTCAGGTGCTGGTCTGGGTGGTGGGAGCAGCAATGCCGCGACCTTATTGTTGGCATTGAATGAATTGGAATCATTGAATTTTAGCACAGAAGACATGTGTCACATTGCAAAAAGTATTGGGTCTGATGTGCCATTTTTTCTTTATGGTGGTCAAGCGAAGGTGTATGGTACTGGCGATTGCATCCATCCCAATTTGTCATTAATTGATGCGACGTATTTTGTTCTCATTTTACCCAATATTCATTGTTCAACGGGCGGTGTATATCGTGCCTTAGATTCTCGAGGCGGATTTGATGTTCTTGATCAAGTGACAGATGATCAACTTAAGGTTGTGGGGCATAATGCATTGCAGACGCCGGCGTTTGACATTGCCCCTGCATTGGGTGACTTGTATCAACATTTATTGAATGCATTAACTGATAAAGTGGTTATGTCTGGGTCTGGTTCAACGTTGTTTGTGCCATGCCAGTCATTGGATCATCAAGTGAGAGTCTTTGATGCGGTGAAGCAATTGCTCCCTCATTTTGATGGTTCGGTGTTATGTGCTCAGTCAACTTCGTTCTAGGTGGGATGATTTTAGAGGAAGGTGCATATCGAGAGATATGTTTCTGGACCTAAATCATTTCAGATCAGCTTTTTTTTATCTTTTTTGGTACCGAGGGCCGGACTTGAACCGGCACGGATTTTAAAGTCCATTGGATTTTAAGTCCAACGTGTCTACCAATTTCACCACCTCGGCAACAATATGGTTATAATATTAATTCATTCAATTGATTCAAACAAGTAGAACGTATTTCTTTTTTAGTGTGATGGTGATGGTATTTTTTTCAAATGTGAAATTATTAGGGTTTACAGTTCCGGAGCTTTGCATGACAAACTCTGCGATGCTGAGCGGATTTGCGTTTACCATGGAAGCTGAGTTAATTTTACTTTGGGTCATATTTTTAGCTTCTTTTTTTTTAAAATTTTCGTTTCATTTCGATGGTTTCTTGTTTGTACCCATCCAGTACAATGGTAATAATATGATCTTTTACAAGAGTTATGTTCATTTCTTTTGGTGTTGTTCCAAACTCATCACCATTAACATAAATGGTCACGCCTATTGGATCCGTTCAATGAATGACAGGCTTTGTTGTAACACATGCGGTAACAAATTACGAATAAGTCTTGTAAATAGTTTTAATATAAGGGCTTTTGCTTTTATAAGAGTTTACTATTGTATGCGGAACTTATTTGTTTGTTAATTCATCAAGATAAATCGATTTGTTGAGGCTGACTGGTATTCGTTAATATGATGATTAGCACTTTGGGATGATGAGTGCTAAATTATTAGGAGGAATCTATGAAATATAAACCATTAGCAGATCGAGTTATTGTTGAGCAAGAGGCTGCAGAAACAACCACCGCATCCGGTATTGTTTTACCAGATGCAGCTCAAGAAAAGCCACAACTGGGCACAGTATTGGCTGTTGGCCAAGGTCGTTACAATGATAAAGGTGACTTAACGCCTCTTCAAACAAAAGTTGGGGACATTGTTATTTTTTCAAAATATGGTGGAACTGAGTTTAAAGAAGGTGGGAAAGATTATTTGATTATTAAAGAATCAGATATTTTAGCAATCAAAGGTTAATAAGGAGTAAAAGTATGAGTGCAAAACAATTAAAGTATTCTGAAGAAGCATGGCGTTCACTCGCGGATGGTATCGAGCAAGTTGCTGAGGCTGTTCGTGTTACCTTAGGTCCAAAGGGACGCAATGTGGTGTTAGAAAAAAAGTGGGGATCCCCAACCATTACAAATGATGGTGTAACCATTGCCAAAGAAATTGAATTAAAAGACCGATTTCAAAATATGGGGGCTCAATTATTAAAGGAAGTAGCGTCCAAAACCAATGATATTGCTGGTGATGGTACGACCTCAGCAACTATTCTAGGTCACGCAATTTTTAAAGAAGGTTTAAAGAACGTTGTTGCAGGGTCCAACCCAATGGAGTTAAAGCGTGGTATTCAAGAAGCTGTGAACGTAATCGTTGAAGGAATCAAAGGGTTTTCAAAGCCAGTTGAAACCAAAGATGCGATTGCTCAAGTGGCATCTATTTCTGCAAATAATGATGAAACCATCGGTAATTTAATTGCAGATGCCATGGAAAAAGTTGGTAAAGAAGGTGTA
>DBHX01000021.1:34172-34434 GCA_002296285.1 bacterium UBP8_UBA817
AGTTGGTAAAGAAGGTGTAATTACTGTTGAGGAATCCAAAGGAATTAACACCGAGCTTGAAGTGGTTGAAGGGATGCAATTTGATAAAGGATACATTTCTCCTTATATGGTAACCGATAAAGATAGAATGGTTGCAGATATGGAAGATGCGTTTATTTTATTAACCGATAAAAAAATTACGGCGATTAAAGATATTTTGCCGGTTCTTGAGAAAGTTGTTCAAGCCAATAAGCCATTGGTTATCATTGCTGAAGATATTGAA
>DBHX01000018.1:0-28131 GCA_002296285.1 bacterium UBP8_UBA817
GTGAAATTAAAAATAAATGTGGAGGATGAGAGTGTAAGCCATTTTAGCAAGGCGGCCGACTCCATTGACGAGCCATAAAAAGTCTTTTAATGTATGGAAGATTTCAATGATATAAAAGCATATGAAAGGGGGCGTTGACCCTCTTGGATGTAGTAAAAGAAAGTAGGGTAACAATGAGTGATAAAAGGGTGTATAAGTGGGATGCATTTGGTGGAAGTGATGGATGGCCAGCAGGGGGGCCAGAAAATGGGGTGAATGTGGATGAGTCAATTTTCCTACGTGGAGTTCCATTGGATCAAGCCATGGTGAGATGGAAAAAAAAATGTGGTGTTGAAGAACTATTAAATGGAACCCATGAAAGACAGGAACACGTTAAGCAGAAGCGCATTGATGAATTAAAGCGAACCCTTGATTGGTATGAAAGACGATACCCCCTCCCATACATTAGTGATTTCGAGAAAGAGGAACTAGAAGAGATGGATACCATTGAATTAAGTTTCCAAGTTCCATTCGGTAACCAGAGGGTTCTCAATGTGTTGGATGATGTATGCCCAAACGATTATGAAGCTTTCCCGATAGAGGTTCATACGAAAACAGGGGTTATCACACAATTTTTTCTGATTAACGTATGCCACCGGATTCATGATGCATTGGACAAAGATGCGTGCATATACAAAAAGAGTACTACATTAAAAGAAGGGGAAGAAAACTATATTGATCGATTTAAGCGGTTGGTTTTCAACAAGGGCTGTATGGGAACAACACATCTTGGACGGATGCATGAACATATGTTTAAAGTAATGGTCAGTGAAACCGTAGCAATGGCGTTTCAAACAGCCAATATTTATGGATACAACACCATGATTTTTGAAGATAGAGTCAATATGAGATATAGAAGCAACTATATGCCGGATGGGGTTACGCTAAAGATATAGTATGTTTTACGAATACAATGACACCCGTGCACAAGCTTTTATTTCCGTATCGGTACTGATTTCAATGGACTTCGACAATGATTTTTTTGATTTATAGCGTGAAACACCAATTATAATAATGTGTAAAATAGATGCATATAAAAGACCCTCTATAATATTTTCTTCTAAATTTATCGGTTCATTTAATAGTTGTTCAAAACCGAGTGATAGCGGGAATATGTAGGGTGTACCCTATTGACACTTCTTACACTCATTTTTGCACCACTACCCTTGATCTTCACTTTGCCATCTTTAGACAATTTTTAGACAATATAAAACTATTGTATTTTAAGATAGGAGGACATTCATAAGTGCATCACACTAAACAAAGACAAATTATTTAAAATCATATAAATAATCACGTACCCATTGTCCAAGTCTTAATTAGCACTGGGGCGAATGTTACGGCAGAGAATATAACTACAGCTAAATATTTTCGTCATTCAAAGATTGAACAAATTTTAATTCAGGCTAGGGAAAGTAAGAGAAAAAAAACTCACTGACAAACAAAAGATCGGCTTATTGATGCAACATTTTTCAGGTGGAAAGTATTCAGAAATGCCTGCTTGGTTGACATCATCTACCGTATGACCCGGTCGAATTAAACGTTCTGATCCTACTTTAGACAGAGCATGGTTTTCCGACATGCTTTTAAAATCTGAACCAATTAAATTGCGTTCGTTTGCATTGCTTGCCTCATGATTATCCACCAAATACCCAATTGAACTCTATCTGCCATTTCAGATAAAATAAAACCATCACACTTTAGGAGGAAGACATGTCAAATCAAGCCACCGCTATCTGGAACGGCACATTAAAAGAAGGGGCGGGTGAGCTAACATTACCCAAAGCAAATGTTCAAACCGCGTATGATTTTCAATCACGTTTTGAAACAGGCAACACCACCAACCCCGAAGAATTACTCGCAGGCGCTATTTCTAGCTGCTTTTCAATGTATTTAAGTGCCCTATTTACCAACGAAGGCCTTGAAAACACGCAAGTAAAAACCGTGGCTAAGGTCACCTTGGATGCGGGTCAAAAACCACCTAAAATTACCCATATTGATTTAACCGTTGAGGCACAAGCCCCATCATTATCAACCGATCGCTTTAACGAACTGGTTCAACAAACCGAAGCCGAATGCCCCGTTGCCAATTTATTTACGGGTGCAACCGTTACCACCTCATCCGCCATATTAGCCACCAATTAAACTTTCGGGGCGATGCACAACATCGCCCCATCATTCCCCCTCAAAAAAATAATTAATAACGATCCAGCGATGCATCGATCTTGTCGATCCATGCCAAAATACCGCCAGCCAAATTGCTGACGTTGGTAAACCCTGCGTCTTGCATTTCTGCAACCGCCCTTGCTGAGCGCCCGCCCATCTTGCAATGCACCACATACTCTTTTGATTTATCTAAATCCCCCAAGAATGCGTCCAATTGATTGAGTGGCATCAATTGACCATTAATATTGCAAATATCAAATTCTGTTTCTTCACGCACATCGATCAAGGTAAAATCTTCGTTGGCGTCTAACTTTTCTTTTAATCGCTCGACTGAAATTTCTGGGATCACTTTTTCCTCCTGTTGTTGTGGAATGCCACAAAACTGATCATAATCAATCAGCTCGTTAATTTCGTAATCATCTTTTTTGGTAATCTTTAGTTCTTTAAATGACATTTTCAAGGCGTTATAGACCAATAATTTGCCACTGGACACATTGCCCAACCCCAATAACACTTTAATGACTTCGGTGGCCTGCAAGGTGGCCACCACGCCAGGCAATACGCCCAATACCCCACCCTCGGCACATGATGGCACCAACCCGGGAGGTGGTGGCTCGCTATACAAACAACGGTAATTTGGGCCGCCCTCATAATTAAATACCGATACCATGCCTTCAAAACGAAAAATGGACCCATACACATTGGGCTTACCCGCCAATACGCAGGCATCGTTGACCAAATAACGAGTGGCAAAGTTATCCGTGCCATCCGCCACAACATCATACTGTTTAAAAAGCTCAAGGGCATTATCGGATGTTAACCGAGTTTCGTGAACCTCAACCGTAATATGGGGATTTAAATCCAATAAACGCTCTTTGGCCACTTGTGCTTTTGATTTACCGACACTGGACACGCCATACAATACCTGACGCTGCAAGTTGGATTCATCCACCACATCAAAATCAACAATGCCAATGCGACCCACACCGGCGGCAGCCAAATACAACAACAGTGGGCAACCCAATCCCCCAGCACCAATGCAAAGCACGGAACTGGCTTTTAATTGCTCCTGCCCTTTGGGGCCGACCTCGGACAAAATTAAATGCCGGGAGTAGCGGTTAATTTCATCTTGGTTTAAAGTGGTCATGCCATCCCCCCAGCAATAGCCGGGACCAAGGAGACCTCATCACTGTCAGATAAATTGGTGTTCACACCATCTTGATCACGAATGTCGGAATCATTCACGTAAATATTAATAAACTTTCTCAAATTTCCATTGCCATCATATAAGTGCTGCTCTAATTTTGGGAAATTTAGCACCAAGTCCTTAAGCGCGTCATTGACATTACTGGCCTGGGTTTCCACCACTTCTTGCTGATTAACAAATGGGCGAAGTGGGGTTGGAATAAGAATTTTTTTTGACATATTGGTTACCTCAGATTTTAGAATAATTTTTATTATAACGTTGATGCTTATCATCTTCAAACCAACACCGATTCTGGCTACCTAAGAAAATGGATGAAATTTACGCATTGATTCAAACGATAATTATTAGATGATGGTGCATGATGGGAACTTAAATAAGAATAATATCCGCGAGATGTGGTACGCATCCTCATTCTTGTACAAAATCAAATAACGGCCATAACCAATTGGCTCAAGAAAGCATATCCCCAAGCTTGGTTATTGATATAGATCCATTCTCTACCACTAGCTCCGTCACTAAACCAATCCCAATCCCAGAAAAATTCACCGAAAAAATAAATGCACCAATTCCACGGGAAAAAATGGCGTTCTTTTTCGACCTTGCACACGATAAGATTTTTAATGACCGAACAATACCGAATGGTCAAAAAATTCAATTCGCCAGTCTGTTTCGACCTGCTTGGCATGCCTACACGGAGGAAATGATTGACGGTTTTATCGAAGGACGAATCAGCGTCAAGGCGTTCATTGCCATGTTACCCCCATTAAAACCTTGTTTCTTTGATGTTCACGCCCCCCCAAGGAATGTTCAATTCATTAATGAATTACCTGAACTTGAAAATAATAAATGCAATGGGAATGACGGTATTCATAAATCAGAAAATTCAACGTTGGGGACCTGTGGAGTACAAAAGTGAATAAACTTCAATTAACTGAATATTACAGATATAAAATTGGTCGCTCTTCTTTCCCTCCTGGAGCATCCCATACGAAGAGGCCGCGTCCAAATGCTTCAAAGAAACCATCATTAAAATGGAGGGATAGATTTGTTAAGCTTTTCGCATTGCTAGATGGCCGACTTTATACCAGGCAAACTTTGCTCCAAGAAACAAAGGCTCCAACTCAAAACAACCATCGTTCGCACTCACCATCAAATGTCATGGCGCCCCTGCCCTTCTTCCTAAGAGACCTTTCACAAAAATGCATCCACCCCGTGGGAATTCCTTTGCCCATTGAACTAGACCAGGCGCTCACCAGTCTTAGTGTGAACGACTTACTAAATGGGCCTCGTTCAGTATCGATTCGAGGTAATAAGATAAGCGAGGCCAATCTCTCAGAGAAATTAAAACACGTTCTGGTCCATTTACTAACCATCGGGGCACAACAGCTTCAGTTGACACCGAAAGACTTCAATATAAATATCGCCATTGATGACCACGGCACTGGCAATTCAATATCTCAAGCGCGATATGATGTTCATTGGGATTTTTTTAAGGATGTATTTGAAATGCATCACCGTGGAGAACCTGTCCCTGATTTTAAACGATTCTTTGATTACTCGGGGCAACCATTTAAACCCACTGAATATTTAGGCCTCACATTGAATGATTTGGCAGCGATAGGTTTGCATCCGAAACATTTCAACACATTTTCTGAATTTAAATCGGCAGTCAATAATATTCCCGACACTAAATTTAAGTCCTGCCCACACGGGTTCCAATGCCTATCCAGCCTTAATCTTCATAGAGCCCCTCAAAGAAACCCTGATCAGCTGTTTATTGGAATTCAACAAATTGCCGAAAAGAATTTCTATACCAACCGTGACGGATGATCCTATCCATATAGACCCCATTCACGTTAATGATGCAACGCTTCTTCAATCAATTTAGCCCCGATCAATTCATAGGAGCGAATGTTATCAAAAACGCCCTTCTTAATGCTTAGAATGGGATATGAAAAAAATGGCCATGCAAATGTTACATCCGTCTCACTAGGAATGGGGGGATGATCAGGATGAGAATGATAAAATCCCAGTAACATGAGGCCATCATTTTTTGCCTTATCCTCCAACATCTTATAATCTTCGGACGTGACCCTGAACCGACGGGTTTTATCTTCCCCAGGAATGTCCTCCCAGTGGTTCTGCAAGGGGACTGTTTTGGTCACCACTTTATTTTCCCCGTCAAATGTACCCAATAGCCCACCACAACATTCGTGTGGGTAATCCGCCTCCGCATGGGCACGCATGTTAGCCAAATGGGTTGTCGATATTGAAATCATCGTCACTCCAAAATGATTCTTTTAAATACTTCATGGCATTGTCCGGAAATACCGTTACAATCACCCCGTGAGTTAATTCGTCGGCCAATCGCAAGGCAGCATCCAGGTTAGCTGCGGCACTTGGACTTAAAAATAATCCCAAGTACTTGGTGGCCGCTTTGGCCATTTCATAACTGCGAATGGTATCCGCGGCCATGGTGTCATTGGCCACCGTGTCATCATAAATTTTGGGAACAATGGCGGTATCCATATGCTTCCACCCTTCCAAGCCATGCATGGGATTATTGGGCTCAACTGAAACACAATGAACTCCCTTGGTTTGTAAAAATCGGCTCGTACCAATAAAGGTTCCAGTGGTGCCCAAGCCGGCCACAAAATGAGTGATCATTTCATTGGTTTGAGACCAAATTTCTGGACCGGTGCTCTTTACATGCGCCTGCCAATTGGCATCATTGGCATATTGGTTGGGATAAAAGTAACGATCCGCATGGTCATTAACATATGATTCGACAAAACGTTGTGCCCCATCCGTTCCCTCCATGGCACTGGTCAAATGCAATGTTACACCATAATTTTTTAAAATTAACTGCCGTTCTTCGGATGCATTTTCAGGCAATGCCAATTCGACGGGCACCCCCAAACTGGCGCCATACAAGGCATAGGCAATGCCCGTATTGCCACTGGTGGCATCAATCAATGTTTTCCCCATGGCCAGACCCGATTCCAATCCGGTCGTAATCATATTGGCGGCGGCGCGATCCTTTACAGACCCTGAAGGATTGAACCATTCACATTTCGCATAAATATGAACATTTTTATTTTTTTCGTATGGAATCTGTATGAGCGGTGTATTACCAACAGAATCAATGATATGAGACATACCGATAGTATACGCCCTGATCCAACAATTTCCAACATGAACGTTAACCACCTCTTTTATTTAAGGATTCTGGTTATTTTGAGCTTCTGTAACGGTTTGTATATCTCCATCATCGTCAATGTGAAAACCTTTGGGTGTTGCATTATTACGCACACAACGTTTCCAAATAATCGTATTTTTAATTTCTGAGTTTTGAATCCCCAAAGGGTAGCGCCCAGAATTTTCAATTTTCATTTGACATCTCCATTCTAAGTAGAAGTTAATTAATTCTATTAAATATTTTGTTTTTTATATTGTCAAATGATTGTTATTTATCTTATTTCCCTTCGCTTTAAGTTTACTGCGTCTGGCCGATGGAATTCGAATGCGATATAATGCTAAAATGAATAAAAAACGTGTGATTGTTGGCATGAGTGGTGGTGTCGATTCTTCCGTGACAGCCGCCATATTAAAGGAACGTGGTTATGAAGTGATTGGGATTACGATGCAACTGCTTCCTTTTGAGGAACAAAAGCAATCCGCTTGTTGCAACTTAGGCGCGGTATCGGATGCTAGGCGCGTTTGCCAAACACTGGACATTCGTCATTACGTCATCAATTCGAGGGATATTTTCAAAGAAAAAGTCATTGATCCATTTGTTCAAACGTATAAAATTGGGCAAACCCCAAACCCATGCGTTGAGTGCAATCGATTTATAAAATTTGATGAACTATTAAAGCGCGCCGATGTGCTTGATGCTCACTACATTGCGACGGGCCATTATTGCAAAATTACCAAAGCCAAAAACAGCGATGAATGCTATATCAAAGCGGCCAATGATCAAGGAAAAGATCAGTCTTATTTTCTATACATGATTAATCAAAGCACATTAAAACGGTTGCTATTTCCACTGGGCCGGTATACCAAAGATCAAATTCGAGCCAAAGCCAATGAGCTTGGCCTTCTCAATGCCAATCGCCCGGATAGTCAAGAGATTTGTTTTGTGTCTCAAAAAAGTTACCGATCTTTTGTTGAAGATCGATTAACAACACAAGATATTCGACCGGGGGATATTAAACACTTGGATGGCACCATTTTAGGTCATCACAATGGCATTCACAACTATACCATTGGGCAACGCAAAGGGTTGAATATTTCGCATCCCACACCACTCTATGTGCATCGAATTGACGAAGCCAGCAATACGGTATTTGTTGGAAAAAAAGATGATCTTAACCAACATGACATTACGCTATCAACATTCACCACTGTTAGCGGCAATTTATTACCGTCTCAAACTGTGGATATAAAATTACGTTATTTAATGCAGCCCATCAAAGCATCGGTGAGCCAAACACACCCTGGTCAAGCGACCATTAAACTCAACAGCCCCCATGCATTTATTACGCCTGGTCAATCCTGTGTATTGTACAAAGGGGACCGTATTTTGGGTGGCGGAATTATTGACCCAATCACCCACGATTTGGTAAAAGAATAGCCCTACCCCAAATCTTTATAGCCCAGTTTTTTGTTCAACACAGAATTTAACCACTCATAAAACTCACGAGGGCCATCCATATTGCCGTATAATTTATCCTTATTTTTTTGAATCATCGCCTTATAACGTGATTTAACCGTTGCATCATTCGCCACCCTAATGGCCAATTGAATGTACTCATCAACAGTGTTGACGGAATACTCTGTTTCACCCAAATAATCATAATAACCGGCACCAAAGGCCCCTTTTAATTGATTTGCCCTCAATGAAATTACCGGCGTTCCTGCCGCCATCGCATGCAACACAGTGTTCCCTCCCCCAAATGGAAATGTTTCAAGAACAACATTTGAATGCTTGATGAGTGCATAGTAGTCTCGTCGTTTAAAGGGCAGGCAAAATATCAGCTGTTTCAGTTCATTTTTTGTTAACTTTTTTTTCAAACGATCAAAAATAAACTTTTCAATACGATTGTAACAAATGAGCACGACTCGATGCTGTTGACTTTCCTGAATTATCTTTATTATTACTTCATCAAATTCGGGTTGAATTTTAAATAACATCATTGGAACGGTAAATAAAACCTGATGGTTGTTTGGAAGGCCCAATGATTTTCTTGTCTTTTTAATCCCATCCATTTCTAAGGGGTAATCATAACAAATGGGCAATTTTTCAAGCTGTACAACGGTTTCAGTAAATTGCTTTTTTGGTTGGTCATAATGAAAGTTTTTCCAACTCACAAAATAGTCCATGGATTTGCTCCCAGATGTTTCAGGATGCCCCATCAATCCCACTTGGATGGGGGCTAAACGAAGCATACTCAAATAATAAATGGCACTGGACATGCCAACCTCAGGGTAAACGATCATGTCAAATTGACCTTCAACGATGAGGGGGATGAGCTCCTCATGCTGATCCGATGGCATTAAGACCGTATTGGCTCGTTCAAATAGGGCTTTGGTGATATCATCAATGTGAATGGGGTCAATATAAATTAAGGTAACATCAAATGCTTCGGGCAAATTTACAATGGTGTGAAAATAAAAGTCCATGACCGAATGCTTATAAAAATTTTGTGAAATAATGGCTATCTTTGGTTTTTTTCGTTGGGTTATTTTCTTTAACTTGGGTGGCTTGATGAGCCCTTGTCTGAAGACGTTTGACATTTTCTCAAACAGATCTCGATTTAATTCATCATGGTATACCATATAAAACGGGGTTGAAGAAAAGGTTTTGTCCGGCCGGTTTGGAAATACGCCCCGAGCAATCACATCATCCAATCGTTGATTCATTAGATCACGAAATTCAATTCGCGCCTCTTTTGAATCAAATACGGCAGGAATTGCGAATATCTCTCTAAATACATGTTCTGCAATATCATCACTTTCGCTAATTTTACGTAGCATTTGCTTCATTTCTTTGTAGCGTCCCTGACCACCATAGCGCATGACTAAGGCCCATAAATAAGGGATGTGGTTGGGGGAATATCTTAAATACCCCAACATGAGTTTCTCACATTTTTCTCCGGCTTTGATTTTCATGTAAATTTTTACCAACTGATCCACCACCAATACTTGATCGGGGTGAGTTTCCAGTAATTTTAATAATATGTCTTCAGCTGATTTTAAATCCCGTCGAAACAATCTCAACAATGCCTCATTAATGCCCAATGATAGCGATGAGAGTGCCATAGCCTTGGCACGATTGATCAGTCGACCGGCCCGTTTAAACATGCCCAACTTCATTGAAATCTCAACATTGGTTTCAAAATAGAGCAATGATTGCCCACGCTCTAAATCAATGGTTTTTTTTGCACATTCTAGTTGGCCTGTTTTCACATACGTCAACGCCAAATATGTTGAATAATCCGGCAACTGCATTCGCTGTTTCTTAAGATCAATGAATATCGTTTTCGCCGATTGATAATTCGCTAAAAACAAATACGATACTGCCACAAAATAGCGAGACACATGTCCCATTGGCCCATGATTTTCTTCATGCAATATTGTTACCCCGTCATATTTTCCCTGTTGAAACAGTGCGGCGATTTGTCCGTCCATAATCCAATAGTAATCCAATCAGCATGAAATAATCAAAAACCACCGATGCTTACCAACTGAAATGCGTCTCAACTTATCCATCACTCAGGAGGGGGCTCCATCTGTCATGTCTCACCTCCCTCAACCACTCCTCCCCTTCGGGCGTGCTTTCGGTAAAATATCCCCTCCTCTCCTCACGTGATTTCCATCACTCAGGCGGGGGGTATTTTATGTTTAAGCCCCTTAAAAATAGGGAATAAACTAAGGTAATCAAAGTCACGTTAATTATTTGACTCATTTAGGAAACCGTATGTTAAAGAGATTGTTTATCTATGTATTCATTTTAGTATTCTTAACATCAGCACACAATCATGCTGAGACCAGCACCCCTACTACCCTGCTGGTGCAAGCCAGTGTGGCCATTGGCGGCACCTCGAAATTCAATGGAAAAATTAGAATGGATATCGGGGTCTATAAGTTTGATATTGATGACCCACCCATTTGGGTCGAAACATTCCCAGATCTTCTCATTAATAATGGCTCTTTCATTGCTATTTTAGGCAAAACAGAAACGTTAAATGCTGAAATTTTTAATGATGACAATCTTCGGATTGGATTCACACCCTACATTAATGGTGATCCACAACAAACTGACTTTATTATGTTAAAATCTGTGCCATATTCATTTCACAGTGATATTGCGACCAAAGCCGAAAAAATCAACAATGAAAACCTGATGAAACTTGATTTCGTCAATATGCGTGTCGGAATCAATAACACAAGCCCCGCATACACCCTCGATGTCGGCGGAACAGTCAATGCCACCACTTTTGTTGGGGATGGGTCACAATTAACCAATATTCAAGTTTCTGATGACCGGCTCATTTGGCTCAAAACCCCAACCAATCCAAACAATGTGTACTATTCATCAGGAAATGTTGGCATTAACACCATGGTTCCAGGATCAATCCTAGACGTCAGTGGAAACGTCATTGTTAGCGGCAACTTGATGGTTGGTGGACTCATTAAAGCCAATGCACTCAAAGGCGATGGATCTCAAATCACCAATATTAATGCATCTCAAATTAACCAAGGAACCCTTCATCATAATTTACTAACCGGTGATTACCCTCAAATTTCTGGTGTTGGAACCATTACATCCGGTACTTGGCAAGGCACAGAAATTGAAGATCAGTACATTGTGGATCAACTCACCATTAATGGTGGCGCCATCGAGGGATCCAACACAATTTCTGGAAATTTAACGTTGGTTGGAGCAACCACCATCACTGGAAACAATGACCTGAGCCTATCTTCCCCTCAGTGGAAAATAACCAATACTGGGGACTTATCACTACGATCCGTCAGCCTAAATAATACCATACTCATTTCCGGAAATGTCATTGAAACAAAGGCAAGCAATGGCCTTGAAATTCGTCCCAGTTCATCCCTAGGACTGTTCATTTCACCCACTGGATCCATCGGAATCAACACAACGACCCCGGCCACAAACTTTGATGTGAACGGAGGCATTAAATTGGGCTCATCTCTGGTTGCCGCTGATGGGGTCATTCGATTTCATGACAATAAATTTGAAGGCTACCGACAAGGTGAGTGGGTTCAGTTGGACTACAATGCTCAATTTGATTCTCATGCATTGCATGCTGAAGGGGATCAGATTAAAAATTTAATTTATATCACCGATCAAGCCAAAGTTGGCATTGGAGGAATTCCTAGCCCGAATATTACCGATCATCTGGTGGTCAGTGGCAATGTTGTGTTTAATGGAAAATCTATTGGGAGCAACTTGCCCAATTTAACAACCGCAGGCACCGGAACCCGAATGATGTGGTACCCAAAAAAAACAGCGTTTCGATCAGGTTATGTTGATACCACACAGTGGGATGACGCCAATATTGGTCAAAATAGTGTTGTCTTTGGGCACTCAGGATTGGCCAGTGAGCAACATACTGTCATCATCGGTGGAATGTCCAATATTAACCGTGGAGAAAGCAGTGTTATTATTGGAGGGTATAACAATGAAATTAAATTAAACTCTCACTACAGTGTCATTGTTGGTGGGGGCACGGCTTCTGGTGGCGGAAATACAATTGACGGGGGGCAATACAGCACGATTATTGGAGGACAAACCAATAAAGTTACTGGAAAATATTCCAGTATTATTGGAGGATCTGGAAATACCATTAATGGGGATTATAGTGTGGCCATGGGGAAAAATATCACCATTGATCATGATGGAACGTTTATCTTTTCTGATGGAGAAACTCCACGTCAATCTTCTGGAGATGGGCAGTTTCTTATTTATGCATCAGGAAATGTTGGGATTGGAGTTACACCTCAATCTGATACAGCATTAAATGTTGGGGGAACCATTAAAGCGCTTTCTTTTTCAGGTGATGGAAGTCAATTAAGCAATATTTCTGCAAATAAATTGGGGGGGTATGCCCCGGAAACCGTTGCATCACCCAATAGCATCTATGTGAGTGATGCCAATGGTTTTTTACCAGAAAACACAGTCTCTGGAACATCCATTATGGATGGAACCATTACGTCTGAAGATATACGAGACAACACTATTTCAGGCGATAAAATTGCGCAATTGGCCATTAGCAGTGACAAAATTAAGTCTGGGGCCATCACCAATGAAAAAATTGCTGATGGGGCCATTACAAGCGACAAAATACAAAATAATGCCATTACATCTCAAAATATTGCCGATGGCAGTATCGTCTCAAAAAATATTGCCCCAAATTCCATTAAAACAAACCATATCGCAGCAAACCAAGTTACCAATGAAAAAATTGCCCTCGATACCATTGACTCATCTCGTATTGTTGATCAGAGCATCACGTCACAAGACATTGGGCTTGGGGCCATTGCATCCATTAATATTAGAGCCGATGCCATTCAGGCGCACCATATTGCCAAGGCCACAATCATTTCTGACAATATCGCAGCAAATACGATTCAAGCACAGCATATTGGGAATGATGTTGTATCCAGTCGAAATATTGGATCTAACCAAATTTATTCACGCCATATTGTTAATTACAATGTTCTCAACAGTCATATTACAACCAATGCCATACAATCCTATCATATTGCCGATAATGTAATTACAAATAGTCGCATATACGATAATACCATTACCGCTGAAAAGATTGGCTATGATGCCATTGATGCCCAGCACCTTCCGAATAATATTATACTTGAACGACACATCGCCGATAATGCTATTCATGAAGAACACATTAATGTTGCTCAAATCAGCGGTGAAAAGTTAGCCGATGGCGCCATCATTTCAACAAACATAGCCATCGGTGCCATTACCGGTCAAATTATTTCGGATAATGCGGTTCAAACAAATCACATCTTGGATGGCACCATTACCAGCCAAGATATTGCTTTGGCCTCCATCCCTGGGGATATGTTGGCCGAGAACTCAATTACATCGCTAAATATTGCGGTTGGAGGCATTGCATCGTTTAACCTTCAAGACAACTCCATTACATCCCTAAATATTGTTGATTTTTCAATTGTATCCGCAGATATTATGGATGGTGCGATTGAAGCACCTGACTTGAGTGCTGGATCCATTACTTCCGATAAAATATCGGATGGTGCAATTCAAGATCAACATATTGCCGATAATGCCGTTACATCTCGAAATATTGCGGATGCATCAATCCCATGGAATAAAATTACTACCGACCCTATTCCTGCCAATTACATTGCGGACAATTCCATTCCTGGAGCCAAACTAATGGACAGCAGTATTCCCGGAAGTAAAATTCAAGATGGCACCATCACCTCAGATAAGTTGGCCGACAACTCAATTTCAGCCAATGCATTGATCGGAGTGTTGCAACCGGATAAAGGGGGCACAGGTTTAACGGACCTTTCGGCGTTGGCTGATGGGATTGTCCTTGGCGTTGATGATGGGGCGGGCAATGTCAGCTTGGGTGGTGATAAAACTCAATTGTCTTGGGATCATGCCAATGAACGATTAGGGATCAATACCGATACCCCACTCGCCGCACTCCATGTCAGAGGTGACATTTTAACGGAAGGTGGGGGTGTCTTTTTTGGATCCATGAATGACTCCATTAGCTTTGGCCAAGATGGGGGGGAGGGGTTTATCATCATTGGCCCCGACCTTTCTGGTGGTGGTGCCATTGATGGAACAACGGTTCCTTTAGGAACACTGAAAACAAACAAATTATATGTTAGCGAGAAAGTTGGCATTGGGGTTACGAACCCAACCAACGCATTGGATATTGCCGGCAGTATGGCCATTGGCGCAGCCTTTGCTGGCACCACCACCGCCCCAAATAATGGGCTTATCATTGAAGGCAATGTTGGGATTGGTACCGATGCCCCAGCTCATGCACTGGATGTCAATGGATCCATTCGGGCCAAAGGCATCTGGGGAAAAAGCTCGGATACAAATTCTGGGATTGGAATTAAAGGCATTGGCGGCAACATCGGAATATTGTCCAATGGATCAGAAACTGGGATTGATGTCATTGCTACTCAAATTGGTGTAAAAGCAACATCCACTGGAGCAAAAGGAGTCAGCGTGGTCATCACTAATGCGCAAGACAATCAATCCATTGGGGTACTCGCAGAATTAAAAAACCCATCAGGAACACTGGTTTCCTCTGGCCTTGGAAAACTCACATCAGATTATTCAGCCGCAGTTTTTGGCACCATTGAAGATTCGGCGGCCGCACCAACCAATTGGGCCGCTTATTTTGATGGCCCAGTAAAAATTACCGGGAATATCGGTATAGGGCTATCGCCAGCCGAAAGCCCTCAAGAAAACCTACACATCAAAGAGAATGCCCTATTTGAAAAAACCGTGTATAAGAAAATTCATTCCTCCGCAACCCCAACCATTGATTGGACAGTAGGCAACAAAATGACACACAATTGCTCAGGAGCAATAACCTATGCATTTAACTCACCACCCAATGATGGCAGTTATCTTTTAACATTGATGGTGTCGGCATCCGGTTCATGCACACCAACATTTCCTGATGGAATTAAATGGGAAAAAGGAACCGTTCCGGAAGGTGCTTTAACGGATGAAATACATATGTTCTCATTTCTTCTTCAAGTGAATAGCGGAATACCTACCTATTACGGGCTTCAACCGGTGGAGTTTAAGTAATGCGCTTTGCTCGTTCACCCACGGTGTTTTTTTGGGGTGGTTTAATCGCTTGCTTACTGTTCTTTTCTAATTTATTAATGGCCGCCCCATCAACGTTTGCCCTTGAAACATTTATTTCCATCACTGGTAGCGATAATCAACGATTGCCACTCAGTGGGATTTATGACATTCAATTTGAATTAATCAAGCCAGACGACACTGTTGTATTCACTAAAAATTATACCTCAGTGATTGCATTGGGAATACTTAGTGTCTCCATTGAAGAGGAAGATAACTTGGATTCAACATTATTTAAAGACCATCTATTGTCCGCAAAAATCACCATTTCAGGGTCGGGTATCAGTACACAATCCAACTTAAATCTGGGAATTGCGTCATTTACAAATACAGAAGTCATCACACTGCCTATTCATTCGGTTGCCCGTACCATTCAAAGTGATACCGCCACAGCCACTCGCTCTTTTTTAAATGAAAATTTGATTAAATTCGAAGAACCAAGCCTCAACGTATCCATTGCAACAACCAATATCAAATCTCGACTTCATGTGGGGGGCACATTGAAGGCCACGTCATTTATAGGGGATGCCTCCAACTTACTTGATATGAATTATATTCGATGGACCCGTGTCACAAATCCAGAGCGAATATTTTATGACACCGGCTTTGTTGGCATAGGCACCATGGACCCAAAAACAGACTTGCATGTTAGTGGCAATTTGCAAGTCACTCAAAATCAACAATCTCAAAGCATTGGGGTTAATCCATTGCTCACCATTAGAGATACTTTAGAGGCCACATTTCGAGGCGAAGCACCCTTGGTAAGCAATCTAAATGCCACCAATATCTCTCATGGAACGGTTCAATCAGAGCGCTTGTTTGGCGCTTACCCTAATATCACAGGCATTGGAACCATTTCTTCAGGGATCTGGAATTCAACCAGTGCACTGCTTCAAGACGATGCTATTTCTAATCAACTCAGCATCGTTAATTCGTCCTTTGAAAATAGTTCTCTTAGTGGCGATTTGACAAGAACAAATGCATTGACCGTTGTGTCAAATTCAGTAAGTTACCCACTGATTATCAATCCCAATGGCTGGATCCTTAGTGAGGATGCTGGGGTTCAATCAATATCCACATCAGAATTAGTGTTGAATGGGTCTACGTTTGAATACCCATCCACGCTCAATATTATCACCACCAATGATCAAGTTTTCAAACTTTCACCGACTGGACAATTTACGTTTCCAGACACCCCCATTGTTACTGAGTTTAATCCATCCCAAAGCATTCGGGTTGGAACCACCGCTGATGCAAGCCCAGGCACCATTCGATTAAATACTTATTTTGAAGGACACACGCCTTCCGGATGGCATCGTCTTGATAAAAGTGGAATATTTACTGGGCACTCATTGTATCCTGAAAATAATTTAACCACCCCTCTATTAAATATCAAATCAAACGGCAATATTGGCATTGGTATTCAAAATCCATTGGATAGTTTTGTAACATCCGGAAATGTTGTTTTTTTGGGAAACCCATCTGCTGACGATATTGCCTATATTGGTGATGGTGACTATTTATTATGGGTGTCCAATCGAGGTGCGCTTGTTATTGGAAATGGAGAAATGTCCACCAATATGTTTCTAAAAGAAAATATTGGCACGTCATCTGTGACCATTGGAAACAATGCCATATCAAGTGGATTTGGCGCGGTCAATATTTCATCCCCCACAGTCAACTCAGTCACCAAAGCGAGTGCAGATTACAGTGTATTGATTGGCTCCACGGATTCCGATTTAACCGGCATTAACCTTATAGCACTTGCTTCAACCCAAATTAATGGGTTTAGTTCGCCCGGGGTTGTAATGAGTGCTAAAGGAATGGAAAACGCCATCACTGGGGATCAAAATATTGTATTTAATGGCATTAACCCTTCCTCCACATATGCCAATGGATTTATTGGTGGACAGAATCTATCAAGCCCACTTGGAAACAATTCATTTATGTGGGACCTTTATGGACGTGGTCGACACTTAGGATCAAATATACACAATTCATTTGTCACTGGCCCTCAAATTAAAGTTGGGATTAACTCCAATTCATTTTCTACAGATCCTACAGAAATTTTGGTTGTTGGTGGGCATGTCAGTGCCAATGCATTGAAAGGGTCTGGTCATTTATTAACTGGCGATATTCGAACTGAATATTTAAATGTATTGATTGCTGGTGTTACTGAAAATATTGCCCCAACGTTAAATAAAGATGCACAATATATTTATGTATCAGATCTGATGAATTCAATTCCTGAAAACACAGTACTTACTCAAACCATTAGTGACGGGTCAATTGAAGGGAGTAACTTTAATTCTTACTCGCTGGATTCTCATAAAATTGTTGACAACTCAGTGGATACAGAGAATTTTCAAAATGGGGCGATTCAAACCAACCACTTAAACATAGACGATTTGCCTGGCCGAGTATTTTCAAATATTGACGGCGACAATATTGAAGACAATGCGATAAGTGATGTAAAACTTGCCACCGATAGTATTTATACTCTTCATTTTGTTGATGAAGCGGTGACCATGCATCATATTTCAGAAAACATGGTCAATTCGACAAATATAGCCGTTAATAACATTGCACTTCATGCGATTGCGGATGTTGATATCCTTCCGGAACAACTCCCATCAAACTACTTTGCCACTGAATCCGCCACCGGCATTAATATTGCCCATGAAGTTTTGTCCACCACCATGTCTGGGGACACTATTGATGAATCATACTTTGTATATGAAATCCCTGCGGGGACTCCCTCCCCACAAATTCAAGAACAACACATTAACTCTGACGCTGTTAAAAGTTACCATATCCCAACAAATTCCATTTATAGTCGACACCTTGGTTATGGCGAAATTTCTACGGTTGATTTCACGTCTGATCAAACCCCAGGAATTCAAGTGGCGGATGAAAGAACCGTAAATGATGTGGTATTTCAAGGCCGTCATTTTGTTAATAATTCCGTTACAAATTCGAAATTCTTTGATGATTGCCCATCACCAACATGTGCCACTCCCACTGAAAATTTTCAACTGACGTCTGAGCAAATTGGACCCGATGCTCTTGCTTATGATGGGGAACTATATGATGAAATTACGGATGGGGCGGTTGTATTGCGTCATATCTCGCCCAAAGCCATCGTTGGTCGACACATCAAAAACCGATCCATTCAGACCATTAAATTTCAAGACAATTCTGTCGAAAGCCAACACATTGCTGAAGATTCGGTCTCATCACTGGATATTTTAGATCATACCCTCACCCAAGCTGATTTCTCCTTACGATCAATTGAAGGTGTTCATATTGTTGCTCGCTCCATTACTTCGAGAGAATTGGCCGACGACGCCATTTCTTCTCAAAATATTGGAGAAAGCATCATTGATTCGTCTCATATTATTGATAAAACGCTTGGAAAAAACGACTTTGCGCCTGGAGCATTTACTCCTGACAAGATAAGAAACGGGACCATTGTATCTGATAACATTGCAGCCAATGCGATTTTAGAAAATCATTTGGGGGATTTTGAGTTAAGCCCTGAAAAATTTAAAGATCATGGTGTTCATTGGAATAATTTTATCCCACCCCCAGAGGGTGGATTTCCGATGGATCGATTTGGGGATAACACCCTAGATTTCAGTGCAAAGTTTTTGTCTACTGATGATATTCACGGTAGCAAAATTACAACCGCATCGATTACGGCTGAACAAGTAAATATTCCAACGTTTAATGTGAGTAAATTGGTGGTACCGCTGGATGTTAGTAAAGGAGGAACTGGACTCACCTCATTTATTCCGGATGCCATTTTATATGCATACACCGATTCAATTGTTAAGATGGGCCAAACCACCCAGTTTCTATGGAATAGCTCCAATGCAAGATTAACCATTGGGACCCCAACCAGCATTCCCGCTGGTTTCACATCGGGAATCATTACAACGGGAAATGTATTAATCTCCGATGGAGCCCTGCTGTTAAATCAACACTCCACAACACATTACACCTTTGTTAAATACAACCCCACAGACTCAGCCATCCAATTATCGTATAATAGTCCACTGTCTTCGAATCAATCGAATATGGGCGTTAAAACCAAAAAACTGATGGGGCAAACATCACTGGTGATTGGCAACTCAGCGCAAACCAATGAGGTTGATTTAAGTTCAGGCCTTCGCTTGGGGAGCACGTATGTAAGCAATGACACATCCCCCCCAACCAATGGATTGATTGTCGAGGGGCCCATTCAAATCAATGATGTGTCAGGGAATATAAAACAAGCGAGTGAACTTAATGGGTACGGCTTAATTGTTGATAGAGAGACCACTGATGGCGTGATTCATGCAACATCGGCCAATATTGGGATTCTTTCTGACATTACCGGCGGACAAGGCCATTTAAGTTCTAGTACATCAGAAAAACTTGATGAAACACCCATCTGGACATCAGGACGATCCATAAATGCCGAGGGCGTTATTGGCATTGAAACCGCAAGCCCCATTCCAATGAGGGTGACGATGAGTGCCACCATTGGCGAAGTCACTGGTATTCAGGCCATTATGGTCACCGAAAATCCCACCACCTCAGCGGCTGCATTTCATACGGAATTAACTGGCACGGGGATTACAGAGATGACCGATGCCATTGGTTATGCCTCCCCTACATTTACCGCGGGGATATATGGACAATCATCCAATACAACACGTGCTGATAACTATGCCGGGGTTTTTGACGGAAATTTTTTGGCAAAATCCATGACGAACAGTGATACCACACCCGATCAAGCGCTTGAGATCAGCACCATGTTCATCGAAGGGCTAAATTATCACAAAACACAAACCAGCATTATCAACACCATTGATTGGCGACATGGATCGATTGTTAATATTAACGTGGATAATAACCCCAGAAACATTGTGTTTTCACATAAACCGGATGAATCAGCAAAGCTCTTGGTTGTGGTTGAACATAGCGGGACTGGAGAACTCACATTTTCAGATGGCAGCATTCTGTGGCACTCCGGGTATGCACCTGAATTGACGGCAGTCACCGATACTGTAGATATTGTTGTGTTCTACTATGACAAAAACCTGGATAAATATTTTGGTTCGGCAGCCTATAATTTTAGAACCCCATAATGAATCTTACTTTTCATAACCCTTTCTCTGAGCTACAATTTAACCATGATAAAACGTTATTCTCGACCAGAAATGGCTCAAGTTTGGGAGCCTGAAAACAAGTTTCAAAAGTGGATGGATGTTGAATTGGCCGCATGCAAAGCCCATGTGACTCTTGGCAACATTCCAAATGAAGCTTACCAAGTCATTAAAGATAAAGCAGATTTTAATGTTGAACGCATTGATGAAATCGAATCCGAAATTCATCATGATGTGATTGCATTTTTAACCTGTGTTGCCGAATATGTCGGGGAAAACTCTCGATTTGTTCATCTTGGACTGACCAGTTCAGATGTTGTTGACACAGCGTTCAGCTTACTCATACAAGACGCTGGAAAGATTTTACTTAGAGACATCGATGTACTGCTCACTTCTCTAAAAGAAAAAGCCAATCAGTACAAATACACATTGACCATGGGACGCACCCATGGGGTCCATGCCGAGCCCACAACATTGGGACTTAAACTGACCATTTGGTATGAAGAAATGAAGCGAAATAAGGCACGATTAATAAAGGCCCTTGACACCACGAATGTTGGTAAAATTTCAGGTGCCGTTGGAAATTATGCCCATATGCCGCCCAAACTTGAGGCATTGGTTTGTGATGAATTGCAGTTAAACATTGCCCCTGTTTCCACTCAAGTATTGCAACGGGATCGCCATGCCGAGTTTATTACGACATTATCCATCATCGGTGGGACACTTGAAAAAATGGCGGTGGAAATTCGCGGTTTGCAAAAAACAGAGTTCAATGAAATCTTAGAACCATTTTCTAAAAAACAAAAAGGATCATCGGCCATGCCCCATAAAAAGAATCCCATTATTTGTGAGCGAGTTACGGGGTTAGCGCGTGTGCTTCGTGGGTATGCCGTGACGGCCATGGAGAATCAAGCGTTATGGCATGAACGTGACATTTCGCACTCATCAACCGAACGCATTATTTTTCCAGATGCAACGGTATCCTTGGATTATATGTTCGGACTGATGACCAAAGTGATTGATGGCATGACGGTGAATGAAGAGCAAATGAAACAAAATATTGCCAAATCCTACAATGTGTTTTTCTCTCAACAACTATTGCTACAGATGGTTCAAAAAGGCATGTTGCGAGAAGATGCATATCGCATTGTTCAACGCAATGCACATGCCGCATTTGACGAACAAATCTTATTTGATGACAAAATAAAGAATGAACCACAAATCAAAGATTTATTTACAGATCAGGAATTATCCGAGTTATTTAGTTTTTCTCCATATACAAAACATGCCGATGAAATTTTTGATCGTGTGTATGGGCATTAAATGATTTATTTAACCCTTGCCATTTTTTTTGCCATTGCCTTATTTCATGTTTACATGGGATTGGGCGGCAAATTAAATCAGCATTATGTGCTTCCGACAATCAATGGAAAACCGTTGCCGTTTCATTCATTAGCTGCGCTCCCAGTGGCCATTTTACTAGGTTTAAGCACGGTTGCCTTTGCGCATGAAGCTCACGTAACGGGCCCCTTAATGTATTCCATTTTATGGGAGCGATATTTGTGGCTCACAGGCATGGCGCTTTTGCTCAGAGGTATGGGTGGCCTTATTGTATTTCACGGACTCAATCGAATCATTGATCCAGGGCTGTTTAAAACTTGGGATTTGCGACTCTATAGCCCACTGTGTATCTATCTAGGGACCCATTGCCTGATTGTTTTAAGTTAACCCCTGTTATAAAAAATAAAAAACTATGGGTAATTCTCCCAGGTCTTCTGGGAGATGCCTCATTGCTTAGCACCATTATCCCTGAAAAAGACTCTACCCTTCTGGTTCATTATATTGATGGGGACACGTTACAGTACATGGATTATCAACAGGCATTGGTAAGACTAATTCAAAATTACGCATCGGAATTTCAGGTTTCATTGATTGGTTATTCCATGGGAGGGCGATTATTATTTAGCACCATGCCTCACATTCATGAATTGATTGCATCCGCCACATTCATATCATCGGGACTCCCTTTATTTCACTCAACGGATCAATTGCAAAAGCACACCTTTGATGAACGGGTTTGTGATCAGTGCAACAGACTCAATGCACACGATTTTGTCCATTGGTGGTATCAACTGGGCATTTACAAGGGGTTGAATCAGCACCCCGAATTCACAACCTATTGTGAACGGGTGTCAAAAACCATTGATCCTCAAAGAATCGTCCGCTTAATTCATTCCCTTAGCAGCACAAAAATGCCGTTGGATAATTATCAATTGCCAATAAACGTCAATTACATCTATGGTGAATTGGATCAAAAATACAAAGGTATTGCAACACAATACCCATTATTTTTTGAGAAAGTAACGCCACATGCCATCCCCAATGCATCTCATTTATGCTGGTTTGAAGCTCCACATCTTTTGAAAAAAATCATGCAAGCACTGATCTAACTCTTGATTTATTTGTAGCCAACTTCACGAAATATTGATATTCTTTGAAATATTCACCTCATGAATGACGATATTAAACAATCAAGATTGGAGCAATATGATATGAGTCCAAAAAATACAAAAACAACATCAAAAAAACCAATTTTAAAAGCAGACCCACAACATAACTCATTTGTCTATGCCAATGATCGTGTATTGGAAGAAGATAAAAAACGTCGCCCAATTGGATTCCGGCAAATACCAAAGGCTTTAAAAAAACCAGCCTTTCTTGTTTTTTCTGTGTTTGTTTTATTAGCTCTTTATATTGGTGCAACAATGGCACCAAAATACTCCATTCAAAAAATATCCATTGATTTGCAAACAAATGCCAATGGGCAATCTTACTACATGTACAAAGGAAAGCCAGTCATTGTTGATACCATTACCCCCATTGAATCAGCAACTTTAACCAAATCCGCCATTGAACTTTCTCAAAAAAATGGAACGCAACTTCCAAAAACAGAGTTCGTCTCAGAAATTAAAACGTTTGATGGTGACCAAAAAGAGCTGACTTATCAATTAAAATTGTCTCGGCATTTTGGTGTATGGTCATTGCTTCCTGCCATTGTGGCCATTGCTCTATGCTGGCTCACGCGAGAACCGGTTACGTCACTATTTTCAGGCATTTTGGTTGGCGCCCTATTGTTGCAGCAATACGATGTCGTTGATGCGGTTTTACTTCAGTCAATGGCCACTAAAAGTGCCGCGGGCATCATGCTGTTGTACCTTTGGTTACTTGGTGGCCTCATGGGTATTTGGGCACGCACCGGTGCGGCGAAAGCGTTTGCTGAATTAATGACCAAGCATATTGTAAAAGGACCACGTTCTGCAAAGTTTGTGGCTTGGGTATTGGGAGTTATCTTTTTTCAAGGAGGGACCATGAGTACTGTATTGGTAGGTTCAACCGTAAAGCCCATTGCCGATAAAGAAAAAATTAGTCATGAAGAATTATCGTATGTTGTTGATTCAACAGCATCCCCAATCGCTTGCTTATTGGCATTCAATGCATGGCCAGGGTATGTGCAAGCATTTATGCTGGTATCTGGCGTCGGTTTTTTAGCCACTGAAACCGATCGAATTCAGTTCTTTTTTGCCAGTATCCCATTCAGTTTCTATGCTATCTTTGCGGTGATCGGCACGTTATTACTATCGTTTGATAAGGCCCCATTTTTAGGGAAGCAAATGAAAGAAGCCATCAAACGGTCCCGTGAAACGGGTCAACTTGATGCTGATGGTGCAAAACCCTTATCAGCCAAAGAGTTGGAAGCCAGTGATGTGCCACCGCATTATAAACCCCACGTCATTGATTTCTTTTTGCCACTCGCCCTATTAATTGGTGTGACCATTGGCACGTTTATACTCATGGGGTCACCAAAAGTTCGATGGGGATTTGGCCTGGCATTTATGAGTGCCGCGGTATTGGCGCTAGTTCGTGGCATGCGCCTTACTGAAGTCATTGAGGGCATTGGTGAAGGATTAAAAGGTGTTGTACTTGGATCGGTAATTTTAATCTTGGCCATCACCATTGGCGGTATTGCGAAGCAAGCTGGCGGGGGTGTTTATCTGGTGGATATGCTGGGCTCATCCATTCCTTTCTTTTTATTACCCACCATCCTAATGGCATTAACCGTGATCGTTGCATTCTCAACCGGCACCAGCTGGGGAACGTATGCGGTGGCATTTCCTTTGGCGCTACCTCTAGCGTGGAGTGTTGCCATCAATGCGGGCTATGCCAACCCTGAAATTTATTTAATGATTTGTTTCGCAACCGTTTTAAATGGAAGTGTTATGGGCGATCAGTGCTCTCCGATTTCTGACACCACCATTTTAAGTTCAATGTGCACGGGCTGTGACTTAATGGATCATGTGAAAACTCAAATTATTCCCGCCATGTATGCGGCAGGACTTGCCCTCATCTGCTGGACAATTTCAACCTTTATTTTTGCTTAATCTTTTTTTTTGGGGGGGCAATGCGAATTAAATTGGGTTGCAACCATCGGCTCCACTCGGCTCTATTCTGAGTGGGCATATTTTCCAATAACTCAAAACGGTCAATTAAATCTATTTTCTGATTGGTGGTTAAATACGGGAATAAATCCAAATATTGTTGATGATGCTCGATCTTAATAAACGGTAAAATACTGGTCATTATTTGCCGTTGATTTTTAAACGGTACTCGTTTGAAATCATTATAAAATCGAGAAATGAAGGCAATGTCTTTTTTATTTATATCGCCTGTAAACGTCTGATTTGTTGGATCATTTAAAAAATATTGATCCACACGATCCTTCCCTTTATTCACCTCATTTGAAATGGGTGCAATCACAGGCAAGTAACGAATGTAATCAAAGGGTAAATCCCTAAGATAATGGTATGAATTGTCCAAATACTTTTCACAATCAAATTGGTTGTCATATGCAACCTGCCACACCCATTGACGAAAACTTGGGTGATCCAATTGAAAATAAAATGAATGAAACAACCGTTTAATGTCTGATATTGAAAATTGAATGGGAAGGGTCATCAGATAATTCTGTTGACGAGAGTCAAACAATTCAAAATACCTGAGGGTATTAAAAAAAATACTTTTGTCACTTTTCTGCATTAATTCGCTCGCAGAATCAAACAAATTCAATTTAATGTAATAATACAACTGAAGCGATTTATTTGCGCCTGAAATGGGAGCTTCTATTACATCTCGGTTTAATAAGTTCGACAATAATTTGAATGAAGGGTCTTGTTTTTCCACATCATCGTAATAGTAACTGACCAATTTTTCACGCCAAAAAACCGACAACTTTTCAAACTGATAGGGATATAGTTCTCTCAAATGATTAATAAATACCATTTGATCAAATAGTGGCCAAAACTCATAAATATAGTTATTGCGTTTATTTAAAAATTTCACCTCTTTCGCATTGGAAGGAATGATTTGCTGAGATACGGCTATTTTTTCAGGTGCCGTAAAAAAATTAAACATTTCTTTTAATTCCACATTAAAGTAGTGAGGCAAATCCTTATAAAACAAATGATTAATGGCTTTAATCTGATTGTTTATATTATACGTACGCATTGAATCCAATGTTAATAATAACAAGTCCCATCGCTCATTTTGAACCATATAGTCAAGCAAACGAGGGTGCGTTAGTTGTTGGTCCATGGCAATATAAAATAATCCAAGCAATGCATCCGATTCCGACAAAAAATAATCATTTAGCGGCAAGCCATTAATTTCTAAAATATTGCAATCACTTAATTTGGTGTTATAAACCCCAATTCCTGATGGGGCAATGGCTTTAAATATCTCGGTCTCTGTTTGAATAAAATCACAATCAACAGCACTGGCTGAATGGATCATAATATTAAGCATCAACAGCAATGCTATGCCATAAAACCTCATCGAACCAACGGAAACTGCCACCCTTTTCCAAATGATTTGGAAGATAACTTTAGAATGGGTGGGGATTGAAACCGTTTAAATTCGTTCATTTTTAATCGCTTTAATACAAATTCCACATCTTTTTTATCGTTCATTTCCAATAACTGGTTTAATGAAAATCCTTTATTTATTCGTTCCATCAGAATCTGATCCAATCGATTATACGGCGGCAATGTATCTTCATCCTTCTGATTTGGGGCCAGTTCTGCCGATGGCGGCCGCTCAATAATCCCCTTTGGTATCCAACCGTATAGCGCATTGATTCGTTTGGCCAATTTGACAACATCCGTCTTAAAACAATCCCCTAAAATATTCAACCCTCCGCACATGTCACCGTACAAGGTGGCGTAGCCCATTGCCAATTCACTTTTATTTCCCGTGGTTAATAATAAGGCACCCGTTTGATTGGACAATGTCATTAAAATAAGGCCCCTTAATCTGGCTTGAATGTTTTGTTTTGCAATATCATTTAACGCATCCCCCACCCCATGAGAAATGTCTAATTCTATCATGGATCGAATCGCCTCAATTGGCAACTGAATCAACTCACAACCACAGCGATGCGCCATGTCAATGGCGTCCTGTTTCGTTTCACTGGAATTAAACTGGGTTGGCAATGTCATCAACTTTACATTCTCGGCACCGATGGCATGAACGGCCAATGCCGCAACCACCGCTGAATCGATCCCGCCCGACAACCCCACCAACACCGAAGAAAAGCCCGTGTTGGTCATGTACTCTTTCAGGCCAAACGATATGGCATCCATGATTTGATCCTCAATAGGTTTGGCGATTGGAAACGTGCTTGCAACCGCGCCTATTTTCTTACACATTGGTTCAAATGCCGGGTATTGATCGATCAACTCACCATTGTTATTGAATGCCAGGCTTTGCCCATCAAATAATAATTCTGAATACCCACCCACTTGATTGACACTAACAACGGATGCCCCCGTCAATTCGGTCACTCTTTTCAGCTGAACTAGGCGCTGATCTAGTTTTCCCACGTCAAATGGTGAGGCCGTTAAATGAATCATGGTCGCCACACCTTTTTCGGCCAATTCAATCACTGGATCAAACGCATATTGGGTGGGATGGACGTCCGCCCAAATATCCTCACAGATGACCAATGCCATGACCTTCTTGTTCCATTCAAACGGTTGCACCGTTTCTCCTGGCACAAAATATCGGGCATCATTAAAGACATCGTAGTTGGGTAGACACACTTTGTAGTGGTGATGAATAATCTCCCCTTTTGCAATGGCCAAGGCCGCATTTCGCCAATGGGTACCATCATAAAACGGTGATCCGATAACGATTAATCCGTCAATGGTCATACTTTTTTGAATTAATGCATCAATGGCATGGGAAATTTCGAGTCTTAATTCAGTAAAAAATAAATCATCCGTTGGCGGGTAGCCTGTTAAAAATAATTCAGGAAATACAACAATGGTATCGGCATATTTTTCAATCTCAGCCAACGCCATGGCCAAATTATGAGCGACATCGCCGAGTCGTGGCCGTAATTGACACAATGTTACGTTCATGGTTCAAGTATAGGCAGGGTTCAGCAGATTGTCTAATTCCTAGCGAAACAATGATTTCCTCTTGTAGGACACCATCAAACCCATTATTATGGTATCTTTAAGGCGGCATGGCCAAGTGGTAAGGCAGGGGTCTGCAAAACCCTTATCCCCAGTTCGAATCTGGGTGCC
>DBHX01000018.1:28395-33840 GCA_002296285.1 bacterium UBP8_UBA817
GGCGGCATGGCCAAGTGGTAAGGCAGAGGATTGCAAATCCTTTATCCCCAGTTCGAATCTGGGTGCCGCCTCCAATAATAAAGATGGGCGCCCATGCGACACTTTCCCTATTGAAATACTATTTTCATAGCGATTACAATCGCGACAAATATCACCGGCTTCACCCATCATTATTCCTCGCAAAACAACATAGTAAACCTTACTAAATAATATCTCGTAAAAATTTCTCGCCATAAAAAAAATCGTCAAAAAGAATCCATCAATCTTTGTGTGAGCGCACTTAAGCGAATCATTTTAGTTCTAAATAAAATAAAATTGAGTGCAGTGTAATAAAACATGGTATTTTCCCTCTCAAAATTACCCAATGATTTGGTATAATTATCTTATGTTGCCAATTTTAATCATCTCATTGATTTTTTTCATCTTGAATATCGGCTACATTATATTTAATGCCCCCAATTTTTTATACCCGATGACAACCTTTATTTTCTTCATTATTTTTGTCTACAAATACATTGTATCCATTCAAAATCAAGAAGAACGAATGACGGAAGAAATCAACCATAATTTTGTTCAAAACTTGCCCAAACAACGGTTGTTAAATGAACTTAAAATGGCCAAACGTGTTCAACAAGCCCTGTTGTTGGTTGAGAGCCCCAATATTAATGGCATTAACATTGCAAAAAAATGCATCCCTGCGGATAACATTGGTGGCGACTTCTATTCATTTATTTGCAAGGACTTTGACCAGATGTCAGCGCAACATCGCTCCCCCGGCATCGTCAAATATATTCAGAGTGAAAATAAATACTTGGGGGTTGTGATTGGTGACGTTGCAGGGCATGGGGTATCCTCAGCACTTATTATGGCATTGAGTGCTGGATTATTTTCAGAAATCGGAAAGCGGCACTATTCCCCAAAGAAAGTCCTTGAAGCGGCCAATCGAGATCTTATGCGATACATTGAAAATTCACAGGTTACTCATGTCACCGCATTTTATGGGGTATTAAATGTCAACACAAATGAATTTCACTATTCTCGTGCGGGGCATCCCAACACATTGTTGCAAAAAAACACCAATGACATTATTGAATTAGAATCCAATGGCACATTTCTTGGCATGTTTGATAACATCCAATTTGAAGAAAACTCAATCCAGCTCAACAAAGGGGATCGCCTGTATTTTTATACCGATGGCATCACCGAGGCAAAAGGCCCCAATGGTGATCTTTTTGGCGATGAGCGACTCAAGGATTCCATACAAAAGCTAAAACATGAACCGATTGGGACTGTGCTTCATCAACTATTTGAAGAAGTTGACCTGTATACCCAATATCAAAAAGCCACCGATGACCGCTCAGTGGTTATTCTTGAATTAGGATAATGTTTACCGAACACATTAAAATGAATCAGCTGGACGTTGCGTCTCAAAAAGTATCATCCAACAATGACATTTGTTTGCTTGAGAAAATTCATACCATTCAATTTGATGAACACCAGTGGTCCATTCCGGCCACCGCACAACTGAGTGAGTACCTCATTCAAGGGCTCTTATATAATGAGCTGAATATTGCATCTCCAGTTAATATCCGGCTTGATCAAAATCAAGTGTATCAAGTAACACAGCCCCATGAGATCCCCCATCAATCATTGACCCCATCCCCAATGATCCCCCTTCAGCATCAACACATTATTGATTGGGTAAAGGCATTTAAATCACAGCAAACACTTTACCATCAAACAGGGGCAACTCACTCCGCAGGCTTCATTAGCAATGATGCTCAAGTCCTGACCGTTGAGTGTCTAACCCTAAAAACATGCATGCATAAATTGCTTGGCTCAATCATTAAGAAACACACGGAGTATGTCCCAATTTTGCTGATTTCTCACCGAATTCTGTCTGAGGATGTGTCACTTCTATTAAAATTCCAGCCACAAGTTTTGATCTGCCAGTCGGCCATTAGTGCCAATGCGATAAACATCTTAAAAACTCATCGCATTACCACATTTGGATTTTGTCGAAAAAATAAATTCAATCGGTACTCAAATTTTCACTTGTAATTGTTAAAAATCAAATCCAACCGATGCAAAGTTATTGGCATCATATTCAAAATGATCGCTCTTTTCATAGGCATAATCCAACGATAGTCCCCAAAGGTTTAATCCCACACCCAGAGTGATGGTATTTGAAATATTATCAAGCACTGAAAACTCTTTATATCCCGCGGATAATGTTAACATATTGAATAAAAAGCTGGGCGTATAATCCAAGCCACCCGACATTAATGAATTCACCCCATCAAACTTTAACTGGCCCAGTATGTCCAAATCGCCAAACGGATACGCGGCACTAAAAATAACCTGAAGTGGAAGCGATTCCTCCCCTTTATAGGAATCATCTTCCGAGTCGCTGTATTCTATTTTTGTAGGAATGAGATTTCTTGCAAATAATGACACATCCAATTCAGAAAAGGAATACATGGCCCCAACATCTAAATTATACCCACTGCCTTTATAGGTATGAATTTCATTCATATACCCCACGGCATTCACACCAATATGAAGGGTCTCAGTGATTGAATTCTGATACCCCACCTTAATGACTCTATTTTTGTAAGAGAACACACCATCAGCGATGACGATGGCATTTTCACCGGTGCCGCTGAGTTTTGTCTTGATAATGTCATCAACTCCCGCATCCATGTACCCAAATCCAAACACACCAATATCTGAATTAAACGCCAGGGATACGTTTCTGTAGCTCACTTCATTCATTATCTGAGATGAAAAAACAGATGTAGAGAGTAGATTTACTTTATGCAGGGATGCTGGGTTTTCAAATATGGCATTGGACCCAACACTAAATCCTTCAATATTACCTCGTCGAATCATCTCTGCCGATGAGCCTAAATCGGTGATCATTAAATACGATGCGGCATGAATACTTATGCTTGATAAACAAACGACAAATAACCCCACCATCCATTGTTGAATATGTTTAATGCATTGACTCTTTAATTTCATAAAACCTCACAGCCCCTTTTTAGGTGTCTGTTAAGGTTATGCCCACTTTTAAATGAGTTTAAACATCAAATTTAAGATTGAATAAAATCAGGAAATTGAGCCATAATTTTTTTGGAAATGTCAATGTAACGATCCATTGGCTCAAATGGAACATTATCATCGTCCTTATCATAGATGTAAAATAAGGATTTGGTAACCACCGCATCGGCCAATGCTCGATGCGCATTCTCATGACCGATGTGATACTTCTTACTCAAAGCGCCCAAGGATCGCTTTCCTTCCTCCTTTGTTTTTGCCCACTTTAAGGTGCACAGCACTTGACTAAAGGGCACATCAAACTGGTGACGCATTAAACTGGTCACCAACCAAGGCACATCAAATTGGGCATTATGAGCGATGATTTGAGCACTTCCACAAAATTCCATAAATGCCTGCAACACCTCTTTTAATGAAGGGGCATTCTTCACCATCTCATTATCAATCCCCGTAATCTGTGTAATTAGTGGTTTAATATCGGTTACCGGCTTTACGAGCTCTTGAAAAAAATATTCCTGCCCATTTCTATCAACTTTGCACGCGCCAACCTCAATAATGGACTCATTTCCAATCTCTAAACCCGTGGTTTCAAAGTCTAAGAATACCAAGTCATGTGACGGAACCTCAACTTCAAATAATTGGGTTTGGTTACCGCATGTTGGAAAATTAAAACATCGTGGCTGAATATTGGCCTCAATTTTTGAAAGCGTTGGGCGATTGCAATATTGACACAAATGATCCGTGTCTACCTTCAAACGATTTTGTATAATATATTTTAATTGCTCTTCAGTTTGCTCCATTTGACAATGTGCACACACCATTTTGTCCCCATCAACGGATAATTTACCAACCCCACAATAAGCACATAGTATATCGAGAGAGAATTCACAATTGGTGCAATTTAACTGATGATTCGAAATCTGAATGGACCGAAATGATTTACATTGTGGACAATTCGCAATTTTCACCATTATTTTTGGCTTAATTCATAATCGTTTCGAATAAAACTTCCAACGGATTGAGATTGCTTGTAATACTTTCCTCGATACGGCCGCTCGGATGTTTTATCCATTAAACAAAAAACCAGCTGACAAATTCGCCGACCAGAACTTAACACAATGGGCAATGAGTTGGCATTAAATAACTCCAACGTAATACGCCCTTCGAACCCGGCATCCACCCAACCCGCATTTTGAATAAATAATCCCATGCGACCAATGGAGCTTCGCCCCTCGACAAACGCGGTAATATGATTGGGCAACTTGATGTATTCATTGGTGGTTGCCAATAAAAATGATTGAGGTGCAATCACAATTCGCTCAGATTCAATGTCCGTGTATTTTATTTCACCATCAAAATCCAAATGGGTTCTTTCGGAATCATCCACCTTTAAAAAATGCGTCCCCAAGGTACAGTCCACGGATGCTGGCTGAATTTGCGCATCCGTTACCGGTGAAATCTCAAGCTCATTTTTACTCATTAATTCACGTATTGTTCCATCCGATAATATCATTCATCATCCTCCATCATTTTCATATAAGTTGCATCCGTAATTAAATGTTCTTTTAAATTTTCAATTCGATCAATAAATACCGTTCCAATTAAATGGTCAAATTCATGCAAGAAAATTCGAGCCGTAAAATCCTTGTAACGTTCTGATCGAACTTCGCCATGCATGTTGGTGTATTCAATGGTAATGTCACAATGCCTTGGCACCAACCCTCGAATCCCAGGAATGCTCAAACACCCCTCCCATTCATGGGTCACCGGCACTTTATGTTGTATGATTTTTGGATTCATCACCACCACGCCTGTTTTAATGGTATCGTAAGGTGGGCGAAGCTCTTGATTGGGTGCCACAATAAATATTTGCTTTGGAACACCAATTTGGGGCGCGGCGATTCCAATACCTCGCTGTTCTTCCAATGTTTGCATCATGCGCTCAATAATCGCACTTGTTTCGGGAGAAAAAATATCCTCCACCGGATTGGCCACTTGCCTCAACACTGGATCACCCAATTCAACCATAAACGACATGCCATTCATAATACGGTGGTTTGATTTTTTTGAAAAGCGCTCACCAAAAAAAACGCCAGGGCAACCGGCCCTGGCGAATTTCCCCGATCTATGTTTTAGACGGAATGAACTTATTTCGGACCTCTTAAGATCTCATCCACCACCAATGAAAATGTATTTTTCTCAGATACTAATTGAGAATGAATGCTTTTAAATGCCTGTTGCATGCTGGTATGGTGCTCCTCATCCGTTAACAAGGCATGCATCTCCTTCGTTGCATTTCTGACTGTGGCACGCGCTTGCAATAGCTCCGGGCAAATTTCTTTTTTTGCTAAAATATTTGGAAGCGCCATAAACCCATGGCAATTT
>DBHX01000007.1:0-3452 GCA_002296285.1 bacterium UBP8_UBA817
AGTTTCTTTCTTTTATCGCCTTAATTTAGCAAATGGCGGAGACGAAGGGACTCGAACCCTCGACCTCTGGCGTGACAGGCCAGCGTTCTAAACCAACTGAACTACGCCTCCGCAAGTGTAATTATATTAACTTTCTGATGACGTTATTGCAATACCCAAATCATGCTTAATTTGACATTTTATGTGCAAGTTGCAAAAATTGACCTATGAAAAGGTACTTTCTTTTATTATTTTTTGTGGTGTTGAGTTATCAAGTATGCCCCGTAGAGTTTAGAGATGATGCCTTTAAAATTAATGTGTCTTATAACGATGCCTTATGGGAAAAGGTCCCAGGTCAAAAATACAGGGATCGATTAACCCTTAAGCATTTAAATTTACCTGCCACGGTCAATATTCTTGCCTATCGATTCAATGAAACCATCACGGCCAACGGGTTGGTTCAACGCCGCATTCAATCGGTGTATGACGGTTGGCAATTGTTAAGCCAACAAGACATTTCAGAATTGCAAACCAAAAAAAAGAACATTTCTGAAGGCATTCGTTCCATATATCGAAAGTCGTATTTGGATGAATCACTCAAAGAAAATCAATTGATAGCCGGCGATATTTGTTTTGTCACGGACGACACGTTGGGGGTGGTATTAAATATTAGTGTGAATCATCCAGACACCTTATTGGATGTTAAAAATGAGTTTAATAAAATTTACAATAGCATTTGGTTTGGTGATGTGAAGCCGCGCATCAATTTTGTGGTAAATAATTCAGATGAATGGGTGATGGATCAGCAAAACTTGTCTAGAAAACGATTTTATAAAGCCAATTTCTTATTAAATAATACCACAGGCATTAGCAACAAAATTGAATTGGCCAAGTTATCCAGTCGCACAGAATTGAAAACCTATGCCAACCATAATGGGGAATACATTTTGAATGGAAATACCGTGTTTTACATTCACCCTGGGTCATACAATGTAAAAAAAATGACACTAAACCTAACAAATCCAGAACTGATACTGGTTCAAAATGGGTTTTATGCCGTTCAGCGGTATCCAACGCTAAAAGTTGAAAAATACAATAATAATTTTAATGCTCTGGATACGTTTGATGGCTTTGATCAAGTGATTGGCACATTCATTGTGAATCAAAGCATGGTCATTGTGGAGTCAACCAGCATTAAATTGGTTAAGCGGAACTCAATTGAATGGAACTTGGACCATGACTTTAACATACATAGCATGGTGGCTCATGAGGACCGTTTAATTATTGCTGATAACACCAATGCCACGTTACAGATCATTGATTTAAACGGCGGTGAATTATTAACGTCTTTGCAACTGTCATCGGAGAATGTTCGCGAAAATTTCAAGGACATTGGCATGAATCGCTCTAAATTATTGGTGTTTACTGAACAAGATGGGATGATCAACAAAAAAATTATTGATTTGGATGCGTTGACCATTGACGATGAGACAACATCCAAATACAACGATTTTGAATTGGCATCAATCACCAATGAGTTCATCATTATTAAATATAAAAATGAAGATAACAAGGTGGTATTGGAAGCATTGGATTGCAATACATTTGCATCGGTTTGGGTGGTCCCTTTTGATGATTACGATCATACGGTAATATCAACCAATCACGTGCTCACCATCGATAAAGACAAAAACCTCGTGTCCTTTGAATTAAAAACAGCGCAAAAGACTCAGGCGCTAAATTTGCATCAATTGTTAAATCAAAATGTGCCCACCGAAAACATGAAAGATGTATCGGTGCTGGGGTTGGTGCCATTAAAAAACAAGTTGTTGGCCATTATTGAACAGGAGTCACGCCATCAAGCCATCTACTTGCGTTAAAAAAATAATAAAAAAATAGTTGACGTAAAAATCATTATGATTTAATCTTTTAGTTATTAAAAGGGGGATAATCATGAATGATTTTAACGAAACAGTAATAATTGGGCGAGCGACGGAAGATATTAAAAAAGCAGTCTATGGGGACAAAATAAAATATATATTTATTGTTGCCGTCAATTATTATTCGAATAAAACAAAGCAAAAATACAGCGAATTTATACCGGTATGTTTTTGGAAGGATCAGTCGTTTAAAGAGCTCGATCAATTGGAGAAAGGCGACAGCGTGATTGTGAATGGGCGAGTATCCATTCATTCATACGAAAAAAATAATGAGAAAAAATGGGTAACTGAAGTTATCGGAAAGTATGTTCGAGTTTTTAAGCAAAATAAAGAAACAAAAGATATGGCGGATTTATTGCAGTTGATTAAATCAAATAAAAAACTATTGGATGAAATAACGGCATCCAGTGATATTATGTTTAGCGATGATTTAACCGCTGAGTTACTCAGTGAAGATGGCGCTGTCGAATAATATTACTGCGACCAGAAAGCAGTAATCATGCATTAGCCTCAAAAATAGTTTCCTAAATAAATCCTATTTCGTGACCGGAGTAATAACTCATTTGCAGAGTTTTCGACGTCCTCATTTAGCTATGCTAAAACGCATCTGGCGAGAAATTCAACATCGAAGCCATTCTAAAACATCGCTAATTTGGACAACATTGCATTTTGCGACTGTCCCAAGAGGATAAGCAAGAATAAAGATAATTGCCTAATTAGTTAGTCCGTTATTAATTTTTGGCGGTTTTGTAACAGTCCAGCAACGGTTGCATGACTTTGTGACCGTTTTTTTTTATCCATGGTTTAGCATGAGGCTCCTGAAAAAGGCTTCGGGCAGGCCTTCGGTGAAAAAGTACCGCAGGTGTCTATGTAACAATGGGGATAATTTTATTGAAAATGAAACGTAAGATTAGTTATTTTGAGACAGGCTCACTATCAAAAAAACACATATAAAAAAGTAGTAATACTATTTACTAAAGATTATTTGTTTATTTACGATAAGTTGGTTAAAATGGAGGTAATAATATGCGCCAAACAAAAATTAAAGAAAAAATTGATATTGAGGCCATTGATGGAAATCAACTGGTTGGTCAGGTTATCGATGAAAAAGACCCGCAAGTTGAGCAATGTGTGAATACCATTATTGATTTGCCGGATTCAGTAGATATTAAACGCGTGATGGCCATTAAAGCGCAAGTGGATGCTGGAACCTATGATTTTGATGCGAATTTAAGTCAAGTGGTGGATGCCATCATTGACGAATCAACCGATGAAAATCCCTTGGCTTTCCCTGTTTTTGATCGTTGATTTAAAGACAAGAATTATGACATAATAATAATACCCGACTGTGTTCGTGACATTTGTTTTTTTAGAGGTACCAGAGAATTTTATGAATGGGGCCAGGTTCTTCGGACGACGGCGATAACCAATTAATATTGGACCCACCATGATAAATGTGGAATACCCATTTACAATTGACGACACAGTGGGGTATTCTTATTAAGCTATGTCAGTTAAAGTTATTGTTGGAAC
>DBHX01000007.1:3783-8390 GCA_002296285.1 bacterium UBP8_UBA817
TGGGGAGATGAAGGAAAAGGAAAAATCACCGATATTCTTGCGGAGGAAATGGACTATGTGATTCGTTATCAAGGTGGTAACAATGCAGGTCACACCGTGGTTGTTGGCGATAATACATTCAAATTGCATTTAATCCCATCGGGAATTTTGTATGATTCTGTAACAAGTATCATTGGGAATGGCGTGGTCATTGACCCTGGCGTTTTGATTCAGGAAATGGATACGTTGGCGGGCCAAGGCATCCATATTGATGAAAAGCGATTGAATATTTCATCCATTGCCCATGTCATTTTACCCGTGCATCGATTCATGGATTCAAAGCAGGAGTCCATGCGACGTGAAGAAAAAATTGGAACCACTGGGAGAGGCATTGGCCCATGTTACACCGATAAGGTATCCCGAACTGGGATTCGAATGATGGACTTATTGTCCAAAGATCGGTTAATGAATCGATTAAAAAAGCATCCTCATTTGGAGGACCATGACATTGAAGAGATTGCCAATGAATATTTGGCTTATGGTGAGCGGTTGCGCCCGTTTGTGATTGATACGTCATTAAAAATTAACCAAGCCATTTCATCAGGAAAACGAATCATTATGGAAGGTGCCCAGGGAACCATGTTGGATGTGGATCATGGCACGTATCCATTTGTCACATCATCCAACCCAATATCTGGTGCGGCATGCATTGGTGCAGGGATTGGGCCTCATAAAATTGATCAAGTGATAGGGGTCACGAAGGCCTATTCAACGCGTGTGGGTGAGGGCCCGTTTCCGACCGAAGAATTTGAGGATGTGAATGATTATCTAAGAACCAAAGGCTGTGAATTTGGCACAACAACATCCCGACCTCGTCGTTGTGGTTGGTTGGATTTGGTGGTCTTGCGATATGCCGTGAGAGTCAATGGCATTACCGAGATTTGTTTAACCAAATTGGATGTCTTGGATGAGCTGAAGAGCATCAAAGTCTGCACGGCGTATGAAACACCGGATGGAAGAGTTGAAGAATTTCCATTGGATTTGGAAACATTTTCTGAAGCCAAGCCCATTTACGATGAATTACCAGGATGGGAAATAGATATTTCAGATTGCACCAATTTTGATGAATTACCTCAGAATGCAAAAAGTTACGTGAAGTATATTTCCAATATTTTGGGGGTTCGCATTTCATTGGTATCCGTGGGCTCTAAGCGCAAGCAAACCATCCATTTACTCGAACACTAATTGGTGATCTTAGGAAAACGGGGCGAGGCTTGAGGTTTCTTGATGAGTTTCAGTATTCATGTGAGATTGCCATTTTGAGTACGTCACTTGGGTAGAAAATGACCCATTGGATCGGGTCATTCGAATGCCAATATCCATGACATTTTGAAGGTGGTATTCGAGGTCTTGGTTTTGTGGGTGGCTATTGATGGTCCAGAGCAAGCGTTGATGTTCATTATTGGGCAATAATCGGCACAGATCAATAAACTTTAAAATATCAATGAGTGACCAAAATGCAAACCCATGACTAAACGAATCAAAAACAATGCGTTCGTACGATCGTCTGGCACATTCGCTGGAAATGGTATCAAAAATATAATCAATATTTCGCCAGGGTTCAGAATCAATGGCCGTCCACCGAGATGCGTCATAGTAATGCAGGAATTTCTTTTGAGATTCACTTAAGCGAAAGATGGGGTCCAATGATTCTTTTGGTGTTTCAAAGGATATGAGCATGGTTTGTTGTTCTTTTTTGATGCCATCCATGATAAATTTACGACTTAAGCTTGATTTTCCACTACCGACGGGGCCACTGACCAAAACAAATGATTGGGGCTGAATATCCCCACATAATTGGTGATCAATGTCAGAATTTCCAAATTGAAATGTGGCATTATCGGTTGGTTGTTGAATCGGACGCACACTATTCTCAGAATGAATCACGGGTTTTTTTACCCATTTTTCAATCATGGCTTTCATATCCTCGGATGAAAATGGTTTCATTAAGTAATCATCCGCTTTGACTTCAACCAATCGAGATTTAAATTCTTGCTTATCTAAACCCGTGAGAAAGATAAATGGAATGTGCTGAATGGCTTGGGTTGTTTTGATTTTATGACATAGTTCAAATCCATCGCATTTTGGCATCAAGATGTCGGAAAAAACCAATGCGGGTTGAAATTTGATGGTTTTTTCAAAAGCATCCAACCCATTTTCAGCCGTTAACACATCAAAATCATCCGGAGAAATAATTAATTTTGCAATTCGGCAAATATTGGGTTCATCATCAGCAATGAGAATGCAAGGCTTATCGTTTAACATAGCCGGTGCTTCAAACTAATGCCCTTTTGTGCATCAAATGTAAACCGATATTTCCCATTTAAATTGTGCGTGCTATTTTTTGATATCTCAAGCCAGTACGTGACATAGTCCATGTCGCTTTTTCGATTAAAAATAAGCTGGTCACTAACCATGCTGGTATCGAGCCATAATGAATGATGGGCGGATGTATCATATAAAATGCAAATAGCGGTCGTATTGTACAAATGGATGATGTGCAATAATTCACGAATAAAATATTGCTTATTTTCTTTTGAAAAACCGCACAAAACATGGGGCAACAGTGAGTCGATAATCAAGCGCTCGGCTGGAAAATTCTGAAACAATGCATCAATTTGCAATTGAATAGTTAATAGCAATTCATTTATGGATTGATCGGGTGACCAATCTTGAATGGATATTTCCACAAATTTAAGGGTGCCAGCGGTAATTTGTTGGTTGACCGTGCCATTCATTTCCAAGGCTTTTTCCATGATGCGTTCTGGCTTCTTATCAATGCAAATGTAGGCGCAGGGTATTTTTGTTGAGCGCGGATCCGTAATGAATTGAAGGGCGAGCGTGGTTTTACCACACCCAGGATCACCCACCAAAATGGTGCTTTTGTGCTCTTCGATGCCACCCCCCAAGAGCCGATCCAATTGAAGATTCCCCAACGACAATACAGGCATATTTTTATAATAATTCAAAAACCCCTTATTTCAAAACGAATTTATTTCTAATTTCATGCATAAAAGAATAAAAAACTGGGTATAACCAAGCAGACCCTATGAACAACACCATTAAAAAAATAAAGGAGGCGTCAATTTGACAAATATTGGTAGCATTGGCCCATCACCAGGCATAACAGGAAGTAGCCCTGTAAGCCGTGCTCAAAAAACATCATCCGAGATTCATCTGAATGGTTCCGATAAGCAGGAACTCAGTCGCATATTATCTGATTCAAGAAACCAAACCATGGATATGGCCCAGATTATTGATGCGTGTTGTACGGGTGCCTCACGCCATGAATTAAAGCAAGCGTTTACCGATATAAAAAGCAACTTCTCTGAAATTAGTGGCATGTTTGTTGATGGCCCTTTTCGTCCAGAAAAAACACAAAACTACATGACACTCAATGCTGAAATTGTATTCAGTTTAAGTCAGATTTTTGGACAGCTTCATGTGGGAAATGATGCCGGTACCATTTTTGGTGAGCTCAATACCATTTCATCCAATTTTTTAGAGGCATACAACGACCCCGCCAAAGCAAGTCGAATGAATGATTATGTTCAAAATAAAAAACAAGATTATTTTTTAGATTATAGCGAACGTGTGGATAGTGTGCCCCAAAAAACACCCATGCATGTCCACTTTATTGCAGATATCCGTGAATTATTTGATTTGGCCGCAAGCCCAGGGGGAGATTCAACCATAAGCCCAGGGGGACACCCCACAAGACTTCAAGATCAGTTGGATGGATTGGCGGGGGCCGGAGCTCCCATATCATCAGCCCAGGCCACACCCGTTATGGGAGGGGGGCCAACCCCGCCTCCACCAAATGGTTCAGCCGTTAGTCCACCCACCCCGCCAATATTAAGGGGGGCATCCCCAACACCAACAGCCGACACAGGGCCGAGCACAACTTTTCAATCAATATTCGAGACGGGGGGGTACTTTTCTGGCACGACCAACGCCAATGTCGCCGAGTCATTGGCTGCAATTCAAAAGGTTAAATCTGGGTCTAAAGAAGAAATTGCCGAATTGAATCAAAGATCAGAAGAGGCCATGGGGCGTTCATTAAGAACTCCAATTGATGCCGGGGTTGATTCTGATCGATTTGGGGTACCAATGACGGATGGCTTTCCAAATCCAGCTCAAGTGGCGTTATTGGAGTATGTGGACCCATTGCTTTTTAAAAAAATAGAGATGGAAAATGTGTATGAGGCATTGGAGGAGAAATTTAATTTGGATGCGTGGTTTGGCCCGGATTTAGATGCCCTATCCACATCATCAACTGTAATAGACAGTGATGGTGGTTCCGAGGATGGATTCAGTACGACAGATGTGGGAACCCTGGGGAAGATGTTTATGATGGACATTAGAAATCCTGAGGCTCAAAAAGTGCTCAATCATTGGCAAGCTAATTCAGGTATGGTGACTATCGAGGGCGACAAGTTGGTGATCACATTCAATGCGCCCTCAACCAAACCCGGTGAACCAGAAGCCAAAGCATTTCTGGAGCGATTGTTTGGTGAGTTTATTAAGTTTATATAGTATCGTCACGAGATATTTGCCCAAATAGCGAT
>DBHX01000034.1 GCA_002296285.1 bacterium UBP8_UBA817
ATTCGCACCCGCTGGGCCTTGTGGGCCAACCAACCCTGTTGGAGACCCGACCCATTCACCACTACTATTAATCACCTCTGTGCCACCCACGCGTAATCCCGAAAAATCGGGCTTCACTGTTGTTGCCACCGACTGACCAATGGCTACCACACCATCATCACCAACCGTTACACCCGTGCCACCACTATATGGACTCACACTTCGTACATTCGCGCCATTTATCGCCAATTTACCAAACGCAATTCCCGCACTCCCACTAATATCACCATCAACTATCGTCCCATCTGCAATCTCTCCACTCACCACACTCTTATTCCCCACATTCCCCCAATCCACACTGCTTGCACTCACTCCCGTTATCTGTGACCCATCTCCACTAAAACTCGTCGCACTTATATTCGTCGCACTGATATCCCCATTTAAATTGATCCCACCGATCATCTCCATATTCCCCGTCACTCGCATCCCGTTCGTATTTAAATCCAAACTATAATCGTCATTTAATTTCACATAATTGTTGTTGGTTAAATACTCCTTGGTCGCATATTTATCTAACTCAGTGCTTAAATAACTACTGCTCACATAATCCCCCAACGCTGTGCTTATCATCCCACTGATACCTGTCGTTAATGAATAATTATTTAACCGACTCGTTAACCCATCCTCCGTTACAAACTCGCCCCGCATCGCATTTAATGTCGGCACCAATACATCATCCCGAAATGCATTGATCCCATTGGTGATCTTCCCATCCACCACCCCACTCGTATCATAACCACTCAAATCACTCGAAAGATCACTCGATATCTCACTCTTTAACGCTCCCAACTTACTATTCAACTCGCCCTCATCAAAGTACGCACTATCGATCTGGGCCCTCTCATCACTTAAGTCAACCTTCGTGGCATAGTCATCCAACTCACTTTGCATATCACTCGTTCTCACCACATCCCCGATCCCACTCAAATCCCCAAACGCACCACTCACCGCCACCACACTTAACCCAGAACTTTTCGCATACTCACTCAATGCACTTGTCATATCACTTGTCTTCACATACCCACTTAAATCAATGCTCGTCCCACTTCCCACTTTCACTACTCCCATCATCTCATTATCAAAATCACTCTTCTTCACATAATCACTCATCCCTGATACCGGCTGATAATCACTCATGTCTGGCTCATCAATTAAATCACTAAACTTCCCCGTCTTCCCCGATAACGATACCTCGCTATCTTTGATATACTCACTCAACGCACTTGTTAACTCCCCATTGTCCACATACTCACTCTCAATCTCACTTCCCAGCTTGTACACACTCAAATCTGGTTGTCCTGTCAAATCCCCATAATTCCCACTTCGTGCCACATCCGATAACGCATTCATACTCGCCTGTGTCGCGTAATCCAAATCATCCAACATCGCCTGACTCACATACTCCGCTGCCACCGTACTCAATACCTCACTTCTCACACTCTCCCCTTTTATCTCCACCTTCTCATTCACTTCCGTCTTCGTCGCATACGTGCTCACTACCTCATTCTTATACAACTCATAATCACTTTTTAAGACCAGCTCTGGCTTACTCAATATATCTCCCCACTCGCCACTCTTTCCCACATTCGACACATCCACACTCTTGATGTACTCACTCAAAATCTCTCCTCGGATCTTATCCTCTGTCGCATACTCACTCAATTCACTCCCCAACTCATCTGTATCCACATACTTCGCATCCGCCTCATTCTTCGTATAATACGAACTCAACTGGTTCGTCACCTTCGCATCTCGCTCGGATCCCGTCTCGTAATCACTTAACTTCGCCTCAAACTCACTTTGCAACGCCCCCTCCTTAAACACGCCAATTCGCCGCTCAATTTCGCCCTCCACTTCAGTCTTCTTGTAATGCCACGTGCTTAACTGATCACTTAAATTTACTCCCGTCACATAACCACTTAAATCTGGCACCCCTGTTAAATCACTATACAAACCACTCATTGCCACCCCTGACAACTCACTCACCTTCACATACTCTCCCAACGACAACGCATCATTTCCCACCACCAACGCGCCACTCACTCGCAACCCGCCCTCAACATTTAGCTTCACACCACTCAAACTGCTCAGTCCTCCCACGCCCAACTGCTTTGTGCTCCCATCCCACATCAAGGCCTCGTCATACCCCATCTCTCGCTCACTCTCATACACCCCAATCTTCCCAACCTGACCTTCACCACTCATTAACTCTCCCGATCGCCCCTCAATCACCACGCCTTTATTCACCTTTAACCGATTCCCCGCCTCTGACAACCGAACCTCATTCTCATCACCTCTCACCACCAACTCCCTCACATACACCTCATTCACAGGACCCTGCTCACTCCCTACATTCCCCACCATATTCAAGTCCCCTTCCACCATCACCGCACTGCTTAACTGGATGTATGGACTCGTCTTAATCACCCCGCCGATTCCTTTGATCTGATCATACTCACCTTCCTGCAATGCACTTGTCCCGATCTCTTTCAAATACCCTTTCTCGCTCACAATCGCATCCACATCCGCCTCACTTAACTTCTGGTCCGACACATTCACCCACCGGTTCCCGTTATACCCCAGTATCTCTCCTTCATTTAACCCCTCAAGGTTCACATCCCCAAGATCTTCCAACACTCGCCCTTCACTCAACCCACTCGATGACCCACTGTACCCATCCCACTCACTGGTCGGTACCCACTCCCCATCTCGCGCTACCAATATGTCGCCATCGTTTACCTCCGTTACCTTCCTCACCGGGACCCCTTGCAATCCACGCGCACTGTGCGCCTCATCACTAATCCGTGACTTGATCGCATACGGCTGACTCACCATATCCAATCCAACCACTTCTCCCTCGATCTCCACTTCCATCTGGACCCCAGCCTTGTCAAACATGTCCGCTATCAACAAATGACCTTGACTGTCTTCTCCCGTTAATTCCAATCTCAACACACCCTCACTAATCACCACTCCCTCATGCGTCTTCTCCCACATTACCGTCTGTCCCGTTGTTACCGGATAGACCAACCGCACCGCCACATCTTTTGTCCCATTGATTAAATTGCCTCCGCTTGCCACCATTAACTGCACCTGCAACGACACTGAATCCCCCGCACTCGTAAAGGCAACACTCTCCCTCGCTGGCATCATCACCATCACCAACATCACCATAATACTTGCAATATATCGCCAAATTTTAGGCAAATGCCCCTCCCTTCTTAGGTATCAATTAGTTATGCCCAGTTTCAAAGCTTTATAAACATCAATAAATCATATAAAATTCAACCAAATACTTTAATTTCTTTGTTGATTTCATTCATAATAAATGCATGGGAATCATATTGGCCATCGATTGCGGAACAACCAGCACCCGAGTCATTGCGTTTAACGATACGTATCAAGTTGAACATATGGAGCAATCTGAATTACCCCTTCATCACCCAGATCCCGATTGGGTAGAACAAGACGCAATATTAATGTGGAATCAAACAAAAAAATGCCTGGATGCCACCATTTCGAGCATTGGGGCCAAAAATATCCAAAGTATCGGAATCACCAACCAACGTGAAACCAGCATTGCCTGGCAAAAAAGTACCGGATTGGCCCTGGGGTCAGCCATCAATTGGCAATGCCGACGAACCGCCAGTCGTTGTGCAGAATTGAGTGCCCATACCGAATTGATTAAACAAAAAACAGGCCTGCCTTTGGATGCTTATTTTTCTGCGAGCAAATTTGAATGGCACATCAACAACACCCCAAATGTTCAGCACTTACTAAATCATCAAGATCTTTGCTTTGGAACCGTGGATGCCTGGATCCTATGGCATCTGACACAAGGAAAATCCTATGCCACGGATATCACCAATGCCTCACGAACCATGTTATTTAATATTTCCACCCTCACATACGATGCTCAATTGTGCAATATATTTGGTATTCCAACAACCTCGTTACCAAAGGTTCAACCGAGCATTGGCCACTTTGGGGACTATGTCGTTAAGGATATTTCAATACCAATTCAAGGCATGATTGGGGATCAACAAGCCGCACTTTATGCGCAATGTGGTCAACAACAAGGGGTGATCAAAAACACGTATGGAACTGGCCTTTTCATGATGGCAAATACCGGTCGTCATATCGTGCAAACCAAAGACTTGATCACCACCATTGCGATTGGTGTGGGAGATCAGGTAAGCTATGCCATTGAAGGATCGGTATTTACCGGGGGCGCACTGATTCAGTGGCTCAGGGATGGGCTGGGCATCATTACATCGGCAACAGACACCCAAGCATTGGCTGAATCCGTGGATGGTAACGCCGGCGTTACCATCATTCCAGCCCTTACAGGACTGGGTGCGCCCCATTGGAAACCGAATGCCAAAGGCATGATTTTAGGGCTCACAAGAAATACCACAAAGGCCCATATTGTACGTGCGGCTCTCGAGGCGATTGCTTTGCAATCCAATGATCTCATTGAATTGATTCAAAACGAATGCCCTGCCGTTCAATTTGAGTCGGTATTGGTTGATGGCGGGGCGAGTGCCAATGACTGGCTCATGCAATTGCAATCCGATGTATCCAATATCACGGTATCCCGCCCAGAATCGGTGGAAGCGACGGCATTGGGGGCCGCCATGTGCGCTCAAATGGGGACCTCCGAACCATCTCGATCCAACCCCACCATATTTCGACCCAAAAGCGATCAATCCAGATTAACTTCACATTGGAAAGAGATATTCACCACATTTATCACATAAGCAATTTAACATCATTGATTGGACATAGGCCCCCTCATTTGTCGTTGACTAACCATTTAATGCATCACTCTTAAAAAAGTCTCAAGACATATTTGTTTCATTTCATTAGAAAATAAGTGGGCCATTGGAATGGTGATTATGTGCAAAATGAATTGCATTGGCAATCGTCTTCACATTTAAGATACTGGTTATTATTGATTCAAAAATTTAAATACGGCATAATTTGGGTATACAATAAATTATTGCATTCGCTTCTTAAAACATCAGCGACCATGATTCAATTAAAACTCTGGCAGGTATTTTAATAGGTTAAAACACTCAATATCATTTCTTAAAACCACCGCATTTAATGTCACTGAAAGCGTATGTCCTCAACCGTTAACAACGACACAATTGAATAAACTTTATCATCATGAAATTAAGTTGCTTCAAAAAATTTTAAGAACACAGTGGTTTAGCAATGGGTATAAGCCATTCGATGTGATTGTAACATTTGATAGTACTCCGTTAAGACAATGCCTTATTGACCCAAATGATCAAGAAATTGATGCATCACAAGCAATTAGAATCTGTCACGAAATGATTCCTAAAAAAGGTGTCTTTGCCAAATTCTCATCAATAAATCCCTATTTAATACCTTTATTTTTCAAACATCGCGGCATTAAAATGTCGCACCGTCTTCAGACAACCACATCAAAAGGTATCCGTGAATATTACTATTTATTTCGACTAAATTAATACCATTGGATGCTTTTTAGCCACTCTTTGACTGGTAATAGCATCCAGACTTTCTAAAAAAGCCGTTCAATAGATTCAAAAAAGATACCCATCTCTTTTTTTGTAAAGTAATGGCCAAGTTATTCATTTTTTTATACAAGGATTATTTACATAAACAATAATCGGATTCAAATCATCAGAAGTAAAATCGTTACCATTCGTACTCAGAAAATCCTGTTCGATCGCGACTTGGTGGCATTGTATCAGGTGGAAACAAAAAAACCTTAACAAATTTGACAGCTCAATAGACGAAAAATGTCTTTGAAACACAGTCATTAATTAACACGCTTTAGATCCATATTGCTGGTGGTGGACCCTCAGCACGTAAGTTTGGCCTTAAAAGTTTATCCGCTTGTTTTGTATCTGACTTCCTTATACGTTTATTCTGAGATTCCTCAAAGATTGTGATGAGTGCCGTTCGACTCTTGATGTCTAACAGGTTTGTCAACCCTAGGTGTCCTAAAATACGTTGCCAACCATTGAAAAATACCACCTAGTCTCATAATCACCCCTCCTAAGTCCCATCAAATTTCGTTTCAGCGAACGATGTGCTTAGAAGTTTGCCGAGTAAATCCGAATCGGATCCGATGCCCAATGAATGTTCCCTCCGATGCCGTGCCCAAGCTATCGCGGTTGAATAATTGAATTGGTGTTATTTTTAATATTAGTGTTACTTAACATTTTTTTACTCATCTTATGATACTTTACCGTATCTTACAGAAAAATTATTTCACATTTTCTGAAAGATGTCTAAATAAGACCTAAATCAACCGCCGCTCATTACCCAGTGGTTAGCCACGTTTTTCCTTTGGGTCTAAAGTAATGCATCGAAACCAGCCGATCATTGAGACAATTCAAAACTTCGGTATGTGGCATTGTTCTCAATACCATTCGTTGACGAAACATGAGTATGCCTGGCTCAATTTGTCAATAACGCTGCTTGATGCTCTTTTAGCCACTTTTTGGCTGTTTTTGTATGATCCGTGTATCTGGCCACAAGGTCCCAAAAGTCTTTGGAATGGTTAAAATGCACCATATGAGCGCATTCATGAATCATGACGTAATCACTCACCCAGTCTGGGGTTTGAATCAAGGCCTGATTCAGTGTGATGCGATGGTTTTGATGACAATTGCCCCAGCACCCTGTCAATTTTTTGATGCGTATGTCTTTGGGATGAAGCCCCATCATTTCGGCAATATCCAAGCAACGTTCAGGCAAATAGGTCTTGGCGTGATGTGTTAAGAATGCGTTTTTTTTCATATCAGCCGGGATATAAATTTTATCTTTGGCAAATATGGTAACAGCGCTATTGGATGATTCCAATCCAAATTTTTTCCCTCGATAGTACACACCATCATCGTCGTCCCAATCCTGGAGTTTTTCATTATTTAGGCGCTGTTTTTCTTGTTGTTTTTTAATCCATTCCTGGTGGTCACTGATTAAGCGATCAATGGTTCGTTGATTGGACCGCCATGGCGTTCTAACCACAATATCACACTGTTCATTGACCTCTAAACTATAGCGCACTCGTCGCTTATTCGGCTTTTTAATAATTTGCCCCATGGTTTTATTTTACTTTAATTTTCATTAAATGAATACACCTGCCATTCCAGTACACGATCCCTACCCCACACTCTAGCAAGTTCTTTTATAATATATTATTCATATTAAATATAATTTATTATAATATTATTCGATATTAAACATAATGTAAAAAATGAAGTGATTGATTTGAAAAAGATTACACTAACCATTATTGGCTTAACGCTGTTCATCTTGTGTCAAGGATGCGCATCGTCCAATCATTCATCGAGACCGCTTAGCGTAACTGAAGCACTAAGCTTAGAGCTTAGCGAAACTGAACGACAAAGCTTTAAACAATTGACGGTTCTTCGAATAAATTAAATACGGGAGGTTTAACATGTTAAAATATTTATTCATTCTGTTCATTTCATCCACTCTTTATGCCAATACGTACTATCGAATGGGCGAAGACGCCCCGATTGCAAGAATCAAGTGGAATTTTATCGCTCAAACACTTCGCGTTTTTGACAATGATGGAAACGTGCCAAATGGTTTAACTCAGGACTTTAAAGAAATATTTTAAGTAACATTACTAATTAAGGGTAGCCTTGAATTCACCCAATCAATGGACTCATCTCGGTAATTTAACCAATCATTAAAATCTGACAATGCGACACGAATAATGGATTCCACATGTGGAATCACCGCCTCACGTCGCTCGATGGTTTGATTGGCCACGGCTTCCAATTTATCCACCGAAACGAATTGAACATGATCTAACTGGTTAATGGTTGGATCAATGGACCTCGGCAAACTTACGTCGACCACAATCTTTGGGTCCGTTAAATGCATCAAGTCATTCGCATTGATAATAAAAGACGATGAATATATTCCGGCGTAAATAATATCAACATTCATTAATTCACGTTTAATGGCAGCAAACGGAATAACCCTTGTATTTGGGTAGATCTCCCCGAGCTTTTCTGCTTTGCTCATGGTTCGATTGGCAATGCACAAATTCTGGTGCCCCATGGCGGCAAGCTTTACCAAGGCCCGTTGAATCATCACCCCAGCCCCAATCAGCAATATGGGACGATAAAGAAAGTCATCTTGAATATCTTTTATGGCTTCAATGGCAATGGAACTGATGGAATGGGCCCCTTTTGAAATATTTGTAACAGTTCGAACCTCTTTTGCGGTGGCAATCAATAACTGAAACAATTTATTTAGATAGGCTGACGTGGCCCCAAATTCCATGCACATTGCATAATTATCTTTTACTTGTGTCAAAATTTCATTTTCCCCCAACACCATGGACTTCAATCCACAGACCACTTGAAATAAGTGCGCCATGGCATCAAACCCATGCAACACCGTGGCATGCCGTTCCAAGATGGTCTTGGACACAAGGGTTTTCTCCTTAATTTTTGTGAGCAGCAAATCCACGGACTTCGTTGAATCCGCCGATATAAACACCCACTCGGTACGATTACACGTGGACACAATCACCATTTCATCAAAGAAGATGGTCCCCATGGTGGCCGATAAATAATAGGTCAAATCATCTTTATTGCAGGAACACTTTTCCAGAATTTCAATGGGGGCATTGGTGTAATTCATACTAACCACAGTTATGTTCATGACCTTATTTTAATTTATTTTATTGATTGCATCAAACCCTAGCCAAAAACAAACGCATCTCCTTCATATAAAAATTTTTATTTTTATAAATATATATTAAATGCAATTTAATTTGTATTTAATGCAATTTTTACAAATTACATAACGATAATAATTATAAATAAACAAAATGGAGTGATTTATATGACACAAGGAATTAATTTTCGACATCACGTTTCACACCAATCTTCACGGCCACCACAGCCCCCAAAAAAAGCCCCCTTACAAACATACCTTGATAATGTTAAAACACTGAAGGCAAAAACAATTCCCAAAGGCATCACAATATTTGACCCAAGCTTATCCGATGAAAAAAAGAAAGCGTTACATAACTCATATCACCGAAACCTCACTTGTTTTGAAAATACCATGACCGTCATCGATAAAACATCACAAAAAATAGATGAGTATGCCGAAAAATATCGCAATACCAAAGATCGGCACCTAAAAGAAGTTTACGGCGAGAGTATTCGTTTTCACATATGGAACGGAAACCAGCAAATAACACTGGCTACCCAAAGCCTTAAGATGATGAAATTGCTTCGAAACGTAGACGAAGTACATCATCACCCCCTCTATGTTCAACAAGCCGATGAATTGCTTAAGCTAGCCCGGGAAATAGAAACCAATCCTCAAAATACTCAAGCACCTAAACGACCTGCCCGACCCACCCGAAGCGTTAGACCCCAAAGACAACCTCATCCAATTCAACCAAGCAACCAAGCTGCCAAACCAAACATTATTTTTCGAGCCATGCATAAAGTGTCAAAAAGGATTTCGGCATTGTTTCACAGATCATAACCCCCCCCCCCCGATTTAACGCTTCAAAATAGGGCCCCCTCGTGGGGGCCGTGCAATTTTTACTTGACTTGCATCGATAATAACCAGGAGGTTATTATGCGGTTTATTCAATTGCTTCAAACCACAGGTCAATTCGCATCGAAGTTTCGCTACAAAAAAGCCCTATTATTTGGCCTAGCCAATATCATCGTCATCAATGTTATGCGCCGATTTATTGGTAAGTGACTGCAATGGTTCTTTGCATCGATCACAAACATGCTCGGTTCGGTTATAGTTGACAATGGTTGAACTCACAAAACCTGTTGGCACGACGATAATGCTATATCCCAGAATCATTATCAGTGCGGCAATGGCTTTTCCAATATCGGTTACAGGCGATATATCCCCATACCCCACGGTTGTCAGTGTGACAATGGCCCAATAAATACTAATCGGAATGCTTGTAAACCCGTTGGTTTCACCTTCCACCACATACATGATCGAACCTAAAATAATGGCAATCGTAATGACAGCAGAAATGAATAACACGATTTTTCGAAAGCTCTGCCGAATGCTTCGAATTAACGTTCTGGATTCCTCAATGTATTGAATGAACTTCAAAATTCGAAATACTCTCAAAACTCGAAGTACCCTGACCACTGTTAAATAATGGGTTCCTGGAACAAATAAACTGATGTAGGTTGGTAAAATGGATAAAATATCAACAATGCCAAAAAAACTAACGGTGTATTTTAATGGTTTCGGCGCGCAATATAACCTTAACATAAATTCAATGGTAAAAAGAATCGTGACCACCCATTCCGCCATATTCAATGCATTCCCATACACACTGCGAATGGATTGAACACTGTCCAGCATCACAATAAACACACTGAATACAATGGTGAGGATCAATCCAATATCAAACCATTTACCAGCCGGGGTATCGGACCCAAAAATAATGATATTCAACTGCGCTTTTCGTGTCATAATGGGTCTAAAAACTCCTCAATATGCGTCAAAATCATGGGCATTTCTTCGTCACACTCAACTTTATGACGAGCCCCTGGAACGACCAAATGCTTCACCGACGCAGACAAGGGCATCAAGCGGCGAATCAAAGGCTCATTTTTTTTCCCACCTTTGGACAACGGGTCATGCTCCCCAGTAATGAATAAAATGGGAGGAAGCTGAACCTCACCCATCGCATTCATTTCTAGGAGCAAGTGATTGAGCGCACCGTAAAACCCCCAACTGGCCATATTGCCGCACAACGGATCATCACCATATTGCCGCAATACCGACGGCATCCGGCTCACCCAGGCATGCTCATACCCATCTATTTTGAATGAACGATTTAAGCTTGAAATACCAATCGCATGGGCCAACGCTGCGGGTGTATTTAGCCCCAATAATCGCCCCATAATCTTTATAAGCGCCCATTGAATCCTTAGCAACCATTGGGGCTCAGTGGTGGACCCCGTCAATATTAATGCATCGGCAACCACATGATTCTTCTCAAGATTCAATGCCAAAAAAGACCCCATGCTATGCCCGTAGCGAATCACTTTTTGATTGGTGTAATGCGCCCGTATCCAATCATCCACCAGCTGTGATGATTCAATAAGAATTGCCACGCCATGCCGGGGCAAGTGATCCCGACGACACTCAGGGTGAATGGTATAGCCGGCACCGGGCTGATCGTTGCAAACCACATCCCACCCGATCTCACATAACGCCATGGCCCAATCATGAACCATCCCAGAATGTTCCATCATGCCATGCAATAGATGAATAACCCCTTTGGGCGGGCCGTCCCCATGCCATTGCCGAATGCAATGGCGTTCAGTATTGTGCTGCAACCAGTGTGTGGTTAACCTAGCCATTGATCCCCAACCGGTCATGCAAAGGCTTCAACAATTGCTCTTCCGACAACGGGGATGCTGTCATTTGCTTAAACTGTGTTGCCACGGATCTCAAAAAATCGGGCTGATCATAATGCATAACCCCATAATACGTTCTTCGAAGTAAAAAATCATCCAATTCTCGCACCCACTCCTTGGAAACTGCGTATTTTAATTCGGCCAAAATTATCGGCAACTCAATATCGAATCGAATGGATGATTCTGGATGATAGGAAATGGTATTCAATACGTCTTTATAAAGCATACCGTACGTTTCGATTAAATGCACCAAGGACTCTCTCGATAAACGATACCGATCTGACAACTGTGTAAGTTGCGTTTCACTTGGCCAATCGGGCATATCAAATGCACCCATAAATCCCAGCATTGAGGTATTGCTTTTGGTCAACACTCGATCAAAAAACACCTTATTTTGAATTAAGTTGATGGCTCGTTCAGCCATTGATCGATAGGTGGTATACTTTCCACCACTGACTGACAACATGTGATGATTTAGCCAAACGTAGGACTCCTCCCGAGACTGTTTTGATGGGGATTTCTCATTGGTTTGAATCAATGGACGATACCCACAAAATACGCCACTCACATCGTTCAGTGCCCATGTTCGCTTTGTATGATACGCATTCACGGCATCCAATAAATACTGAACATCTTCCTGTGAAACGCGAGGTAAACTGTATTGCAAATCATCCTGTTGATCCGTGGTTCCCACCAATGTCTTCCCCTCCCAAGGCATCATAAAAAAAACACGATCATCCTTGGGTGCCATGAGTAGCAAGGCCACCGATAAATCCATGTCTGGCAATACAATATGAATGCCCTTGGTTGGCTTCACCAATGAACCATCGGACCATTGATTGTTCCATGCCCCGGTGGCAAGAATCACGCTATTGGCATTCACCGACCCAATGTATTTATCCTCTCGGTGAAGATCAATGCCAAGACCCGAGCTGGTCTCCTGAATATTTGAAGCCTTGGTGTAATTATGAATCTCAGCGCCTTCATTGTGAGCCATCAACAATAGCTCCATAATCAGTCGATGGTCAGCCATTTGAGCGTCAAAGTAACTTCCACAGGCCACCAAATCGGATTTATTTAACCAGGGCACATCCGTAGCCAACTGATGTTTTTGAACCATGTGATGGGCGGGCAATGACCGCTGTGTTTGCATCCAATCGTACAGTTTCAATCCAATCTTAAGCTCCCAGGGTTTCCACTTGGAGTGCTTGTAAAGCGGGACATAAAACTGCAATGGCTTTACCAAATGCGGGGCTTTGTTTAGTAAAAAATTACGTTCATTTAAAGATTCTTTAACCAAATTAAATTGCCGACTTTCAAGATACCGTAACCCCCCATGAGCCAGTTTTGATGTGGCCGTGCTGGCCCCAAATCCAAAATCAAATTGTTCAAATAACCCCACGCGAAGCCCACGCAACGTGGCATCCAGCGCCAACCCGGCGCCATTAATGCCACCACCAATGATGCAAACATCCAAATGCTGAGTGAATGGATTCATGGTGTATTTATCGGTAAATATATCATCCGATTAAACCGAATCAAACCGATGCCATGAATGCAATCATCAATTTCATGCTAACGGCATCTAATCGCTCTTTTGAAATGACCTGATCACGGGATAAACCGTTCCTCAATTGTTGTTTTAACCCTTCATGAACTTCAGGATATGGGGTTTTCGGTTTAATGGATTTTAAAAACCTCAATGCAGTCATGATCACTGCATCATGCACTTTTTGAATGGCCACTTCTCGAGGCGTGCATAATGATTGATTTGAACCCGTTACTTCCACACAAAATTCTTTTATCTCGACCAACGTCGTACACACACGATGAACATAATGGTCCAATTTAGATCTTTGCACAAATCGTTGGTGCTCATTAAAACAATTGATGTCATCAATAACGTGAGTTAAAAAATCCATATCTGCCAAATCAATCGCGTCAGAAAACCATAACCTAACGCAGGCTTTGAATGCGCCAATTTCCTGAATTAACCCATTCTGTAATGAACTAAATTCCAACATAGCTTTTGGATCGTTTAAATAGGAATTAAACAACATCACATATCGCAAATACGAAAACACATCCATTGACCGAATGGCGGCTCGACACCATGCCGAATCAATTAATTTGGCTTGATTCAACCGCCATAAACTGGTGAACGATTCGTTCAAGAAAAAAGTTTCCCCATTCATAGAAAATATGGTTGGCAAAAGGGTACCGGATGAATTCTTGGCTAATAGGTCTCGAATTGTATCATAATTCTCTGGCTTAAATTGAATGGATTCACGGTTCATTATGTCGACAATTTTAACGGCGTATACCAATCCTGAAACTTTCATCATCATTCTTTTTCCACAACCTTCAACGTGAACATTACCCAACATGTAGATGCGATCATCCAAGGATCTGCCTATTAAAGGATGGCAAACCTCACTTAACCACTATTCAGGAGACATTCCTAACGTTAACCATTCCTCTGGGCATGCGATGGGTTTGCCATAAATGGATCGACGATACTCCCCCCTGACTTCGGGGACCTGTTCACACGCCTGAGTTATTTCAGTTGGTAGCCATTCAGCCATTTTCTTTGCAACCCGTACCAGGGATTCATACCCTGGATAAATGGCCCCCATCAATTCTTCGCGCCTCAAATCTTTTAAAATAAGCCGCCATGATTTTTAAATCCATGGGAAATCTTTGTGAAGGATCTTTTGGTTGCAACGCTTCTGAAAATATGCCGGCTATTTTTTTATTGGCTGAATCGTGAGCTAACCGTTCGAGTTCCCTTAAAACGATGTCGATGCACTCGTCAATACCTTTAATATCCTCACCGTCAAATTGAGACTTCCATTCTTGAACGATACAGAAGATGCTTCCCAAAACATAGCCATATGACGAACGAAAAACTTGTGCGCCCATATTCAAGTAATACCCCTCTGAATGAGATCGTATTAATTCTTTCAATATCTGTTTTATTGTTGTGACATCCCTCAATTGCACAGTCGTTAAATCAACCGTCATATACGATACTGTTTTTTTCATTTTCCCCCTCTCATTACGCTTGAAAATAAAATATAGTTAATCATACTTAATTAATATGTTGCAATCTATCTTTTTTATATTTTTCAATATCTCGCCTGTTTTTATCTATTTTGATTCTCTTTAAAATTCATTTACTTTTATTAAATATTTTCAATATAATTAGACTATGAATATTTTCATTCTTCGTCTCATGGCTGGGCTATTCATGTTTTGCTTTCATGGGTATCCAAAACTTCAAAAATTTGATTATTTAATCACCGTGTTTCCTGACCCTTTGGGTGTTGGGTCTACAGCAAGCCTCTGTTTGGTTATTTTTGCTGAGGTTTTTTGTTCCGTCTTACTCATTACTGGCACGACGGTTCGATTGGCAACCATCCCATTAATTATTACTATGTTTGTGGCATCTTTTATCATTCATGTGGACGATCCCATATCAAAAATTGAACTCCCCCTCATGTATCTGACCATTTATGCGACGTTGTTTATTTCCGGGCCTGGGAAATGGGCATTTCAACCTCAATTACGGCTAAAAATCACCTCTGAGACTCTTCGCAAATTATTAACGTAATTTTTTGAAATTTTTCCTTTCTTTCGTTCGATAATTACTGGAGGCGAAAGAAAATGAATAAGCTAACCATATTTTATGCACTATCTATCATGAATATGATGCTCTCATCATTATTGACGCCAATGGATGCCGACTTATTCATGGGTTCTTCAAAGCACTATAACCTAAAGCAACGCATTGTGATTGAAAAGAACCTCATTAAAAGCCAGCATTAAATTGTTAAAAATTCCACAACCCGATAGAATGGGCTCAATGAAAAATATACAGCCGTTTTTAATTTGCAACATCGGCATTTTAATGTTGACGTTTACAGCCGTATTTTCTAAATTAATCGACTGGCCAACACTGGTTACGGTTAACTCAAGAAGCGTCATTGCCATGCTCTGTCTTGCCTTATTTTTAATTTATAAAAAACAGCCATTGATGATTGAAAAACACCATATTCCTCGTGCATGGCTTACCGGCATCCTTTTGGGCATGCATTGGTACACTTACTTTAAAGCCGTTGAGCTCTCGAGTATTGCTATTGGGCTCACCGCATTATTCACATTTCCAATCATAACCACACTGATTGAACCTTATTGGTTTAAAACACCCCTCTCAATCCAAAATTTAATTTCAGCAGGCATCTGTTTTCTTGGCATTTGCATTCTTCTTCATGGCGCGCATGGAGACTTAAACGTCTTGCTGGGCATTGGAATGGGCATTTGTTCGGCCATTGTGTACACCCTGAGAAATTTAATTTCTCAACCATTATTAGCCCACATTCCATCCCCTCAATTAATGTTTCACCAAACCATGATCGCATCTGTATTCTTTATGATCATTCTGTTTTTTTCTGGACTATCTGTCAAAACCATCGCCTTTTCAAAAGAAAATATGATCTACGCGTTGTTATTGGGCTCATTGTTTACAGGCGTTGCCCACACATGTTTTATGCATGGGTTTAAATATTTTAAGGCCAGCTTTGTTAGTATCTTGGCGGCTGTTCAACCATTTTATGGCACGCTATTGGGCATGCTAATCATTAAAGAGACCCCATCAATGTCAACGTGGATTGGTGGCGGTATTACGTTATTGGCGATTTTCTATGCTACCGTCTATCAGGCGAAGATTCGCGCCAACTAATGTTCGCTTGATACCGTCACTGGTTTGAATTAAGGCCGCACCATGGGGGTCAATCCCCCTAAATTCGCCGGTTATTAACGCTTGATCAAGGACCTGAACCGGTTTCCCCAAATAAGCCGCATGAGCATTCCATGCATCAGCATCAATGGTCGAACTTAAAATAGAGTCCAACTGTGTCCCAATGGCTGTTAAAATCTCATTTAAAACACGCCATCGATTGAGCGCTTTCCCAGATACCATCTTTAAACTGGTGCGATCGATGAGTTGAGATTCTTGGTTCACATTAATCCCTATGCCTAAAATCACACATCCTGTTGACACATCCGCGGCATGGAGCATCCCCACGCATTTATGACCGCCAACCAGAATATCATTGGGCCATTTTAATTCAATGGAAACATGTTGGTTGAGAATTTTCTTTAATGCATTCCGGACTGCAATGCCCAAGGGAAACGAGATACGTGCCCAGTGGTCTGGGGAACAATGGGGTTCTAGAACCAAGCTCATCAAAATATCTTCCCCCGGGTTGGACTCCCAGCTGTTTTGAAAACGGCCCTTCCCGGCTTGTTGATGATCGGCAATCACCAAGGCCCCGGGCTTAATTTTTCCCACCTGACAGGCGTCTAAGGCATAGGCATTGGTGGATGAAATTGACTCAAAATAGGTTAATGTCGAAATGAACGAATGGGACTGAATGACCGCAGATAATGCGGCATCTGTCTTTTCGATGACGGATGTCATGATCGATCCAGCACCCCTTGCAAAATGAACATGGCCGCCTGGGTATCGATGATATGGCGTTGCTTTTTCGTGTTCATGTTCATTTGATGCAATTGACGAGTAACCGCAACGGTTGAAAAGCGTTCATCCACAAATTCAACCTCGATCGGGTGCCTCTCTTGTAATTTTGAGGCAAAAATCCGAACACTGTCTGCCTTTTTTGAATCCTCCCCATGTTGATTTTTTGGCAACCCAACAATGCATTTCTCAATTTTTTTTTCAACAATAATGCCAATGATTTCATCGAGTGCAGATGAGGAATTTTGGATGGTCCCCACCGGTTGCGCGGTTAGTCCCAGAGGGTCTGAAATGGCCACGCCAATGCGAACATCTCCGTAATCAATCCCCAGTAGACGTTTGTGCATACTTTTCTAGCATATGGGCCATGGCTTCATCGAGCTTTTGAGTCCCTAGACCACCGGCCTGGGCCATATTATCTCGCCCACCACCACCACCACCCGTGATGGCCGTTAATTCATCAATTAATTCCTTGGCCGTAATGCTCCCCATCACCGATGGTGAGACCTTGGCAATCGCATGCCCTTTATCGTTGATTGATGACCCCAATACCACCAAGCAATCCCCCAATGCATTCACGGCACGATCCGCCAATTCTCGAAGCACGGGCACCGGTTGATCTGCCAGCACATGAAACACGCCCACCCCATATCCAGATCGTAAAGGAATGGGCGATTTAATAATATCATCAAATAATGCCCCAGCCGTGCTTTTCTGGGACTGTCTGAGGGCCTTTTCAGCCGCCTTTGACACCGCAATTAATACGTCCTGTGCCTCAAGAATCTCAGCCATCGATGCCGTATCCTCTAATGGGTTGGGCACGTTCGGCTGAGCCAGCTTCTCGGATAAGGCCAACCAACGCTTACGATACTCTTTGTATGCCAAGGCTCGCCTTTCTTCATTGTATCTTTCAACACGTTCATCACCCACCAAGGCTTCAATTCGGCGGGTTCCTGCGGCAATGGCGGATTCTGAGATAATTTTAAATACTTGCAAATCTTTCGTGGTTCTTACGTGGTTCCCACCACATAACTCAATGGATATGTTGGAAATATCCACCACGCGAACCGTATCTCCATACTTTTCACCAAACATGGCATGCGCCCCACGGGCTTTGGCTTCATCAATGGGGGCTTCGGTAATCGTAACAATGTGAGCATCACGAATGCAATCATTAACAAATGATGAAATTTTATCAAGCTCCTCTTCAGTAATGGCCTTGCCATAACTAAAATCAAAGCGCAGTCGATTCACATCAACCAATGATCCGGCTTGTTGAACCTGTGGGCCCAAAACCTTCCGTAAACCTTCATGCAATAAATGGGTGCCGGTATGATGCTGTGCCATTGCAAAGCGTTGAGCATCATTGACTGGAATTCGCGCTTCACCCCCACCGGGTTGATCCACGTACACCCCATGCTGAACCTCACCGATAAAGGATCCAATCACCTCTAACGTCTCATCTTTTCCATCGTTTAGTGTCTCGCTTCGTGCAGCGCGTGAGCGTTCACGCTGTGCATTAAGAGCAGCTTCGAACCCTTTTTCATCCACACTGATATGGCTTTCTTTGGCCATGACTTGGGTTAAATCCAATGGAAACCCGTACGTATCATACAATTTAAAGGCCACCTGACCGGACATGGTGGCTTCCTTGGCGGCATTCATTTTATCCAATTCTTGTTTAAATAATGTTAGTCCAGAAGATACGGTTCGTAAAAACTGAACCTCTTCAGCCTTAATCAATTCAGAAATATAAACTGAGCGCTTGTCAATGTTTTCGTAGTGACCACCCAAAGAATCGTGAACCACTGGAATCAATCGATGCAAAAACGGTTCATTTTTACCCGCTTGTGATGCAAATCGCAGGGCCCGTCGAATCAATCGTCGTAAGACATAGCCCCGGCCTTCATTGGATGGCAATACATTGTCAGAAATTCCAAATGCCACCGTTCGAATATGGTCAGAAATGACCCGGTGAGGGACACCCCCTTCCCCTTGATCGTAGGGCATGCCAAGCTCATTCCCAACATGTTTAATCAAGGTTTGAAAGCAATCGGTGTCATAATTAGAGGTTACACCCTGCAGTTGTGCAGTTAATCGTTCAAGTCCGGCACCCGTGTCAATATGACGATCGGGTAGGGGATGCAATGACTCATCGGATTGACGATCATATTGAATAAATACTAAATTCCACAATTCCATGTATCGGGTTGATAGCCCACCCGTTGATAGATCTCGTTCGATTGGCAATCCCTTATCTGGTGTTAAATCCAAATGGATCTCTGAACAAGGCCCACAAGGTCCGGTGGCCCCCATTTCCCAAAAATTATCTTTTTTTCCACAACGAACAATATGTTCCGGATGGATATCCGTGCACGTTCGCCATAACTCGGCCGCCTCATCATCATCGTCATATACCGTGGCCAATAAATGGTTTTTTGGCAGTTGATAAACCTCGGTTAATAATTCCCAAGCCCACATAATGGCCTCTTTTTTATAATAATCCCCAAACGACCAATTCCCCAACATTTCAAATGAGGTGTGGTGATAGGTATCGATCCCAACTTCTTCCAAATCGTTGTGTTTTCCCGATACACGAATGCAGGGCTGAGAATTCACCAATCGTTTGGACTGTGGCACCTCATCGCCCAAAAAATAGGGCTTGAATTGATTCATGCCCGCATTGGTAAATAATAATGTTGGATCAT
>DBHX01000025.1 GCA_002296285.1 bacterium UBP8_UBA817
CTCATGGGGTTCACCAAATACGAGTTGGCCACTTTCATCACAAACTTTGGCAATGTGGCTGACAATATAATGGTCCGCCGATCTGGATTGGTATTGTCAACAATGGCGTCCATGTCTTCCTTAAACCCAAAATTCAACATTTCGTCCACTTCATCAATAATGAGATACTCAATTTTCTTTAGATTGAGTCGCTTTTTATTGATATGATCCAAAATTCGTCCTGGGGTTCCCACCACAATGCAGGCACGCTTTGTTTTCTTTAATTTTTCAATTTGTTCTCTCATGCCTTGCCCACCGCAACACTCGATAATATCAATCTTTCGCTGGCCTTTGTATACCGCAAGTTCTTTGGCGACCTGACTGGCCAATTCACGGGTTGGCGCTATGGCAATGGCCTGGACATGCTTTTCGGATTCGTCCATCGTATCAATGAGTGGAATTCCAAAGGCCCCTGTTTTGCCTGTCCCTGTATCTGCTTGCGCAATGATATCCTGACTCGAATCTGAAAATGCAGGTATTAATGCTTCTTGAATGGCGGTTGGATATTCATACCCTTTTTTGGCCAATACAGCCGATGTATCCTTGGAAATGCCAAGGTCATAAAACGATGGTGTTGACATGGGAGCTATTTACTACGGAATGTAATCCTTCCAATGGTTAAATCATATGGGGACAATTCGACTTTAACGTCGTCACCCAACAACACACGAATGCGGAACTTTTTCATTCGACCAGATAAATACGCCGTAATTTCTTGTCCGGAATCCAGTTTCACAAGAAACTTTCCGCCTTTAAAACATTCCATTACTTTGCCTGTTACTTCAATTGTATCGTCTTTTTTCACCTGAACTCCTCGTTCCTTTTCATGTATATTACCACAGGGGTATTTAAATGAACACTAGCGATTCCATTGAATTAACGCATGAGACCCAGCACGCCTAAGCCAACCCCTAACCAAATGTAAATTTCCTGTTCTTTTCGTGTTTTTTCAACCTGTTGAATATAATCTTCCACTCTGGAAATATCGTAATTGATGGTTTTTTGTTCCGTTTTAATCAGATTTACTTCAGAATCCACAAACCCCTTGGAGTTTTGCTGAGATTCCATGTACCCTTTGAATTGTTTTGAAAAACTTTTTAATTCAATTATATCACCGGCAGACAAGGATGCCTTTTGGGTTAGCTCATCCAATCGATCCAAAAGCAAGGCCAATTCTTTGCGATTGACCCCTTGCTCAGGCAAAAACTTATTGCCATCCATGAGGGTAAAATACCCTTTATCAACGCTCCGCTTAATGGCTGGATAGGCCGCATCCGATGCGGGAACATCGGTAATTTTTTGTTGCCCATAACACGCCAATGATATCATGAATAGTCCCACTAGTTTAAAAATCAAAATCTTTTTCCTCCTTTTCATTTTCCAATAATTCTTCTTGTCGTCTTAAGACAATGGTTAATTCATCCAGTTGTTGCCCTCCTTGCCATAATCGAACCGTCACGTCCCCTTCTTCGATCACTTTAAAATGCCATTTTCCAATAATCATGCGCCAAGGAGGATCTTTGGCGGCTAACCGCGTAATCTCAAGGGCATTGTGGGTCGCAGAAAACATTTCCATGGCATTTTGGGTGGACGACTCAATGAGCCACGGCTCAGGTGAGACTCTGATCGGTGCCAAATGTTCCCCGTCCCATGTCAGTGTTAAATTGAGTCCACTAAATGTTGGCATATCCATTAACGTGATCCAAACGTATCCATAATCACCCACAAAAAAACTGGGTTCTGAATAATACAGTTTGGCTTTGGGCTTTCCTAGCTTAATTTGAACGGGGATCCGTGACGTGGCCGGTTTGGTATACACACTCTTCATTTGAATGGGGATATTGTGGGTTCCTCCATGCCATTCATCCACCTTTAATTTCCATGAGACCTGTTCGGAACGGTTTGGATCCAATACCGGAATGACGTGTTTGGCTTGGTCAAATGAGGCAATCGAAAAGGGGGATTTTGTTGCATTCAGTGACAGGGTAACATTGGATACCGTAACGTCAGATTCATTGCTGACTTCCACTGGGACATCCACAAATTGATCAAAGCCACGTTTAATGGTGGCTTGTCCGATGCCTCGAAGTGTTAATTTTGGCTGACCTGTAAACACCATCTCGCGAACCAATACTTGGTCTGGCAACGTGTTGGATGTAACCTTAAAGGTGATTGTCTTTGGACCTTCTGTGGCATTGAGCGGATCCATTTTTACAAAGTAAACCAATTGCCGGGAGCCACCGGTTAAAATATCCCCCAGAGACTCGGTTTGATTGCCCGTCACCAAGGTTAACCCCTGAGGTAGAGCAATGGTTGCATTGGCACTGCTCGCACTAAAACCGCCCGTATTTGATATGTAGGCCACCATGGTGTAAATATTGGGGTCCGTGACAGAAATATACGATGGTGCGGTAATCCCTAATGCCAAATCGCCGGGAGCCAAACTCACCCCACCCAATCCCATCACCGTTCGATACACTCGCGCTTCATTTGGTCCCAATGGCCGCTTTTCATAAAATAATGCCAATGCCGTGTCGGGCTCGTCTTCCCCATCACGAATAAACGAATCCCCCTTGTTGACCTTGACGCGATACGGCTGATCGGCCAATGCGCCCCAATTCATTAATATTAATTCATCGGGCGGAGTTAATGAGGCTGGGGTATAGCGCAAAATACCCTGGGCAATAATGTTTGGAGTGGCCAAAGAATCAAAGCTTTGCCAGTAATCCATAATGGCATCGCCCGTGTAACTGGTTTCGGCTTGTACCGCATCGTTTCCAATGCGAAAAGGGGCCGCATCATTGGTGCCCAACATGGTGTCCATCATCATTCGAAGCCCCACATTTTTTGTGGCATCGGATTCATTAATCAGTCGATATTCAATGAGCACCGAATCTTCCACATTGGTGATTGGGTTTCGAAATAAGGTTAACCGTTGTGTCCCTTTAATGGGGCCCATGATGGCCACGGTTTCCATGGTATTTTTTGTCACCGTGGACGCAATTACTTGGCCATATTTCGCCCGCTTCCCGGCACGTTTCACCGTTTGAGTTCCAAACCCGTACACTGTCCCATCCACGGCAATCGAGGTGTAGGACGTCCATGGTTTTGGTCGACCATAAATGAGGGGCAAATCATTGTCTTCCTCTCGACTGGGGTCGCCCCCCGTGGTTTCAATGGAAAACCTGGGGTGATCAAACCCCTCTGGGCCGGTAATAATTTTAATGAATTCATTTTGAACAACATTTAGTGTTTGGGCTTGAATAGCCACCGCCAATGCCCCCCAAACCAACCACTGGATCATGAGCTTCATCAATTGGCCTCCTTTAAAGAAAATGTATGAGATAATACCATGGTCCCCGCGATATTTTTACCCATCTGCCGCTTTGGATTGAATTGATAGTTTTTCTTAATGGAGCGAATGAATGCTTGATCCAAAATGTCATGGCCAGACGAAGACACGATTTTGATCCCTGTGACCTGACCATTGGAAGCAATGCTAACCCGAACCTTAACCGTGCCCTCCCAATCATTATTGAGGGCCGATTTTGGGTATATGGGGACGGACTTCTGAGACACCGCCGGCTGAATACGATCTCCCGGCAACGATGTTGGCTTTGGTTTTTTTATCGCCTTTGGCAATGCTTTTTTGGACACTTTCTTTTTTGAACTCACCTTTGGTTGTGGGATTTCGTGAACCCGTTGAATATTTAAGGGCACTTGAATGATTTCGGGAGTGGCCACTTTCTTTGGAAATGACACAAAAAAAATCAACATCACCACGGCATGCAATCCAATGGATAACACCCAACATTTTTGATCCCTTGTTAATTGCATAAATTCTAGGTCTTTTCAGCCTCAAGCATGACATTTGAACATCCCGATGAACGAATGGCATCCAAGACAGAAATGATTCGTACATAAGGGGTGCTTTTATCGGCCTGAAGAACAATTTGTTGTTTTGGGTTTTGAGCGATTGCTTCTTGAACGCGGGTTGCAATATGGCCTTGGCCCACCCGTGTCCCATTCCAATAGATGCGTTGATTGCGATCAATGGAAATGGTGATGGATTCCTTGGGTTTTTCAACGGAAACGGCCGTTGGCAATGTTAAATTCAGGCCCTTTCGTTCTTGTTGAAAACTCGTACTTACTGCAAAAAACAACACCAAAATAAAAATCACATCGATGAGTGCCGTTAGCTCAAATCGAGGCTTCGATTCGGAATTGTCGCGTTTAATTAATTTCAGCTTCATGCGCTCTTGCGATCGTTTAAAAAGGCCACCAATTGAACGGCAACTGTGTTCCATTCGTCCAATCGCTCATCGATTTTATCCTCAATGAACTGATGAATGAACATGAGTGGAATGGCCAAACTTAATCCCGTCACCGTGGTCACCAACGCCTTGGAAATGCCTGCAGATAATAACTCCGCTTGACCCGTGCCTTCAACCGCAATCACCGAAAACACATCCATGAGTCCAAGAACCGTCCCCAATAATCCCAATACCGGGGCCGTGGTAATGATCATCGAAAGCAAATTCATTTTTGACGTTAATTCTTGCACGTCTGGTTTGGTAAGCTCGGTTATCTCTGATGAAAGTGACGCCTCAGATGACGCATGCTTTTCAATGCTTTTGGCCGCAATTTTCCCCACCAATTTCCGTGAATTTTTTAACTTTTCCCATACTTCCTCAGGCCCATCGGCCATTAATTTTGCCTTTATGGAATGAATGAAATTAGGTCTAATCTTTGTTGATTTTAAAAGTAATAATTTTTGCAATACAATGGCAACGGAGGTCACACTTAACCCAAGCAATACCACCATTACCCAACCGCCGTTCATTATGAATCCCATTAAAATCCTCCTAAAATGAATTGATCATTCGGACCATTGATACCAATCGTCCAAAATTTATCTTATTAAACTTAAATGCAATGCGAAACTTTTTGAGTTGATCGCGCGTACTGACTTCATCAGGAAATGGCTCGCATGCTGAAATTTTTCCTTCCACAACGATGTCTTTAAACGCATCATTAAGCGAGGCAATATTATCGCTTGAAATGCTGTTATTTAAACGAATCACCGCATTGTCCCCCACATAGCGCAATGAATGGTAAGTTTTATAAAAGCTTGTAATCTTTTGAATCGCATCGTTATTGTTTTCACAAATGCTAAATAAATCCATATCATCAGGGGAAATGTATTTGTCGCGCAACATAATCTCGGTAAAAAAGGACACCCACGTCTGCCAATAATCATCCCCTTCATTTTGCATTAAAATAATGGGGCGAGGCAAACTCTTCCCGGTTTGAATCAGGGTTAACCCTTCATACGCCTCATCAAGTGTGCCAAATCCACCCGGAAACAGTACCGTGGCATCGGATTCTTTAATGAACATTAACTTTCGGATGAAAAAATAATTGTAGGACACCAACTTGTTACTTTCTCTGATGTAATCGTTGGCGGACTGCTCAAATGGTAATTTAATATTGACCCCAAAAGACTCATCTCCACCGCCTTTATTTCCGGCTTCCATGATGCCGCCACCAGCACCTGTAATAACCATAAAATCTTTTTTGGTGATGTCACGTGAAAAATCTTCCGCCATTTTAAATAAAGGGTTGTCTTCAGGGGTTCTGGCCGACCCAAAAATGGCGACTTTTCGCTTGTCTCTATACGGCGTAAATGCTTTAAAACTATTTTTTAATTCCTTAATCGATCTGGACATCAACTTCCAGTCACCGGAATTAATGTCAAACTCAGATAACTTGCAAATACTTAAAATAATTTCTTTGAGGTATTTTTCATTGTCTTTTTTTCCAACTTTCGACACCAATCGACTGATGGATTCATTTATATCTTCATTTAACACGGGCAATAGCCTCCATTTCTATTCTTGCGCCTTTGGGCAATGCGGCAACTTCAACGGCTGCGCGTGCTGGGTATGGTGCGCGAACGTAGTCTGCATAAATCTCATTGATTTCATTAAATTTCGATAGATCGGTGGTAAAAATACCCACTTTTACCACATGGGACCAGTCCAATCCCGCATCGCTTAATAACGCTGAAATATTATCAAGTACTTGCCGGGTTTCGGCTTCAAAATCATTTTCAATGAGTGTTCCATCATGGGTTAATGGAATTTGACCGGAAATAAATAATAAGTGATCAACTTGCAACGCTGGCGAGTATGGCCCAACCGGTTGAGGGGCTTTGTTGGATTCAATTGTTTTGATTGTCATGAGTATTATTCTAAATCTTATTTAATCAAAAGTCACTTTTTTAGACGTCGGCATGGCTTCTTGACTTGGCTTCCGCTTGATTGTGCAATTTCATGTGGCCCCGAATAATGCCCTCCCCCGATAAGGCTGAAATGGCAGCGTAAGCGCTATACAATCCCACAGCCGCCATGATTTCACCCAATGTTTTGGCCGATGGGTGTCCCAGCAGGGCCAAATTATTTTGAATAGTGGGGTTGGTGTTTGGCAATCGCCTAACCACACCCACGGGTGTTGGCACTCGAAGTTCACCTACCAATTGATTTTGATCGTTCATTTCCCACTGGCATATGGGGCCATACTGCCCACCATGGCCCAAATTTCTAGATAGTGTCGTCACAAGATTTTAGCCCAAATCACAATACATCTAATATGAACAGCCGCGACAAAAGACTTTGGGACTGTCGCGAAATAGTAAAAAAATAAGAAAAGCAGAGTGATCGGGCTAAAAATTTCTTTTATAATAAGGGCATGAAACTTATACGTACGGAATCAAATGGCATTTTTAGATATGGATTTAAGTGATCAAGTGAGGCAACACAAGTTGTATAAGATTCAACAGACTGTCGATTTAACATCGCTTGTTTATAGACTAAAGGATTTAGAGCATGAGGTTGGTAGACATGGTTATGGGCTTGATGTGGGTCTTAAGTCTCTTTTTTTACAGTTTTTCTACGACTTATCGGATCGAGAGATGGAGGATCGTTTACGCTATGATTTAGGGTTCAAATGGTTTCGTGGATTTACGGCATTTGAACAAACACCAGATCACTCCTATTTTGGTCGGTTTCGAGAGCGAGTCGGAACAAAACGTATCGGTAAGCTATTCAAAGCAATAGTAAACAAAGCAAAAGAAAAGCACCTCATAAGAGGTGTTTTTCACTTTGTAGACGCCACGTCAATTATAAGTAAAAATACAACATGGGCTGAACGAGATAGAGCAATTAAACAAGGAGAGGAAGCGCTGAATAATCGTAATGTAAAAAAGTATAGTGCCGATCCTCAAGCTCGATTTGGATGTAAAGGAAAGTCTAAATTCTGGTTCGGATATAAAGGGCATATCGGTGTTGATATGGGATCTGGACTGATTGAGTCAGCAGCCCTTACGCCAGCTAATATATCTGACCAAGCCGGTTTTAAGCACATTTGTCCGCGAGTTGGAGAAATGGTTTTTGGTGATAAAGCCTATTGCTTAAAGCCCGCACAGATCGCTATGGCGATACGAGGTGCCTTCTCAGGCGCTATTCTCAAACATAATATGATAGACAAAAATAAAGATCTTGATCGATGGCGCTCATCAGTAAGAGCGCCTTTTGAAGGCATTTTTTCTAAATGCAAAAAACGAGCACGCTATCGTGGACAGGCCAAGGTTCAATTTCAGTTCTTTGTGGATGCGATTGTTCATAATGTAAAACGCCTTGTCACAATAAATGCCCCGCCCCTTTTTCAAGGCGCATAGCGCGCCTCAGGGTGATTTGCGCCTAAATTTGGCATAATCACCCAAAAACAATAAAAATAACTGTCTTTTTTAGCTTTTTTTTAGTGCTTTTTCATTTTTTTTAAAATATTTTGACATTATTCTGTTTTTATCCTAGTTTTGCGACAGCTCCACTTTGTATTTTTAGCATAGCGAG
>DBHX01000035.1:0-4281 GCA_002296285.1 bacterium UBP8_UBA817
CCAGGAGTATCAATAATATTAATTACTGTATCATCCCAAAAACAAGTGGTGGCAGCTGACGTAATCGTAATGCCCCTTTCTTGCTCTTGCGCCATCCAATCCATCGTTGCATTACCATCATGAACCTCTCCAATTTTATGAGATCGTCCAGTGTAAAATAATATACGCTCGGTTAACGTTGTTTTTCCAGCATCAATATGGGCCGCAATACCGATATTTCTTAATTTAGTTAAATCTTTTGTTGCCATGTTGTTTACCACCTAAAATGAGCAAATGCTTTATTTGATTCCGCCATTTTGTGAGTATCGTCACGTTTTTTAGCGGACGAGCCGACATTATTATAAGCATCGGTAAGCTCTTGAGATAAATTTTGAACCATTGACTTTCCCTTACGAGATCTAGAAAACTGAATGATCCAGTTCATAGCATGACCAATGCCACGATCTTCACTAACCTCCATTGGGACCTGATAAGTTGATCCTCCCACACGTCTAGATTTAACTTCCATACGTGGAGCAATATTATCAATGGCTGTTTTAAACGCCTCCAATGGATCCTGAGAAACATTTTTTGCCAATTCGTCAAGACTGGAATAAACAATATTTTCAGCGATTGTTTTTTTACCATCCAACATAACCTTATTAATAAACTTTGAAACCATTTTATTGGAAAACCTATAATCTGGCTTCAAAAAACGTTTTGTATCTTTTTTTGTAGACAAATTTTACTCCTTTATTTTTTAGGGCGTTTAGCTCCGTATTTTGAGCGACCTCGACGACGATCATTTACACCTTCTGTATCAAGTGCACCACGAACGGTGTGGTATCTTACACCCGGAACATCCTTAACACGTCCGCCCCTAGCCAAAATAACAGAGTGCTCCTGAACATTATGTCCTTCACCACCGATATATACAGAAACCTCAAATCCAGAAGTTAATTTAACACGAGCAACTTTTCGAAGAGCTGAATTTGGTTTTTTAGGGGTTGTTGTATAAACCCTGGTACATACACCCCGACGTTGTGGACAAGACTTTAACGCTGGAGATTTACCTTTAAGGTTTTTTCTCTTACGACCCTTTCTGATCAATTGATTTGTTGTTGCCATTAACTTCTTCTCCTTTTTTTACAGTGACATAAAGTGTAAATACGTTCATGTAAATTGTCAATCATTTTTCTATTCAAATTCATCTTTAACGAATACCTTATCTTCTTCGGTAACTCTGGTTTCTTCACCTGATTCAGTTCTTAATACAACTTTCTTATATTGTTCTAAACCAGTTCCAGCAGGAATTAGTTTACCGATGATAACATTTTCCTTTAAACCATACATAGAGTCAGACTTTCCTCGAATGGCCGCATCCGTAAGAACCCTCGCTGTTTCCTGGAATGATGATGCTGAAATAAAACTTTCAGTATTCAGAGAGGCACGAGTAATACCTAATAAAACGCCCTCACTAGAAACCTGTGTTTTATTTTGAGCTGCCAACTCATCGTTGGTTTCATTTAAACGACGAATATCAACCAATTCATTTGGCAATAAACTTGAATCACCGCCATCTTGAACCATAACTTTTCGAGTCATTTGTCGAACAATAACCTCTAAATGCTTTAAATTAATAAATACACCTTGTGAAAAGTACACTTTTTGAATCTCATTAATTAAATATAGTTGAGTTTCAACCACACCTTTTGTCAGTAATAAATCTTGAGGTGAAATAATACCATCCGTTAATTGCTGACCTTTGGTAACAGACTGACCAGAAAACACAAGAAATCTGGTTTTAATTGGCAGCTTGTACTCCTTTTTCTCACCTGTTTCAGATAAAATTGATAATAAATACAAGTTATTTAAACGATTAAACTCGACAACACCATCAAAATCACTTAATACAGCTGAGCTCTTTGGCTTACGAGCCTCAAAAAGCTCCTCTACTCGAGGAAGTCCTTGGACAATATCCTTCGTTTTAGACGCCTCTAAATCACTAACATATTCTTTAAATAAAACGTCATTTTCATTTACTTTGTCACCATCCTTAACAAAAAGATCGGATCTAATTGGCGTGACATAAATATTTGTTGAACAATATGTAAGTATAGATTTTGACTTCGTTTTCTCTTTTGCACTAATAAAAATTGCAGGTGATTTTAATTGAGCACTTGAACCTAAATCAGTGGTAATACCTAATTTATCAAACTTCTTGAATTCTTGAATCTTATCCGTCGAAACTTCAATTGTTTCCTCTTTATCTGCATTAAAAACAGCCACCTGATATTCATCATCTTGTTGATAAACTCGAACAACACCATCCGTATAAGACGACGCATATTGAGATGAACTATCATACAAAGCCAAGACTTCATTTTTATCAATTTTTTGCCCATCTTTGACCTGAAGAATACTCCCCTTGGGCAAAATAACCGTCTCATCAGATTTTGCAGTTTTGATTGTAAAAGAAACATCTTCAATAAGTAGGAGTTGCTTTTTCTTATCAATCGTTAAAAAGGATGTTTTTAACGCTGAAGGAAACTTTATTTCCCCTTTAAATCCAGAGGTAATGTTATTAACAGAAGCCTTTCTCAAATCAACCCCACCCGTGTGAAACGTTCTCATGGTTAACTGAGTCCCCGGCTCTCCAATGGATTGTGCGGCAATAATACCAATAGCTTCACCTAAGTTAACCAACTTAGCGGTCGCTAAATCAACACCATAACATTTCCGGCAAACCCCACGCTTGGATTTACAAGTAAAAATATTTCTAATTTTAAATGAAGAAATTCTAGCTTGACCCATAGCCTGAGCAACATATTTCGTTATGACATCTCCTGGTTTAATTGAAATATCACCATGCGAAAAAGCTTCTCCAGCAACTCGACCTTCCACCAATTCATGAACTGGAATCATCGTATTAGCGCCGTCCATTAGAGGTAAAATCGTTACTAATTCCTTAGTTTGACAATCTTCTTCAGTAATAATAACATCTTGCGCAACATCAACGAGACGTCGTGTTAAATAACCAGAATCTGCCGTTCGTAATGCAGTATCAACCAATCCTTTACGTGCCCCATAACAAGAAATAAAATACTCAGCTAGCGATAAACCTTCTTTAAAATTGGATTTAATTGGGACCTTAATCGTTCGACCTTGTGCATCAGACATCAAACCACGCATACCGGCCAGCTGTCTTACCTGATCAATATTTCCTCTCGCACCAGAATTTGCCATAATAAAAACATTATTTAAGCCACCAAACTCATCGGCCATTTTATCAGAAATATCCCCTGAAGCTCGTCGCCAGATTTCATTACTTCTAAGCAAGAATTCTTGAGAAGAAATCTTATTTGAATCCAATCGTTTGCTAAGTTCTGCAACATCACTCTCAGCGCTCTTAAGAATGCCTTTCTTTTGAGATGGAACCCTAAGATCATCGATTGAAATAGATATTCCAGATAATGTAGCATATTTAAAACCCAAATCCTTCAATCGATCGGCTAAGTCAGTAACAATGTTGTTTCCATATTTAATATACCAATCATAAATTAAATCACCCAACTGCTTCTTACCTAAAACAGCGTTAATATAAGGTTCATCTGAAATGCCATGAGATAAAAGAATATCCTGAACAGTCCTGTTAAAAATAATTCTACCCATGGTAGTTTCAATTTTTTCGCCCTTAAACTTGATAATTAAACAGGTATGAATATTAATATTACCGGTTTCCCAAGCAATCCATGCATCATCCATACTTCTAAAATATTTTAAGTCTTTTTTCTCATACTCAGGATTATTAACCGTTAAAAAGTAACATCCTAAAATCATATCCTGTGTTGGTGTAATGATGGACTTACCATTGGAAGGAGAAAGTATATTATTAACAGACAATATCAATAATCGACATTCAGCTTGAGCCTCAATAGATAACGGCACATGAACGGCCATTTGGTCACCGTCAAAATCAGCGTTAAATGCAGTACAAACCAACGGGTGAACCTGTATGGCTGCACCCTCAACAAGTTTTGGTTCGAATGCTTGAATTCCCAATCGATGCAGCGTTGGTGCACGATTTAATAAAATTGATTGCCCTTTAATTACTTTTTCTAAAACATCCCAAATAAATACTTCTCTGTCTTCAATCTTTCTTTTAGCCGATTTAACATTGGTAACCAATCCTTGATTAACCAGTTCGTTAATTATAAACGGCTTAAATAATTCCAAAGCCATTTCCTTAGGAATACCACATTGATGAAACTTCAATTTAGGACCAACAACAATTACAGATCT
>DBHX01000035.1:4588-5873 GCA_002296285.1 bacterium UBP8_UBA817
AATTACAGATCTTCCAGAGTAATCCACACGCTTCCCGAGTAGATTTTGACGAAAACGACCTTGTTTACCTTCTATAATGTTGCCCAAGGATTTTAATGGACGCCCATTAGAACCAGTAACAGCACGACCACGCTTACCATTTGAAATAAGTGCGTCAACTGCTTCTTGAAGCATACGCTTTTCATTTCGAACAATCATGTCTGGCGCACCAATATCCAGTAATCTCTTTAAACGATTATTTCGATTAACAACACGACGATATAAATCATTTAAATCAGATGTGGCAAATCGACCACCTTCTAGTTGAACCATTGGTCGAAGATCAGGCGGCATGACTGGAATAACATCCAAAATCATCCATTCAGGTGAATTTCCAGATTCATGCAATGATTCCAGGATTCCTAATCGTTTGGTTGCCTTAATTTTCTTCTGACCAGATAAGGTATGAAATGATTCCCTTAATTCAGAAATCGTTGATTCAATATCCATCATATTTAAAATAGATTTAATCGCTTCAGCACCCATTTGAGCTTTGAATTTATCACCATATTGCTCTTTTAACTCATAATATAGATCTGTAGATAATATTTTTCTGAATGGAACAACATCCTCAATCGACTTGTCGACTTGAGTCACAATGTAAGAATCGTAGTAAATAACCTCTTCCAATTGGCGGGTAGTTAGATCAAGTAAGATTCCCATATACCCGGGAATTCCTTTCAAAAACCAAATATGCGATACCGAACAAGCCAGTTCAATATGTCCCATTCGTTCACGTCTAACCTTAGAATGAGTGACTTGAACACCACATCGCTCACATACGATACCACGGTATCGAATACGACGATATTTACCACATGAACATTCCCAGTCCTTTACTGGACCGAAAATCTTTTCACAGAAAAGACCTTTTCTCTCTGGTTTAAATGTTCGATAGTTTATGGTTTCAGGCTTTTCGACTTCACCATATGACCAATATCGAATTTTATCTGGTGAGGCAAGACCAATTTCTAAATAATCAAAATCTGTTGAATCAGTAACTAACATTTATCTCTCCTTACCTGTTATCAATCTCTTCATCATCAACTGTTTTGACACGTATGTCCAAAGCGATTGAACGAAGTTCTCTTAATAAAACTCTAAATGATTCCGGCGTACCTGGCTTTGTAAGACCTTTACCTTTAATAATGGCCTCATACGCTCTTGCCCTACCAGTTAAATCATCCGACTTAACAGTTAACATTTCTTGCAGAGTATTCGCCGCACCATAAGCCTCAAGTGCCCA
>DBHX01000035.1:6198-12352 GCA_002296285.1 bacterium UBP8_UBA817
GCCCATACTTCCATTTCTCCAAAACGTTGTCCACCATATTGAGCTTTACCACCCAACGGCTGCTGAGTAACTAATGAATAAGGACCTGTAGAGCGCGCATGAATTTTATCGTCTACTAAATGAATTAGTTTTAAAACATACATGTAACCAACAGTAACTTCTCTTTCAAAATGCTCACCAGTACGACCATCTCTTAAGTTAACCGTACCGGTTCGTTTAATCCACTCATATCCAGGGGATTTTGAAGCAGTTGTTAATCGCTCTTCCAATTTATCCACAGATGCATTAGGAGCAATCACTTCATCAAACGATTGAGCCATATAGTTTTCACCAATGACATGCGATGCCATTCCTAATAGAGTTTCAAATAACTGACCAACATTCATACGTGAAGGAACACCCAATGGATTTAGGATGATATCCAACGGCTGCCCATTCGGAAGAAAAGGCATATCTTCCTCTGGTAAAATGGTCGATACAACACCTTTGTTTCCATGGCGCCCAGCCATCTTATCGCCAATCGACAGTTTACGAAGTTGAGCAACATATACTCGAACTAGAATATTAACACCAGGAGATAAATCATCCCCATTATCTCTTGTAAACACACGAACGCCAATTACTTTTCCAGATTCTCCAGACGAAACACGCAATGAAGTATCTTTCATATCTCGCGCCTTATCTCCAAAAATGGCTCGCAATAATTTCTCTTCTGCTGGAGGCTCACTTTCCCCCTTTGGTGTAACTTTACCAACCAATATATCACCAGCGGAAACCATGGCTCCAATACGAATAATCCCATCTTCATCTAAGTTAGCAAGCGCTTCCTCAGACACATTAGGAATTTCAGCCGTTAATTCTTCAGGACCTAACTTTGTGGTTCGCACATCAATTTCATAGCGATGAATATGAATTGAAGTAAAAATATCATTTTTTACTAATCGTTTAGAAATAACAATGGCATCCTCAAAATTGTAACCTTCCCATGGCATGAAACCAACCAATATGTTTCTTCCCAAAGACAATTCACCGTTCGAAGTAGAAGAACCATCCGCAATCAAATCACCCTTCTTTAGTTTCATTCCTTGATAAACAAATGGTTTTTGATTTCGACATGTATTTTGATTCGTTCTCTGGTATTTCTGTAACTCATACGTATGAGTTTTCGACCCTTCCTTTACCTTTACAGCATGGCTGTCGGTTTCAATAACCTCACAGTTTTCTCTGGCCGTAACCAAAACCTCTGTATCTCTTGCTACAACTGACTCTAGTCCAGTACCAATATAAGGCGATTCTGGATTTAAAATCGGAACAGCTTGTCGTTGCATGTTAGCACCCATCAATGCACGGTTGGCGTCATCATGTTCTAAAAATGGAATTAATCCACAAGCAACACCCAGTAACTGACGAGGAGACACACCAATATATTGAACCTTATCCAACGGGGTAAAATTAAAGTCTCGTTGGTAACGTGTAACAATTTGTTCGCCTTGAAGAACACCTTTTTTTACTGGAGAATCCCATGGAGCTATATAGTAATTTTCTTCAATATCAGCGGCTAAAAAATCAACCTCATTCGTAATTTTACCTTTTTTTACTTGATAATAAGGAGTTTCAATAAATCCAAACTTATTCACCCTAGCAAATGTTGCCATTGGACCAATTAGACCCGCATTTGGGCCCTCAGGAGTTTCAATTGGGCAAATACGCCCATAGTGTGTCGGATGAATATCTCGAACCTCATACCCTGCCCTCTCCTTCGTTAAACCACCTGGGCCTAAAGCACTTAATCGACGTTTATGAATAACTTCTGCCAATGGATTGGTTTGGTCTAAAAACTGAGACAACTGGGAACTTCCGAAAAACTCTCTCATTACCGCAACCAATGGGCGAATATTAATTAAATGCTGAGGAGTAATGGACTCATTCCCTTTTAACGCCATTTGTTCTTTAATTAATCGCTCTAATCGAACCAACCCAATACGGAATTGACGTTGCAACTGTTCCCCTACGGTACGAACACGTCGATTGCCAAGGTGATCAATATCATCAGTTAGCCCTCGTTTATGAACCAAATCACAAATATACTGTATTGTTGCAATGATATCTTCCTTAACCAACGCCGTAGTCTCAACAGGCTTACCAGAAAAATAAAACCGTTGATTAATTTTATGACGACCAACATCGGACAAATCATATTTTTCTTCATTAAAAAACAATGAATCCAACAATGCTTTGGCACCTTGCAAGGTAACTGGATCACCAGAGCGCAAGCCTTTGTGAAGTTCAATTAATGCATCATCCTCATTTGTAAAAGGAAACTTGGTAATTGTTGGTTCAAATAAATCCTTTTCCTTAACAAGGTCAAAGAATGTCTTTTCATCGTACCCAAGCGCAGATAAAAACAATGTCAAAGGAACTTTTTTAACTTTATTGAGGTGTGCGTAAAACAATTGCTTTGAATCAACTTCTATCTCTAACCATGCACCTTTTGATGGTATGATGGACGCCAGAAAATCCTGAAAACCAGGAATATTCGGAGTCTTTTCTCTAAAGTAAATTCCAGGAGAACGAATAAATTGACTAACAATAACTCGCTCGGTTCCATTGACCAAGAAAGTACCGCTATTTGTCATTAGTGGGATATCACTTAAAAATACTTCTTGCTCTTGCACTTCACCCGTTTCAACTGAAATTAAACGAACTGGTGCCTTTAACGGAGATGCATAGGTCAACTCACGTTTACGCATTTCCTCATAATCCAATTCCGGCTCTCCCAAAGTAATACCATCTAAAAACTCAAGCTGATACTTACCCCCATAACCAACAATTGGAGAAATCTTTTTAAGTTCTTCCCCAATACCTTCTTTTAAAAAGCGCTGAAAAGATTCTACTTGCAAATCCAATAAATTGGGGACTGTCAGATTTTCTTCTGGAGCATCTTTATGCAAGGGAACTCTTTCACGATACGTTTTATATTTTGACAATTTACACCTCATTTAAATAAAGAAAGCCTGGAACACACCATGCGAGTAATATTCCAGGCCAAAGAAAAAACTAAAAAATTATTTCAATTCTATTTCTGCACCTTGCTCTTCAAGCTGCTTTTTTAAGGTTTCAGCCTCATCTTTTGCGACACCTTCTTTAACGGCCTTAGGGGCTGCATCAACCAATTCCTTGGCTTCTTTTAAACCAAGCCCAGTAATTTCACGAACAGCTTTTAAAACCTGTATCTTTTTATCACCAGCAGATTTCAAAACAACATCAACGGTATCACTTCCTGAATCAGCATCATCACCACCGTCAGCTGGTGCAGCAGCACCGGCAACGGCCACAGGGGCAGCTGCTACAACTCCAAACTTGTCTTCTAAAGCTTTAACCAATTGAGATAACTCAAGAACAGTCATTTTCTCTACAGAATCTATGACCTTTTGAGCATCCTTGCTTAATTCGATTTCCTTTTCAACGGTTGTTTCTTCTGACATTTTTTCCTCCTAATTTTTTTGGTTTTTAATCGCTTCTAATGAATACACTAGTCCGCGCATCGGAGAACTCATACTCATTACAAATCGACTAATTGTTGATTTTAAACCACCAACAAGCTGCCCAATTAACACGTCTCTGGATGGCAACTTGGATAGCGCTTTAACTTCTGACTCAGAAATAAACGAACCATCCAAATAACCGCCTTTGACAACCAAAGATTCGTTTTCTTTCAAAAACTTATACATCTTTGATGCAACAACCGGACAATCTTGTTTTGAAACTACGAGAGCTGTTGGACCTTTTAACAACTCTTTTGGGCAATCAATGTTTAACCCATCAAAGGTTTTCTGTATTAGTGAATTTTTGATAACAAAATATGAAGCACTACCCTCACGCAATACGCCTCTTAAACCTTCAAGTTGATTAACCGTTAACCCTCGATACTCAGTAAAAAACAAAGCATCTGAAGCTTCAACCTCTTTGGTTAAGTTTTCAATCTTTTGTTTTTTACGAGATAAAACTTCCTCACGAACTGACATTTTAGTTACCCTTCCATTTAACGTCCATAGGTTTAATTTTTACACCGGGACCCATGGTAGAACAAATTGTGATAGATTTCAAGTAGACACCTTTAGATTTTGAAGGTTTTAGTTTATTAACCTGAGAATAAACCTCCCTAAAGTTCTCTAATAATTGATCAGCCGAAAATCCTACTTTACCAATAAGTAAGTGCAAATTGCCTTCTTTATCATTACGAAACTCAACCTTACCTGCCTTAAACTCTTTTACAGTATTAATAACATCCGTTGTTACAGTTCCAGACTTAGGACTTGGCATTAAACCTCTCGCACCCAATAAACGTCCCAACTTACCAAGTTTTGGCATTACCTTTGGTGTAGCAATCATTAAATCAAAATCAAGCCAACCATCGGAAATTTTCTTCAAAACATCATCCAAGCCACATTCAATGGCGCCGGCCTCCAAAACTGGGGACGTATTTTCATCATCGGTAACAACAACGATTCGAACATCCTTGCCCGTACCATTTGGCAAAGTCAATGTTCCTCTGACCAATTGATCAGCATGTCGTGGGTCAATACCTAAAGAAAAATGAACCTCTACTGACTCATCGAACTTCGCATAAGCAGCTTTTTTACAAATATTAATCGCTTCGTCAGGATCATACTCCTGCACCAAATCAAACTTTTCTTCTATAGCTTTTTTATTTTTTGTTATCATTTCTATACAACCTCAATTCCCATGCTTCTTGCCGAACCCGCAATAATAAGATCCGCCTGATCCAAATCAACGGCATTCAAATCTGGCATTTTTATTTCAGAAATTTTACGAATATCATCTTTAGAGATCTTCCCAACAATTTCTCGACCAGGCATCTGAGATCCTTTTTTCAAATTGGCATATTTTCTAATCAAATCACTGGCAGGTGGTGTTTTGAGAATAAAATCAAATGTACCATCAACATATGCTGTAATTTCTACTGGAACAACTTGGCCCATACGATCTTTGGTTTTATCGTTATATGCTTTGCAAAATTCCATAATGTTAATTCCGGCTTGTCCCAAGGCTGGTCCAACGGGTGGAGCTGGATTTGCTTTTCCACCTTCGATTTGCAATTTAATTACTGTTTTAACTTGTTTCGCCATACCGTTCTCCTTTGTTACTTGTTATCCACGTATTTTTCAACTTGATCAAAATCAAGCTCAACAGGCGTTTCTCGACCAAAAATAGATATTAATGACTTTAATTTGCCACGCTCTGCATTAATTTCTGAAATTGATCCAGTGTAACCTCTAAATGGACCAGAAATTACTTTAATTGTTTCATTAAGCTCAAAATCAACCTCAATCTTCTTCATTTTTTCACCCAACTGTCGAAGAATTCGATTGATTTCATCTTCTGTAACTGGGGTTGGCTCATTCTTTGTTCCAACCAACTTAGCAACACCAGGCAAACGACGTATTAAATACCATGTGCCTTCATCTGGGATCATTTGAACAAATAAATATCCAGGAAACATTTTCTTCACTTTTTCTTTGCGTTCATTATTTTTAATTTCAACCGTTTCTTCTTCTGGCAACAAAACTCTAAAAACAATGTCCTTGAACTCATTCTCGAGCATCTGCAAAATACGATCCCTTACTTTTTGTTCATATAGTGCATAACACTGAACAATGTACCATTGAGCGGCTTCATTCACCTTGGCCGACTCAACATCTTCGGAAGATTCAGAATGCACAGCGGCATCATCTTCTAAAATATCTTCTTCATCCAAAATAATTGAATTGTTATCTTCAACCACATCTCCATTACTAGAAACTTGCGTTTCAGATTCTATTTCTAATTCTTCTAAAGATTGATCATTATCCATAATTAAATACCTTTCACCTTAATTTCGTATTCCAAAAATCACTTTAGATAGTAGAAAATCTGAACCGGCAACATAAATTGTAAAAAAAATTACCATAAAAATAGTAATAATTGAAGACCTAATGACAAAATCTTTCTTTGGCCACTCAATTTTTTTAAACTCACTTTGAAAATCTTGAACAATATTTGATCTAATTTTTGACATAGTTTTGAACCTTACTTACTGGCAGGCTCGGTCGGATTCGAACCGACAACACTCGGTTTTGGAGACCGATGCTCT
>DBHX01000035.1:12658-13129 GCA_002296285.1 bacterium UBP8_UBA817
TGGAGACCGATGCTCTACCAATTGGAGCTACGAGCCTAGCATCCATTTGAATTGATTTATTATAAGGTAATATCATTTTTACTCATCGTCAATGAAAATAAATATTATTATTGTTTGATTAAAACGAATATGTTAATATATCGTCCTATTTAGATAAAAGTCGGAGGAAACTATGTTTGCAGTAGTAGAAATTAATGATAAACAACACCTTGTCCGTGAAGGTGACATACTTACGATCGATGGCTCAATCAATGAAAAGTCAATCACATTTGACAATGTATTATTATTACAAAATGATAAATCCACAATTATTGGTCAACCATATGTTGAAAAATCAAGTGTTGAAGCTGATGTGATTGAAACTGGAAAAAGAGAAAAAGACATCGTATTTAAATTCAAACGAAAAACTGGATACAAAGTTACACGTGGACACCGACAAAACAGTACGTTAATTAAAATTAAAAAAATTAA
>DBHX01000035.1:13200-25786 GCA_002296285.1 bacterium UBP8_UBA817
GAAAATTGTAAAAGATATTTAATAAAAGGATTAAAAATCCATAGTAGGACACTAAATCTTTTTACTGTTGAAAGTAATATTTCAAAACAGTTAAGTTTAATTCAAAAAAAATATAAAAAATTTGTCGATATAGGCAGCTATCCTTTCTTCAGACTTGGGAAAATAGGTGTTGCAATTGTTACCAGATCATCTTCACTGAAAAAATTAAAAAATGTTAATGTTGACTTGATTAAATTAATTAAAATTAAAAAAATTAAAACTTCATCAACAAAAAAAGCGACGTCTGAAACAGCCAAAAAAAAAGAGGCGAATGATTCCAAAACTGAATCAGAAAAAAAATAATCTAAGGAGAATCCGATGGCACATAAAAAAGGTAAAGGGAGTACAAAAAACGGAAGAGATAGCCAATCAAAACGATTGGGTGTTAAACGCTATGGTGGACAACTCGTTACCGCTGGATCCATTTTAGTTCGACAACGAGGAACAAAATTTTTACCGGGTGAAAATACTGGATTAGGTAAAGATTTTACAATTTTTGCTAAAGTAGATGGAACGGTTCAGTTTTCATACAATGCTAGAAATAAACAACAAATCAATATTGTTCCACTCGTTGAAAAATAATTGGCTTTTGTAGATACTCTTAGCATTCAAGTCCAAGCAGGAAATGGGGGCAACGGACGAATTAGCTTCCGTAGAGAAAAGTTTGTGGCCAAAGGAGGCCCTGATGGTGGGGATGGTGGCAATGGTGGCGATATTATTTTTATTGCTTCAAAAAAAATCAGCACCTTTTTGGACTTATCCAGCAAAAGAACATATAAAGCCGGTCATGGAGAGGATGGAAAACCTCGACAAAAAACCGGAAAATCTGGCAAACATTGCATCATTGAAGTTCCTTGTGGAACCATTATCTATGGAAGTGATGATAATGAAATAATTAATGAACTTACCGATGATAATCAGTCATTCACATTAGCAAAAGGTGGCAGAGGAGGAAAGGGGAACACCCATTTTTCAACATCTCGGATTCAAACACCCAGGAAAGCAACCTCAGGGAAACTCGGTGAAAAATTATCCATTCACTTAGAACTAAAAGTGATTGCCGATGTTGGACTTATCGGGTATCCAAATGCCGGAAAGTCCACGTTACTAAAAACAATCACCCAAGCAAACCCAAAAATTGCCAATTACCCATTTACGACACTTCATCCTAATTTAGGCATTTTTCGCCGGTTTGATAAAGAAGTTGTTATTGCAGATATTCCCGGCATTATTGAGGGAGCCGCCGAAGGTATTGGGCTTGGAAATCAGTTTTTGAGACACATTAGCAGAACCAATATTTTGCTATTTCTAATAGAACCACAATTGGAATTAATTGAAAAAACATATGATACCCTCACTAAATTACAACACGAATTGCAAAGATATGATCCCAAACTATTAGAAGAAAAAAGGATCATTGTGGCAGTGAATAAAATTGATTTACTGGATGATGATCAAGAATCAAAAATCAAACGTATATTTAAAGATCATCAAATTGTACTAATTTCTTGCTTTTTAAGAAGAGGTATCGAAAAATTAGAGCAAAGGATCAGTGAAACAATCAATGAAACGAATCATCATTAAAATTGGAACCAACCTATTAACAGATAATCACCAACGGCTTGATTTAAATAATATGAGACATTTAATTTATCAAGTGGCTGACGAACAATTAAAAGAAACAACATATGAATTTATTATTGTTAGCTCAGGAGCCATTACAAGTGGTGCAAAGCACATGAACATTACGCCTGAAAATTTAGCAGAAAAACAAGCCGCTGCATCCATTGGTCAAATTCTATTGTTTCAAAAATACTATGAATTTTTCCAAACAAAAAATATCTGTGTTGGTCAACTTTTAGTCACCAAAGATAACTTTGATGATCCTGAAAAAAAACAAAACATTAACCAAACCATAAACACATTATTGAAAAATAATATTATTCCCATTATCAATGAAAATGATTCAGTATCCACAGAAGAAATTCAGTTTGGCGACAACGACCAGCTATCGGCCATACTCGCAAAAAATTTATCTGTGGACCATTTAATTATATTAACCAATACAGATGGGCTGTTGGATGAAAATAATGATGTAATCCCTTTGCTAAATAACATTAGCGATAAGGAGTTATCTCTAGTGGAAGATTCAACATCATCTGTTTTTTCCAAAGGTGGGATGAAATCTAAATTATTGGCCGCAAAAATTGCATTGGATGCGAACATCAAAACAACCATTGCAAATGGGCGCACCGAAAATATCATTCATAAAATATTATCAAACACAACCATTGGAACAAAAATACAACCTTAAGTACCAAGGTTGAGCGACATAATTTTTTTAAACCGATAGAGATCGTAATTATTCCTGCCGATTAAAAATTAATTATGCTAACGTAGAAAAGTCACCATCATCGTCCAATAACCGCTTCTGTTTTTCATAATTGGATGATTGATTAAATAGATTATCGATCTGCTGATTCAATAATGACGCATCATTATAATCCGGTGTGCCTTCTGGAATCACAAACCCGTCCAATGTTTTTTTACTGCCATCACCTTGAATATCTTTCACTGAAAAGTTTGCATCAGAAATAATTCGCAATGCCACACGATCCGCCTTCTGAACCCCAGTCACTTCATACGCTGCAAAATCCGGGTTATTAAAATCACGCAAACTAATAATGAATAAATATTTTTGAATGTGTGATAAATCTTGCTTTGAAGGAATGGCTTCCCCTTTGGGATGGGAGTGATATGTACCATAATACTCAAGCCCATGCTTATTAAAAAATAAATGAGCACGTTCAATATCTTGTGGAAAAATAGCGAAGACATCCGTCTTATTGGAGATATCCTGATTCATCACAGGATAAATTGCACAAATCACATTGTCTTTTCCACCAATAAACCCACCCGATTCATACGGATAGTTTTTTTGAACCTGATCAATAATTATTTTATAATGCCGCTCTGTAATTGAAAAACCTGCCATAATTCAATAGTGTATATGAAAGTTAAAAAGAAACCTAGCCATTCAATTTAGAAAATACGTTTAACTGATCTTTAATTGAAGTAAACAACCATTTAAAATATTGATGATTTTTTTCGACATAGTAGCCACAACTATCATAAATAAATCCATGCTCATAAAAAAAACTAGTGGGGTATTGACGACAAATCGCGGGCCTTGATTCATAACGACTACACATATGCTCATCAGTTAAACAATGGCAATCAAACGACTCAATTTTGCCACATTTATGGTTGGGAACAAACGAATCATAATCCGGATATTGCTTTAAATATTGATCCCACACCGACAATGACTGAATTGGCTTTTGAGAATCATACAACATGATGGACTGACAACACTGCCCCGAATGCTTGCAGGCACCTTTGATATTAAAAACCAAGCCTTTGATCATGATCATTAAATAATATGGAACACTGGTAAACGGAATCAGCCGTCGAGAAACGACATAGGCAATCTGTAAAAGAAAAAGAGCAATCAAGCGGAAACCATTAATGTTTGCTTAACTGTATCAATAATTGAATGTATTCCTTGCGTCCCAATCGTTAAAAACGAATTTAAATGCTCTGAACTAAACGGGCTTTTCTCAGCAGTCCCTTGGATTTCTATAAAGCGACCATCGTCCGTCATGACTAAATTTAAATCCACTTCTGCTGATGAATCTTCAATATAATCCAAATCAAGCATCACTTGCCCATCGACCAACCCAATACTGATGGCCGAGACAAAATTTCGTATAGGATTTTGAGTCAATTTACCGGCAGCCATTAACGATTGAACCGCATCATACAACACAATCATGCCACCCGTAATGGACGTTGTACGAGTACCTCCATCGGCTTGAATAACATCGCAATCAATTAAAATACTTCGTTCTCCCAATGCCTCTAAATCAATAACCGCACGCAGTGAACGACCAATAAGGCGTTGGATTTCCATGGTACGCCCGGATTGCTTCCCCTTACTCACCTCTCGGCGAATGCGTTCATTGGCACACGCCGGTAACATCGAATACTCCGCAGTTACCCAACCTGAACCACTATCTTTTAAAAACCGAGGAACCCCTTCTTCAATGGTTGCCGTGCATATCACCTTTGTTTTTCCAAAAGAAATCAACACGGAGCTATCCGCATTTTCTATAAAATCCTTCTCTATTTTAATCTCTCGTAATTCAGAATTTTGACGACCACTATGTCTCATAAGTTTCTCCCTTCGTTTGCGATAATTGTTTTTGCTCGATGAGCTTTCGCCCTTCAGCAATATTTTTTTCAATTTTTATCACGTTTTTTTGTAATTTTGTAGCCAATAACTGCAATCGAGATAAAATACCATCGGCATACTCATTGGCATCTTGCTTTAAACGCAACATCTCTTTTTTCGTATCTAGTAACTCAGTATCAGTCATTTGAACATTCGCTGCTTGGTAAAAATGATCCGACATGGACTCATTTTGATGCTCAATTTCACTCACCGCATCATTCAACTTTTTAATAATAGAATATGCCTCATCTGGATCAACCAATAACTTATTGGATAACATCTGCTTTTTTGATGACTTAAATAATGATTCAAGTAAAAAGATAATGCCTTTTAATTTATCCATGAAACTTCTCCTCTAATTTAGTTTTAACATATTCACTAACATACTCTGAAATATTTCCTTTTAATTTTGCCAATTGTCGGACAATACTCGAACTCAAATAACTATATGATTGGTCGGTCATTAGAAAAACGGTATCAATGCGAGAATCTTGCGCACGATTGGTCAAGGACATTTGAAATTCATATTCAAAATCACTCACAGCACGTAACCCTCGAATAAGATTAAAAATTTGTTTTTCTCGTGCATAATCAACCAGTAAACCCTGAAACCCCTCAACAATCACCCGATCAGAATGAATGCTATTCGAAATTAAATCAATCCTCTCCTCAATAGTAAACAATGGCTGTTTCTCAAGATTATCAATCACACTCACATGAACAACATCAAACACATTGAGTGCCCGATGAATAATATCCAAATGACCATTGGTGATAGGATCAAAGCTTCCGGCATAAATTGCACTCACTGACATAAGAATCCGATCATCTCAATCATAGATTGATTGTAGCCTACATTGGGGGTCGATAGCAACATAACCATTAGGGTTGAATAAACACACTCAAGCGTGAATTGCCATATTTATACTGTTTTGCCACCTCAAACAAATCAGCGGGGCAAAAATTAACATCATGTTCCACAAATAACCAACCATTGGACTTGAGTAATGACCGATTAAAAATGGTTCTAATACTGACGGTATAGGTGTCTTTATCCGCCCAAATAGGATCTAAAAAGATAAAATCAAATGTTAGATCTGTGATATTTAAATAACGTGTAATATCCTGACGAACAATATCAATCCCAGCACCTAAGGATTCTTTATTATACTTTAAAAATTTGACTTGCCGATCAACACAAACAACCATTGACGCCCCTCGAGATTCCGCCTCCAAACCAACCGCACCAGAACCAGAACAAAGATCTAAAAACGATGCCTGCTGAATTTGAGACCCAAGAATATTGAAGACAGACTCCCGAACAATCGATTTTGTCGGACGAAACAAACGATCCTTTGGGAACTTCAGCGATCGACGTTGATATTTTCCAGAGATAATATGCATGTTAATTCAATAACTCCGCTTGAACAGCACTTTGCTGCAAAAAATAATCATAAATATCACGATACCTATCCGGATTTTTCAAAACCAAATCGCAACACTGCACCACCCGTTGAATCAATGGCTTATTGGATAAATTAGCAAAAGCAAAAACAATCTCCCCCGATTGCTGGGTTCCCAATAAATTACCCGGCCCTCGAATCTTTAAATCTTCTTCAGCCAACTCAAACCCATTGGTGGTATTTAGCATGGCCTTGATGCGTTGACGAGACTCCACCGACTTTGGATCAGCTACCAAAAAACAATGCGCCTGATCTTTACCGCGCCCCACACGCCCCCGCAATTGATGCAGTTGCGATAAACCAAATCGCTCAGCATTCATAATCACCATAATTGTTGCATTGGGAACATCCACGCCCACTTCAATCACTGTTGTTGACACCAATAATTGAATCTCATTTGCCTTAAATAATGCCATGACCCGCTGCTTATCATCATTGCTCATTTGACCATGCAATAAACCAACACGACAGTCTAAAAACACTTGTTGAAGTGCTTCAAACCCATCCACAGCCGCCTGCAACGACTCCAAATGTTCAGACTCTTCAATGAGTGGATAAACAACATAGGCCTGACGACCCGATGTCAACGCCAAGCGAATAAATTCATGGACCTGACCCAAGCGTTGAATTTTCCCAAAATATGTTTTAGCGGCCAATCGACCCGGCGGCATTTCGTCAATCACATCATGATCCAAATCCCCATAATGAGTTAACATTAGAGATCGAGGAATCGGAGTTGCTGACATAAACAAACAATGTGGAGGAATCGTGGATTTCTCAATCAATGTTTGGCGTTGAAAAACACCAAAACGATGTTGTTCATCAATAACCACCAACCCCAATTTGACAATATCCACAGAATCTTGCACCAAAGCATGCGTTCCAACAACGATGAGTGGACCATCACTTTTCAATGCATCCAGCACCTCTGCCCGCTCTTTTTTACGCTGCTTGCCTTTGAGTAAACAAATACGAACACCCAATGAAGAACATCGATCCAACAGCTTTAGATAATGCTGCTCAGCTAAAATTTCGGTTGGGACAAGCATGGCTGATTTATACCCACTGCTCACACAAGCCAACAAACTCAGGATAGCAATATCCGTTTTTCCTGATCCCACATCCCCCTGAATCAATCGAAACACCGACCGATTGGACTGAAAATCAGAGCAGATATTCGACCAAACGCGGGCTTGTGCATGGGTTAATGCATACGGCAACGCATTCACATAAGATTGAACCAACGCTGTATCAGAAGAAATTGATACTGAAGAACGAGTGGTTTTATTTTTTTGATGACGATCTCTACGAGGATACATGTACTTAAAAACCTCATCAAATGACAATCGTTTCAATGCATCATCCAAAGACCGTTGATTTAATGGAAAATGAAACGCCATTAATGCATCCTTAATCGAGAGCAAGCCTTCTTGATCTCTAAGCTCTTTTGGAATCAAATCAACAATATCAGAAGTGGACAATAACTCCTTTACAATACCAACCAACACTTTATTTGAAACCCCTTTAATATCCGGATAAGCAGGAAAAATTTGACCATCTCCAGCCACTTTAAATGACGAACAAACTTCAAAGTTACTGACTTGAAACGCTGGACTCAATTGACTAGCATCTAATTTTCCATTGGCAATGACAAAGGGGTCATGTTTTAACTTTTCAATCAAATACTTCTGATTAAACCAAACAATGGGTATTTGATCTGTTTTTGTCATTAACATTGCGGAAAAAACCGTTAAATTACGTCGTATTTGTCGCTTAGAAACAGATCTGATTTTACCAATAATTGCATACGATTGATCCATAGAAATATCAGAAAATGAAATATCGTATCGACGAACATCATATTTTTTTGGTCGCAACAATAAGAAATGCTCACCATCTCTCACACCTTGTTTACCCAATAAAGTTTGCTGAGATGACGTTAAATATTTGGATAAAATACGATGTGCAATGGTTGAATTATATAGAAAAAGCATGATCTTTTCGATATTTCAGTACAACATCCACCCCATAATGAACCGATGAAACAAGTGAAACATCCAAAGAAATTTCTGATCCAGGAGACACAAATGGAACAGCATCAGAGCCAAACAATTTAGGAACTTTGGTTACCCATAATTCATCAAAATAACCGGCATCTAATATAGAGCGAAACACCGTTGACCCACCTTCAACCAAAAGGCCATGAATTTTTTGAGCATACAATGTCCGTAAAACAAGTTGCCAATTGGCCAATTTATCTGATGTTAAACCAGAAATAACTGTGAATCGATCATGATTACTATCAAGATGATCCGAACGAAAAAGAATAATATTTCGTCCAGAATCAAGTGTTTGATCTATCCAATTCATATCCACATGATGTTGAGGATCTAATATAACAATCACCGGTTGAAAATCATTGAGTTGATCAATTCGAATATTTAATCTGGGTTGATCAATATTTATGGTATTTGCCCCCACACATATGGCTTGAACATTTTTACGCAATTGTTGAACAAGGTGCAATGACTCCGGTGATGAGATGTAATTTAGCCCATCACCATTTGGAGCAATCATTCCGTCTATACTCATGGCCGACTTCACATACACAAAAGGCCGATTAAATTTATGAAATGCATGAAATTCCTTCAAACATTCCAATCCCAACTCTGGAAAACAATGGGGAATAACCTCCACCGATTGGGCCTCCAAAATGGCCTGCGCTTTTCCATCCACACGAGGATTGGGATCATTGATGGCCCAAATCACACGTTTGATACCAGCACTCAATATTTTTTCAACACAAGGGGGTGTTTTTCCGTGATGCACACAGGGTTCCAATGTTACCAACAACGTTGCCCCTTGAGCCGCACGCCCTGCCTGATTAAGGGCAATCACTTCAGCATGATCATAGCCATACAGTAAATGAAAACCTTCAGAAATAATCTGATTATTTTTTACCACAGCCGCACCAACCGCTGGATTGGGATATTGTGACCCACGTTTTTCAATGGTTTTTTCAATCAGATACACCAATGTCTTAGATTCAAATGGATTGATTTGATGGATCATTGGTAAAAATAATATCCCCATTCAATTTGATAACGATAAATGACGAATGATTAATGATAAATTCTTCTTGAAAAAAATCACCACCATAATGAACACCCGTGTAGAGTTCCTGTAACTGATCCTCGCTAATTTTTTCAAACACTTGAAAATCAACCGAATCCAAGTCATCTGTAAACGTAAACTGAACACTTACTTTTTGATAGTCATCATCAAGACTCAGGATCCATTCAACTTTGGCTGGGGAACCTTTACTAAACACCAATTGAACTTTTCCATTATCAAACATATACTGATCAGCCAGTGGCAATTGAGATACCACTTTACCAAATTCGATATTGGTTGAAAATATAGGGGGCATGATTTCTAACTCCAAATTTGAGCCTTGCAATATAAACCGAATCTCATCTTCCGTTTTACCAATAAATGACGGAACCAAGATTTCTTGACGACCCTTGGATACAAAAAGCTTCACGGCACGACCTTGTTTAATGGATCGCCCAACCGGTGGTTCTAATCGAATAATATGACCTTCTGGAATGGTGGGGTGATAATTGTATTTAATTGTGCGAGGTTTTAATTTTAATTCAATTAAGGTCTCCTTAACCCTATCCAATGAAACTTCTGTGACATCTGGAATTTGAACCACCTCATATTTTTTAAAATACGACACGTACCCAAAATAAATAAGAACCGTTAATAAAATAACCGTAAAAATGTTGGACATTATTGTCATCCACTGCCCAAATTTAGATCGTTTGGAAGCACTAATGTCTGAGGAAAATGACTCCGCTGGCTTTAAATGATTTGAAAGCTTCTCAAATTTAACCGTTTCTCTTCCTTCCAATATACCAATAATTAATCGAAAACTATGCCAACGTTCAGACGAATCAAGTTGAATACTTTTCATAATAAAAAAATTAAGCTTATCACTAATTTTATCATTGAATTCAGAGCAGGTAACCGGACCATCCATAAAACAAGACTTCAAACGAATGAGTGATTGTTGACTATTATAAGGCCATTTTAATGTCACCAAATAAAACGCTAAAATACCAAAGGAGTAAATATCAGTTTTCGTTGAAAAATGAAAACCCTTTAAAAACTCTGGGGAAAGAAAAATACTTCCATCAAACACATCAACATTGGAAATAAAATACTCCAAACAAATTAAATTTACTTTTGCAGGACCAAGAACCACCGATTCATTGTCAGTCATAAAAATATTATTTAAACTAAAATTTCCAAACACTAAATTCTTTTGCTCAATGGAATATAAAATTCGACTAACTTTTAATAACAGCCGATATCTTTTTTTTGAGCTTTCAGGAGACCCGGATAGTTTCTTTAGATACAAATCCAATGATATTAAGCTATCTTGTTGATGTTTATAAAAAATATAAAAATCTTCACCATCAAATTCAAAGTCAATCAATTCAAATAACCCTGAAATGGGTTGATATAAATAGTCTTGCAAGGATTGAATGCAATAATCAACAAAATGAGGCGATACCAATTCACGATGAAATTTCAACACATAAACTGGTTGAGACTGTTGCTCATCAACCCCATCATACAACGCATAAAAAATATCAGAAAATAACTTTGACTGAATTAAGTATCTTGATCGGATTCTTTTTTCTCTAAATGTTTTAATATCCATACATCTTGTCCATTTTTAGTAAAAACTCTAATCTTGTTATTGAGTTTATAACCATAATCTATTTTATCGTCATTTTTGGTTGGGGTAAATTGATATGATACAGGGTCCCTTTTTGAAACAAATGACAACTGAGTTCCATCAATGTAGGTAAACAATGTTTTTGTGGGTGTATGAACAATAAAAATCTCTTGTTGCACATTTTCTGAAACAATGTCATTTGATAATGTTCGAATTTGCTGCTCGACACCATTGCCCACCAATAAATAATCAGACACTTTTTTTAATACTTTATACCCATTCCCAACTTTTCGTTTGGTTTTCGTAATTGTATTATAATGAAATAAATCAGAACCGAGCTGGACAAATAAATACAAATTATCACCATGCACATTGGACACACGCGGCGTCAATGAAACCTGAGCAACGACATCGGATGATACAACATCAAGTTTATCTAACCCCTTTGAAGACACCATCCACAAATCAACATCCGACTCAAATAAATCAACATATTGGGTTGGCTTTTTCCAAAGTTGATAACCTGTAAAATAATCATACCCGGTTAAATCTCTATTTTGAGAGAACGTCACGATAACAGGGTAATTAATATGAAGTTTATATATACCATCCAACGGAATGCTCCACTTAACTTCTTTACGAATTAAATCAATGGATTGAATCGATGATTTTGAAAAAACAATCAACTGCTTAAACCCAACATACACACCAATGGGCGAGTTTAGAACAGGCAAACACCATGATTGAATATAGTTCGAATCAAATTCACAAACTTTTCGTTCAGTTGAATCAACATGGTAAAAAGTATCTTGATAGCCCTTGATAATGGGAGACGCTTGCACTGAAATCACCAAAGCTATCCCAAAGAGAAAAAATAAAAGAGAATTCAACGTAAAATTCCTTAATACTTTTTCTTTGTGATTCCTTGTTTTTTCTTCATATTGCGTCGAATATCAACTTGCTTTTCATCCGACTTTTTTAAAAATTTATTCAAAACATCTTCAAACTCTTTATTTTCAGAGCTTGATCGAATAAACAATGCTTTTTTAGGTTTGGTGTCAACCACTTTCTTTATTGAAAACTCAAGCTTTCCCTTTTTATTTCGGCCCAATACCTTAACCTTAACTTTTTCACCCAATTTAACATACTTATTAATATTGGTAACAAATTCATTGGCAACTTCAGAAATATGAATGAGTCCTTCTTCACCATTACCACAACGAACAAAAACTCCGAAATCTGCAATATTAGTAACCTCAACTTCAATAATATTCCCTTGTTCTACGACGTCACTAACGTCTACTTCTTGTTCATTTTCTTCTTGTGTCATCTATCCTCCTCAACATAAAAGCGATAGACAATTTCATTCGGCTTGATCATATGTAGCTTTTCTCTAGAAATGGTTTCCCAAGTTGATGTTTCTTGTAACTTTAATAACATATAATTAATCTTCGTTTGCCTTTGCTTAAGCTCAACAAGCTTCTCAGATTTGAGAATAAATTCTTGTTGAAACCTATTATATCTAAAAAAACCATTTATTCCAACCGAAAAGGTATAGAACAAAAACCCAAGTGAAATTAAAGAAAAAAAAAGCGAACGAAGTTAAATTTCAAACTTAAGATTCCTTGATACCAATGAATGGTTTTTCATACGCAGCAACAGTGCCCAAGCCATCATTAATTCGAATAAGTTGATTGTATTTTGCAATTCGATCCGTACGAGATAACGACCCGGTTTTGATTTGCCCAGCATTTGTCGCAACGGCTAAGTCAGCAATAAAGGTATCTTCACTCTCACCTGAACGATGAGAAATAACTGAATTATAGCCAGCACGATGAGCCATGTTAATCGCTTCCATGGTTTCAGAAACAGAACCAATTTGATTAACCTTAATTAAAATGGCATTCGCCACACCATCATCAATGCCTTTTTTCAATCGCTCAGAATTCGTAACAAATAAATCATCACCAACAACTTGTAGTTTATTACCTAAAAACTTAGTTAGTTCCTTAAACCCATCCCAATCATTTTCATCAAAGG
>DBHX01000009.1:0-38258 GCA_002296285.1 bacterium UBP8_UBA817
TCTTTTATTTTAAAACAATGTTTTTTGGTTGGATCTGTTTTCTTCAAGTGACGAACGGGCACCCCGTGATAGCTAAATAACAGGTAATCATGTTTGTCAGTTAAATGGTCCTGTATCGATCCGGCCAAGGCATCAATATAGCGCTGATCTTTATAAAATGGATCCACAAAATCAAGGGTGACATTTGGAAAAAACTGCTGTTGAACCGCTTTGGTTTTTTCAACCACAGTTTGGGTGGTGGCCATAGCGTAGTGCGGGTATAGTGGCACGGTAATGATGCGATCAATGGATGCGTCTTTGGCTAATAAATCATCAATGCCAGCTTTGATGCTCGGGTTGGCATAACGCATGGCCAAAGAAATCGGATGTTTCGCAATGTCTTTTAATTTTTTTTGAACCCGTTCACTTATAACAATCAGTGGCGAGCCGTCATCCCACCAAATGGTTTCATAAGCATGGGCACTCTTTTTGGGGCGAACATTCAAAATAATTCCCTTGACCAGTAAATATCGCAACGGGTAGGGAAGGTCAATCACATACTCATCCATTAAAAACTCATCCAAATACGTTTTGACGTCTTTGGGGTCGGTAGAATCTGGTGATCCTAAATTAATTAATAATATTCCTGTAGACATACGTTAATAGTAAAGATCTTTTTAAAAAAGGCCAAGGCATTGTTTATTGGAAATCACACTGATAGTTAGGGCCACAATCATAAAAGCATTAGTAAATGACAATAGGGATGAGGGAAATAGGATCGATGCAGAAGCATCGGTAAATTTACTTTTTGACGCTTTAGAAGAAAAATCACTCAGTGACATCTATTTAGAGGCGCAACAAGAGCGACTTGACGTCGTAATACAAATATTTGATTCCGTTGCAGAAATGGATAAATGGAATGCTCTTCAGCGTGGAATTGTTAGACTATACCCGCGAATATTAGACAAACAAGCCAGCTATTTAGGAGAAATAGCAATTTCAGTCTCGGCAAATGGTGAGTTTAATCCAAAAACTTTAAGAGATGGAAAAAATAGTTTTAGTACAATTGTGTCACCAGATAGATTTTCCAATACATTGAAAAACACAATAAAGAGAGCACTTCCTAATAGACAACTATCACCGCTTCGGGGATTAATGATCATCCTTAAAAAATGCGATGAAGGTTCTCTACGTCCTTAATTCAGCATTAAATATGTTGTTGCATTTAAATAAAAGGGACGGCACTAGTCTGCCAAATAGTCACTGGGCGATTTTCCCGTGATTCGTTTAAACGCTGAATAAAATGCGGAATGTGAGTTAAAGCCAACAGATGAGGCAATGGCTGAAATGGTCATGGTTTGATTCTTCTTTAACTGTTTTATGGCATCTTTAATTCGAAAATCCATAATAAATGAATTAAAGTTTTTCCCCACTTCATTATTTAATAGTTCCGATAACTGATGGTTGGTTAAGTTTAATCGGTCGGCCATATCCCCAAGCGTTAATTCAGGGTCCAAGTAGATCTTTTCTTCATGAATCACATAATTAATGTTCGCTAAAGCTTTGTTGATATTTACACTGGATAGATATGTTTTTCTTGTTTTAGAAACCCGGATTTCCTCCATTAATTCCGTTAGAAAATGAGGGAACCGCAAATGCAGTACATATGTCACCAATAAACAACAAGAAAATATGACATTTCCAGCAAAAAGCAATCGTAATGAATGTGTTAACTGACTTGCAAATGCAAACCCAGAAATGATAACTGTAAAAATTAAAATGCTAAATAAAATATATGAAAAAGAGGCTTTGGCTTTCATTCGCTTGATGGTGGGCAGTGTGGAAAATAACATCGCAATATAGAAGAATACCGAACTGACACAAATAAACGATAGAAAAATATATTCCATGCTAGACGTTGAGTAGAACAATGCATTGATTAATTTTAGTTTATCGTCGGGTGTTATAAAAAATATTGGAATTACCGCGACAACTGACATGGTAGGCACCAAAAAATGCTTGAATAATTGAAGTTGAGACAGGGTATGATTAAACACAATGCGTTGAAATAAAAAATACAACACCGGGCCAAAAAATAAAATGGCTGGAACGTAAGTTAAGAAAAAAATAGGGTAATAAAAAAGGGCTTTGGTATAAATCAATTCAAAATGAAATTGTATGAAGGCCACCAATAAAAAAAGGAAGCCAAAAATTCGTTGGTATGAAAATTGCCCAATACTGTATGAAAGTCCCAGACAGGCATTGACGGCATAGGATACCTGCACCACAAAGTGGCCGAAATCAGCCATGGTTAACCACTTGATGCATATCAGCGATAAAAGCCAATTGTTGTTTTGTTATCATTGAATAGTCCACCTCTGGCGCATCCAAATACGGTTTGATCAGTGATGACCCAACAACGACCCCATCGGAAATCATGGCCATTTCTTTGGCGATGGCGGCATTGGATATACCAAATCCAATCACCATGGGGAGATCGATATTATGTTTAATCATTGATAGGTGTTCGGATACAATTGATGCATCAGGCACTTGAGATCCTGTAATGCCTTTAACTGATACATAATATATAAATCCCGATGCATTATCTTGAATAACAGACAATCGTGACGTGTCCGTTGTTGGAGTAACCAGTCGAATCATATTTAAGGGCGTGTCATCTGGGATGATGCGATGATGGTGTTCTGGAGGAGCATCCACCATCAATAGGCCATCAACCTGTGCCGTGAGTGCATTGTTTAAAAAAGAACGCATGCCGTATTGCATTAATGGGTTAACATACGTCATCAACACAATGGGGACCCCAGGATGAATCTGTTTAAATTCAGCGACATCATTCAAGCATTGGTTGAGTTGAAAGCCTTGCTTGATTGCTTGTTCACTGGTTCTTTGAATAACCGTTCCGTCAGCCATTGGGTCTGAAAAGGGAATCCCAATTTCAATCATGCTTGCCCCCTCATTCGGCAATGCGTGCAACAACTGCAAAAAATGGTCTCGATTGGGAAAGTCTGCGGTTAGAAACGGAATAATGGCTTTCTTACCTTGACGTTTTAATGCCTCAAATGTTTGTTGAATTAACGTGCTCAAATGTCCACCCCCAACGCATCCGCAACAGTAAAAATATCCTTGTCACCACGACCACACAGGTTCATGACAATGATCTCATCCTTCGGTTTTTTTTGCGCAATTTTTAATACGTGGGCCAACGCATGGGCCGGTTCCAATGCTGGAATAATCCCTTCCCGTTTGGAGCATAATTGAAATGCATCCAACGCATCATTGTCTGTGCTGGTTGCATAGCTCACGCGCCCAGAATCTTTTAAAAACCCATGTTCTGGGCCAATCCCAGGATAATCCAACCCCGCAGAAATGGAGTGAGTGTGAGCAATTTGACCCTGCTCGTTTTGAATCAAGTATGTTTTATTGCCATGCAAAATTCCTGGGCGTCCCATATTAAGGGATGCAGCATGCTCATGCGTATCCAACCCATGTCCCGCCGCTTCAACCCCGATCAGTTCAACGGACGGTTCATCCAAGAAGGGGTGAAATAAACCAATGGCATTGGATCCGCCTCCCACGCAGGCCACCAAAGTGTTGGGCAGTTGGCCCAGTAATTCAATGGACTGCTCTCGAACCTCTTGACCAATGATGGATTGAAATGTCCGGACCATTTTAGGGTAGGGGTGTGGCCCAGCCGCAGTGCCAATCAGATAATACGTGCTATCAACATTCGATACCCAATCCCTGAGGGCCTCATTCATGGCATCTTTTAGGGTGGCTGAACCATTGTCTACGGGGACAACTTCTGCACCCAAAAGGTTCATGCGGAACACATTGGGCTGTTGGCGTTCAACATCCTTGGCCCCCATATATACAGTGCATGGTAGTCCAAATAAGGCACACACCGTGGCCGTGGCAACCCCATGCTGTCCTGCCCCAGTTTCCGAAATAATGCGTGTTTTTCCCATTTTCTTAGCCAGTAGAATCTGACCAATGCAATTATTGATCTTATGAGATCCGGTGTGATTTAACTCATCCCGTTTAAAATAGATTTGTGCGCCACCACAATGATCCGTGAGTCGTTTGGCGTGATATAAGGGGGATGGTCGCCCGATGTAATGGCGATAATAATTGTTTAATTGCTCCTGAAACTCGGCGGTTTGAACTTCGGAATGGAAGAGCTGATCCAATTCATGAATCAAGGGCATTAAAATTTCTGATACATATTGCCCGCCATAATCACCAAAAAATCCATCACTATTGGGGTACTCACTGAGTGGTTTTATCATAAATCATATTATAAAAAATTGTTGTAAAAATGAACAGAGATAATCGGGAAATAGGGGGGGGGGATTTATAAAGCGCGAAGTTCACCAAAAAAAGGAAGTGTTTCATTTCTAAGTCAGATGTCGTATGGTTGGGTACGCCAAATCAATATCATCATGGGTGTCAGTGATATCCAGAATCTTTTCCCACAACTCGTGATTGGATTGACGGATGCGTCGTGTTGCAACCAAGTAGCGCATGGTCAAACTAATGCCATGATCCAATGATGATGTGTAGATGGTTGGGGTGATATACGTATAGTTGATGGGGTAATCTTTTTGAGCTTGACGAAGTTCGCGCTTTAGCTGATCCTCATATTGTTTGCAATACTCAGAGATCAGGTCATTTAACAATTCCTTCGTCTTTTTCCAATTGCTTTCATAGGTAACCACCACAGAGATTTCATACCAAATGTAATTGAACCCTTTGGAATAATTGGCAATGGGTTGATTAAATATATCGGCATTGGGAATTCGGATCATTCGACCCGTGCTTTGATTAGCATCCACCCAATTTCCGATTTCAAGTAAGGTGAATTTAAATACCCCAATATCAATCACATCCCCTTGATGGTCTTGAATTTGAATTCGATCCCCAATTTTAAATGGGGCTTGCCAAATCAAATAAATCCAACCGGCAAAATTGGTCACCACATCTTTTAAGGCAATGGCCAAGCCTGCGGTAAATAAACCTAAAAATGTACCGAGAGATTGAATGCCTTTAAACCATAGTTGCCCAATAATAAACGCAGCGATAATAAAATGAAGATAGCGAGAAATTTTTCGTGTGGCATAAATTGTGTCATGATTTTTCAGATGACGTTTTGCAAAAAAAACAATGAGGTTATGCGTCAGCCAGAGGCTGATAATGGTGATCAGTGACACTCCCCCCCGAAGTAAAAAGGTGTCAATAACATCAGGTCGAAAATGCGCTAATAAATTTTTGGAAAGGTTCATAATCATATTATACAGATTTTGTCGGTCATTTTTCATCTTTATTCGGAAAATTTTCCATAAACTTAATTGATGATCATTCATGTGAATTTTTAGACGATGAATTGATAAAATACTGTATAATAGAAGTATGAAACAAACGAAGTTAAATGCAAATGATGTGGCCAAAAAATTAGGGGTTAGCCTACCAAAGCTTGTGGCACCTTTTTTTCAAAGCCAAACATTTACATCGGAAGCGGACATGGTCGCTGCCATCCTGCATCTTGACAAGGCCTTTAAAAATGAAAAAAATGTGGCAACCATTTCGTCACTCTCTGAGTTTTTTGATTTAAAATTATCAAATCGCCCGTTACCGTTATATGGGTCGGCGGTGTCTTGCGGCTTTACATCCCCCGCCGAAGATCATGTCGAAAATCAATTATCCTTGGATGATTACTTGGTTCCCAACCCTGACGCCACGTTTTTTGTCAGGGCCTCAGGGGATAGCATGACGGGTGCCGGCATTCACGATGGAGACTTGCTCATTATTGACAGGTCCATCGAAGTGAAGTCCAACCACATTGTTTTGGCGGTGGTGGATACGGAGTTTACCATCAAGCGCATGTTAAAAGAGGATACCCAAATTATTTTGAAGCCAGAAAATAAGAAATTTAAAGATATGGTGATTACCAGTGATCAGAACTTTATGGTGTGGGGTGTGGTGGTGCATGTGATTCATCATTTGAAGTGATTGCACTGATTGATTGCAATAGTTTTTATTGTTCATGCGAACAAGTTTTTCGTCCGGATTTATTGCATCGAGCGGTGGTTGTTTTAAGCAATAATGATGGTTGTGTCATTGCCCGAAACCGTGAGGCAAAGGCCATTGGCATACCAATGGGTGCCCCGTATCATCAATACGAAGCTGCATTAAAACAAAATAATGCAGCAGTATTTAGCGCTAATTTTCCGCTGTATGCCAATTTTTCTAATCGAATCATGAACATCTTAAATTCATTTTCAGATCAGGTCGAGGTTTACTCCATTGATGAGGCGTTTATTTCATTGGACGGGCACAGTACAGATGTTATTGCGTATTGCAAAGTGATCCGTGAAACCGTTCTCAAATGGACGGGTATCCCAGTATCTATTGGGATTGCACCCACCAAAGTGTTGGCAAAATGTGCCAATAAATTGGCCAAACAATTTCCTGAGTCCAATGGTGTATTTGCGCTTACAAACACGTCTCTGATTGATTCTGCTTTAAAACATATTGATGTTGACGATATTTGGGGCATTGCTCGAAAGCAAGCCCAAAAATTAAAAAAACGTCATATTCATACGGCATATGAATTTAAGGGATGGAACAACCGCGCCTTAATGTTGTCATTGTTGAGTAAAACCGGCGTGCAATTGCACGACGAATTAAATGGGATTGCTTGCATCGCGTTTCAATTAACCCCAGAGCCCCGAAAGAGCATTCGGTCGTCTCGCTCCTTTAAGCCGGAGTTATCGCATGTTGACGATATTGCAGCGGCATTATCATTGTTCACAACGCGGGCCATGGAAAAACTTCGAAAGCAGCACTCCATGACGCAAATGATCACTGTATTTATTCAATCAAATCCATTCAAAGCGCACGTGCCAACGGTTCGTAAAGCACAGTCATTCGGGTTGTTAACCGCCACGAACGATACGATTGTTGTGGCAAAATACGCACGCCAATTGTTGCATCATTTGCATGAGCCAGGCATCCCCATAAAAAAAGCCGGAATCATTTTAGATGAACTCACCAGCGAAGATGCCCTGCAGGATAGTTTATTTGAAACCGCCAATGCAAATCCGTTAATGACTGTGATGGATCAGATCAATCATCGGTTTGGGCGTGATACCATTCACGTGGCCAATCACCAACGGTTTCTTGCCAAACGGCGTGCACCGCAGTGGGTATCCCCGCAATACACCACGAAGTGGGAAGAGTTGCGGTGTGTCTAACGGTCATATGGCCAGACCATTGAGGTGCAGTGGTTTTTACCCACGTGCTGGTTTATTATTACTCCGACCAAAAAGCAGTATCACTTCATAGGCCGTCAACCAGGTTATTTTATTTTCGTTATATGGCTTGCATGGTTAACCTGGCGGTCTTTTCACCAATGTGAATGTAAGCCGGTGGGGTGCATTGACGACGTAGGTGCAATTGGCAAAATATATGTTCATAAGGTGTTCGGATGGCAGACGTTTGAGGAATTTGACGCAGTGTGTCCCCAACCATATCAATGGCGTATTGGCACATGGGGGGCGTGTAATCGCCCGAGATCTCGTTTTGTATCCATAAAAGATCCTCTTTGGACAGGCTGATCTTATGATTTATAAACGCATTGCTTAATGTTTGAGGAATATGGCTGGGCAACGTCGATGCCCCGGAATAAAACATGCGCAGGGTCTTCCGGTGCTTTGTCAGAAGATCATAATACCAATGAGACACCTTGGCATCTTGATTAACAGGATATAAGTCATAATTCATGGCCATATTGGCTTCAGGTATGGCCCTTAAATATGGCAGTACGTTGCGTTTAATTTGTTGGGCTCGATCATGAATGTTTTGGTTGGACATGATGCGTTTAAGATCCAATTTAATGGCGTCATGTTTAAAATGAGAGCGGCTGGCTTCTTTTGGGTACGATTCCAATGCCCCCTTCGCAATGGCCATAGCCATTTGATCTTGATAGTTTGATATGTCTTGAGATGAGGCTGGGCCAATCGCCATTGATATGATTTCAAAAATGGATGGAATATCTGGATAGCCATTGGCCCGTTGAATCAATTCATAATACTCATTAACAACCGATCGAAAACTATCCCCTTGTTGCACTGTTTTACCGTACCCGAACGTATGGCCAAGATTGGCCCATGTTAAGTGTGTGAGCGTACCCCCACGAATAATGCTAGAACCATTCCCAATGTAGCGTTGATTCGATCGAATTAAACGGCCCAAAGATAAGTTTAATGCAAAGGTGTAAAACGGTGCCCGTGAACGTTTAATGGCATCACTTTTTCCAAGCAGCACCCCAATTGAATTTAATGCCTCGTTAATCGCGGGAGGTCGAGACTTTAAGAGATGAATAAACTGTTGAGTATCTTGAACACGTTCTGGCAATGCAAAGACAACGGAGTCCTTCGACGGCTTTAAATCAAAAGATAATCGAATGCATTCCGACATATTCACAGATCCAAAATCTGCAATGGTAAGGTGAACAGGGGTTGCATTTGATATGGATTTCCAAAGGTCGAAACATTGTTGAATAATTGGCTGACGCTTGTCATTTTTACAGGACGCATTATTGTTTACGACATCAGATTCTCTGATGCGAGCCGTGACGCTCAAGTAAATATGGAGTTGATGAATTAAATACCCCAATATCCCATATCTATCCGGGTTAATATCTGCAAGTAACATTGAGATGTCTTTGGCAAGTACAATTTTTTCACAGTGACGGTTCATCTCAGTTAAATTAAGCGGCCGATATTTTGCGTTTTTTATATGATCATTCATAATGATTAATCCTCGCTGAAGATTTTTAAAATGGGACGATGTTTTTACAAAGTCATTGGGCAGGTACGGCTGAATTTTATTGAATACAAGGTCTATCATTTTGACTTGATCATTCGATAATGTGGGAAGTTTTGGATCAACATCAAATCCAGTTTTAGGCAAATACTCACTGACCAATCTTGCGCCATAATACAGCTGATTCACAATGCTACTCATAAATGATAAGTGGGTCTTACTGGAAATGGTTGTATCGGTATCATGCCAAATGCTGGTGCGCTGCATTGAGGGAGATGATAATTCGTCGACCAACCAAAATTGACGAGAAAGTGCGTGCTGCTTTTCAGAGTCTTTCATGAGCTCTCGAATCAATTCTGAACGGTTCATGAGCGGTTGTGATGATTCATTATGAACAATTCTTGCCGCCCAGATTTTAAATGTTGTTTCTAAAAATCGAACATGAATATCAATGTCTTTTGCGCGTCGAAATGCGACAAATTCTGCTTCTGAGCTAGATTCAACCGCATCATCCAATGGCACGCCACGATCAATATCATGAAGGTTACGAATAATATCCATATAGCATTGGGTAATGATCGGTCGTAATGTTAGCGGTGGGGAGTCTGGAAATTGCATCATGGTTAAAAGCAACTGGGTTAAATTCATTTCTTTACAACGCAACCAAAAAGGGATCAATCGATCCGGGTGTTGCGTATACATGTTTCCCAACTGATCAAGCCCATGAATAATGCGCAGTTGTTCATGGTGGGGCATCTGCTGTTTTTCCATCATTTTTATGGCATTCAATATGGGCGTTTCGCCCAAAGTCGCTCTGGTTTTTTTAAGGTCACTGGCCCGATAGTACGCACGCGTGACAATGCCCAAGGCCGGTTGTTTCGAGAGATCTACAAATGGGGACATGTCATTTAAATTCTTAATGCGTGGATTGATGAGTGTTTCTTTGCGTTGTTTAAATAAGCCCCAACGTTTCATGCACTATTTATCGATCAATTCATTGGTTTTCAACATTGAAAACCATGCTAAAATAACAGTATGTTTGATTTAATTGTTATTGGTGCTGGATCGGGTGGACTAGCCGCCGCAAAGCGGGCCGCAAGCGCAGGGAAATCGGTGGCACTCATTGAAAATGATAGCATCGGTGGAACCTGTGTTACATATGGGTGTGTGCCAAAAAAATTATGGCATGCCATTTCACAATTCCGTCACCAAGCCACCATAGCAACCCATCACGGGTGGTCATTTAATGCGCCTAATTTTAATTGGGCGGCGGTTCAATCACGGCTTAGTGACTATGTCACATCCCTCAATCAACGCCATGAACAAAAATGCCTTGATTTGGGGATTCAAATCACTCGCGGAACCGCTCGAATTGCATCCTCCACAAGCATCGAAGTCAATGGTGATATCATTCAAGGGCAACGCATTTTAATAACCGTTGGTGGTAAAGCCGTTCGATTGCCAATACCCGGGGGCGATTTATGCGATACATCGTATGAGTTTTTTTCATGGCCCCATTTGCCACCATCCGTTGTCATATGGGGCGGTGGGTACATTGCCATTGAGCTTGCTTCTATTTTGAATGCCTTGGGAGCAACGGTTGATCTCGTGATTCGACAAGACAAGATACTGCGTGGGTTTGATGAGGATTTGCGTCAGTTTCTGCAAGATCGTTACGCAGATCGTGGCATCAGAATTCATGATAAGACAACCATTGCATCGGTCAAAAAAGCTGCCAATCAATTAACGGTAACTTGCGAAAATGGCACCGTTATTACCACAGAAAAAGTCATTCAAGCCGTGGGGCGTGTCCCATGTACAGATTCCCTAAATTGTGATGAGGTTGGTATCCAAACCACTCAAAATGGGGCCATCATCATCAATGAACAGTATCAAACCTCGGTGCCCTCCATATTTGCTCTGGGGGATTGCATTGATCAGGTACAGTTAACCCCTGTGGCCATTGCCCAGGCCCGTGAGTGGGTAGATCTCGTGCTAGTAAATAAAAAATTTCCCGTCGATTATACATTAATTCCAACGGCTGTGTTTTCACACCCAGAAGCGGCAACAATTGGTAAAACTGAAGCTGAGGCAAAAGCAACACTAAAAAATGTATCGGTTAAAACATTAAAATTTAACCCAATGACCATGGCATTAACAGAGCAACATAAAGAACCCATTTTTATGAAATTAATTCTTGAAGGTGATGATGAAAAAGTTGTGGGCATCCATTTATCTTGTGATGGGGCCGCTGAAATCATTCAGTCATTGGCGATTGCCATGCAAAAAGGCATCACCAAGGATGATTTAGATCTCACCATGGCACTTCATCCAAGCATTATGGAAGAGTTGGTCACAATATATTAAATGCTTGATGTTGCGAACCTAACTTCGTTACTATAATAAAAGATAAGTTTAGGGAGCATGTATATGTCAAACGTAGCCGTTATTTTAGCAGGATGTGGGGTAAAAGATGGGTCAGAAATTCATGAAGCAACATTGGCGTTGTACTTTTTGGATGAAGCAGGCGCAAATGTTCAAATATTTGCCCCTGATCGGCCCCAGCACCATGTGGTTAACCACCAGACAGATGATGAAAGTCTTAGTGAAAAGCGAAACATATTAACAGAGTCGGCACGAATTGCCAGGGGCAATGTAAGCCCATTAAGTGAACTCAACATAGATGCATTTAATGCCATTATTTTTCCCGGTGGTTTTGGTGCGGCGAAAAACCTGTGCAACTATGCCCTTGAAGGCGCAAACTTTAGTGTTCAGGAGGATATTGCCAACATAATCACTCAGGCTCATGAAGCAAATAAGGTATTGGGGTTTATTTGCATTTCACCGGTTATGGCCGCAAAATTAATTCCAGGCGTTTGTGTAACCGTTGGCGGAGCATCCGATACGTCCAAACACATTGAGCAATTGGGGGCGATACATCAAATCAGCCAGGTTGATGAAGTCGTGTGGGATGAACAGCATCGTGTGGCCTCAACCGCTGCATATATGGTGGGCACGTCCATCAAAGACATCGGGGCTGGCATTAAAGCCTTATGCGACGTTGTTATGGCCAAAGCCATAGTGAGCGTCACATAATGAAATTATATGAAGCCGTAACACTAATGGTTGGTGGCGCCTTGGTGTTATGGATCGGATACGGGGTGTTTTTTGAGTCCTCAGTCAGTACCCCTCCATTTGAATCATTGCCCAAAATATCTGGCATAGAGATTCGCCAATACCGCCAAATTCAAGTGGTGTCTCATGGAATGGCCAATGAAGACTCATCGTTTCGACAACTATTTCAGTACATTGATGGCAATAATGCGGCCAATCAAAAAATTCCAATGACAGCCCCAGTCATTGAAGCCAATGGGGACATGATGTTCGTCATGCCATCAAGCATGGGAAAGGCCCCCGATCCAATCAATAAAAACCTAGAGTTAAAAACCATCTCTGAGTTAAAAGTTGCTGTGGCGAAATTTCGAGGATCAGCATCCGGGGCGAAACAAGCCCGAGCATCACTCATTCAAAAACTCAATAATGAAGGAATAGGCAATACTGGGAATTGGTTTTTATGCCAATACAATTCGCCTTTTGTGTTTCCACTTCTACGAAAAAACGAAATTTGGGTAGAAATTAATTAGAAACCTTGATCGGCTAAAACATCATTCCACTCACTGATTTGTTCAGAATGATCATTAAGTGGTGATTCATCACCATTGATTTCAATGTCAATAATGTGATCACTTTGCTCAATCATATTTACGGTGGCTTGGTCATCACCTGAAATAACTTCACCAAATACGGTGTGATTTCCGTCCAACCAAGGGGTTTCAATGTGAGTAATAAAAAATTGGCTTCCGTTGGTGCCTGGACCAGCATTGGCCATGGATAGTATTCCGGGTTTGTTATGTTTTAAATCATCAACAATTTCATCCGCAAATTGATAGCCGGGACCTCCGGTACCTGTTCCTTGTGGGCACCCCCCTTGAATCATGAAATCATCAATGACGCGATGAAATTGAATTCCTTTATAGAAACCTCGTTTGGCTAAGTTTACAAAATTAGCGACAGTTAGCGGGGTTTGCTTGGCATGTAAATTTAAATGAATGTCCCCTTTATTTGTTTTGATGGTTGCGGTTAATGTTGTCATAATAAAAAAACTATCCCATAGAATTGGTATGAATACAATACTTCAAGCATAAACGGGCCATTCCATATCCCGTGGTCGAATAGAAGTCTACGTCTAAAAATAAATATTTGATATACTAATAACATGAAAAAAATAGCCATTATTGGCGCGGGTATCGCGGGTGTAACGTGCGCGCATGAATGCATGAAAAAGGGGCATGATGTCACATTATTTGATAAAAGCCGTGGAGTGAGTGGGCGTAGCACAACAAAACGATGGGATGAGTTGTCTGGGATTGGCATTGATATGGGCGTGCCATATATTGAGGATACTCACATAACCAATATTTCAAAATCATTTATCAATGAATTAATTGACAATAAAGTATTGAGTTTGTGGCCGCTAACCATACATTCAAAGGGGTCTGTAATTACCGTTAAGACATGGGTGGGCTCCCCAAAAATGAGCCATATAGCGCGTCATTTAGCCCAAGACATTCGATTAATTTCAACGCATAAGATTGATAAAATAAGTTTCAACAATTCATGGGCATTGCATGCTCAAAACAATGTGTTTGAAGGTTTTGATATGCTCATTATGGCCATTCCTGCAACACAAGTACTGGATATTAACGGGGTTCCATCAGATATTCATGAACTCGCGCAATCCATTACGTATGGCGCCATAAATACAATGCTGATTGAAATGAAAAGCCCATTATGGTTCGGTAATTATGAAGAGGATCGTGTTGATGGGCCCATTATTCAAACCGTGATTGCCGATTATCTAAAACCCAACCGTGTATTAAAGCGGTTTACCTATGTGGTTCATTCACAGTCGGGGTGGGCTACCAAACGCTTTGATGAGCTCAACAAAGCGGAGGTGACAGATATTATACGGGATAGTTTATTAACCCATTACAATCGAACCCCGGATCTGATTTTAAATACGTTAACTCATCGGTGGAAATACGCAAAATTGATGGGCCCAAGTGATTCATTGCAACGTGGTTACATTAAATCCTTAGAGGCCCCAATCATGGCGTGTGGTGATTGGTGTCACGGTCATACATTGATGAGTGCCATTGAAAGCGGGTACCTTTTGGCGCATAATATCGATTAATGGGAAGTGTAGAGTTTAAAACAATCAAGCATGGATCAAGCATGCGAAAGCTGGCTTTGGGAGCGTGGGGAAGCCCAAAAGATCCGAGTGTCAATGTTCAAATTGATTTAGATGTTACTCGATTGATAGAGCATTTAAAACAAACTTCAGGAATTTCACTAAAACAAGCCATCATTAAGATTTTCTCATCGGTATTAAATGATATTCCGGAATTGAATACGGTGATCATTCGAAATAAGTTTAGACAACGATTAAACAATCGAATATTTATTCCAACAGTATTTCGCAACAATCAACAAGTCGATCTCAATGGCATCTGGATTGATAATGCGCATGGCATGACATTAAGCGAATTAAACACATGTTGGGTCGAAAAAATATCCAATTTGCGATTGGGCAAAGATCGGCCAACGCATCGAGTGGTGTCTATTTTTAAACGGTTACCTGACCCATTGTGTAAACCCATCATTCGACTCATTGATTTTATTCAGTACACATGCAATATATCTTTAAAAAACTTTGGACTACCAAACGATCCATTTGGGTCCATGACCGTTACCTTTTTAGATAAACTTAATGTGAGGTATGCCAATATTCCAATTTATTCCTTTTCTCGTTCAGCCATCACTGCAGCCATCGGAGGAATGTATGAAGACGGAAAAAAAAAGAGGCTTCCGATCACATGGACATTTGACCATCGCTGTTTTGATGGATTTGAAGGTGGACTCGGTCTAAAGCGAATCAATTACTATTTAAAAAATCCTCATGTACTATAAGAAAACCCATTATCGGTGAGTTTTTGACGCAATTTTTTGAGGGCCCCAGACTCAATTTGTCGAACCCGTTCAGCTGAAACGCCCAAAAATTTCCCAACATCTTTTTGGGTTCGAACTTTACCATCATTCAAGCCAAATCGTAATGCTAACACAGACTGCTCTCTTTCGGGGAATGTTTTGATAAGGCACAAAAGTTGCTGTTTTAATTCGGTTTGCTCAATGGTTGATTCAATAGTCAACGATGAATCTGAAGTGTCAGGAATAAAGTCTGATAACTCATCAACTGAATCATTTATTGTGGATGGGGTGTTTAAAGATAACGTCGGTCCGGATACCAATAGCAAATCGTTAAATTGACGAGGGGATAAATTGGCTGATTTTTGAATTTCATCCAATGATTTCTTTGGGGTTAGATATAACGCATCATTCAGTTGAATGGATCGGTGAAACAAATGGTCCGGAATTTTTATCATTCGAACTTGATTTGTGATGGCCCGACGAATCTTTTGTTTGATCCACCAGGTGGCATAGGTTGAAAACTTAATGTCTTTTCCAATCTCAAATTTTTCAGCTGCACGAATGAGACCCAAATTTCCTTCTTGGACAAGGTCATGAATCGAAATTCCTTTATTAATGTATTTCTTGGCAATTGAAATAACCAGTCGAAGGTTGTGCAAAATAAAAAGCTCTTTGGCCCGTTCATCACCTTCTTGAATTTTTTTTACGAGCATTATTTCTTCATCACGAGTTAGTAATTTAATCCTCCTTATTTCTGATAAATATTGATCCATACTGTCATTGTGTAAAACTTGCATATGTTTATTTTTGTATACTTTGTGTGTAATGTCTTCTTTATTTATAAATATGGACATTGTTTTTTATAAGAAAAGAAATCAGGTGTTCAATCTTTATGAATCAATTTGAGATACGAACAAATAATGACTAAGATAAATATATGGATAAATATAAACGAGGGCTAGTATGGCTGAGAAGAGATTATCGCTTGGTCGATCATGCGGCCTTAAAAGAGGCACTAAATCAATGCGAGCAAATCCTGGTTGCCTTTGTATTTGACACCAACATTTTAAATAAACTAAAAAAAGAAGATCAAAGGATATCATTTATTATTGATAGTTTAAGGTGTGTTGATCAGGAATTAAGCCAGTATGGGTCTCGACTGATCATTCGGCATGGTGCCCCAGAGGAAAAGATTCCAGAGATTATTACGACTTATACGGTGGATGCGTTATTTTTCAATCGGGATTATGAACCATATGCAAAATCACGTGACAAAAAAGTTCAAGAAGCAATACCTATCCCTGTTTACACATACAAAGATTCCGTAATATTTGAAAAAGATGAAGTGCTCACAAAGGATGGTGGTCATTACAAAGTATTTACCCCATACAAAAATCAATGGTTATCAAAGTTAAATCAGGAAGTGATGAAACCTAAATCATCCTCAAATCATCACTTTTTACCGGTCAGTGAAGATAGTAGCATTCATGAAAACCGCTGGTTTGAATTGCTAGGGTTTTCCATCACCCAAAGTTTTTTGCCCGGTGGCCGCCCCCATGCTCTACAGCAGTTAAATAAGTTCAAATCCAAGATTCAAAGCTACCATATTGAGCGTGATTTTCCAGACTTAAATCACACCTCAAATATCTCCCCTTACATCCGGTTTGGGTGCCTGTCGATTCGTGAACTGGTGATGTTTGCATTGCATTACCCATCGGAGGGTGCGGATATTTGGTTATCGGAGCTCATTTGGCGTGATTTTTACCAAATGATTGTGGCCACGCACCCCAATTGCCACATCGAATCGGTGAAGCCAGCCTATGACTTAATAGAGTGGGAGGGGCACGATGAAGATTTTATGGCATGGTGCAACGGGCAGACTGGATTTCCTATCGTGGATGCGGCCATGCGTCAATTAAATACCACGGGGCTCATGCATAATCGTTGCCGGATGATTGTGGCCTCATTTTTGTGCAAAACACTCTTGGTGAATTGGCGAAAGGGCGAAGCCTATTTTGCCGAAAAATTATTGGATTTTGATTTCGCCTCGAATAACGGCGGATGGGGGTGGGCCTCATCCAGTGGCTGCGATGCTCAACCTTATTTTCGAATTTTTAATCCAACCAGCCAATCAAAAAAGTTTGACCCCGATGGGCGTTACATTAAAACCTATTGCCCTGAACTTGCGCATTTATCCAGCAAAGAAATTCATGACCCACCGCCAATCGATGGTTATCCAGCCCCCATTGTTGATTACAAATTAAATCGGCAGCGTGCCTTGGCAATGTACTCCGTTGTAAAAGGTTAACCCACTTTTCAGTGCTACTTTTTAAGTATCGAAACCAATGTAATTAAAAAATTCCACATTTATAAGATAATGGTGAGTTTAAGTGCATCGCTGTTGGGGATCACAATCCACGACAAGGGAGTACGTCCTATAAAATCAATAAAGTGAATAAACAACAAGAATTAATGAGAGTGGAGCAAATAATTTCTATCGGTTAAGCAATTCTTTAAAAGTAGGGTTCAGGATATTCTATCGTGAAATCATTAAAAATTTGATAAGCTAAATCTATGAAAGCCATTATTATTATTGATCATGGGTCTCGCTACCCCGCCGCAAACGATGCATTATTCGATGTGGTTAAACGAATGCAAGAATTGACCCCCGATGTATTGGTCAAAGGGGCCCACATGGAGCTTTGTGAACCCACCATTGAGCAAGTCATTGATGATTGCGTCCATGAAGGCGCCACGCATATTATTGCCCATCCATACATGTTATCACCAGGTCGACATGCCATTCGAGATATCCCCAACATGGTTAATGAAGCCGCCGCCAAATATGACAATGTGATCATTGAAGTTACAGAGCCTTTGGGGTTGGATGATGGGATTATTCGAGTGATCCAAAAGCGATGTGGGGTGTAATATGTTCCTAAACGAATCAAGAAAAGAATACACCAAGTATGACTTTGATAAGAGCCGAGCGCTTGACGATCCATTTAAGCAATTTGATGAGTGGTTCAAATTTGCTAAAAAAAATGCCGTTTTTGAACCGAATGCCATGCACATTTCTACGGTAGATAAGGCAGGCCAGCCTAAAAATAGGGTGGTGTTACTCAAAACATACAATGATAAAGCATTTGTGTTTTTCTCAAATTACACCAGCGACAAAGGGAAAGAAATTGCGCACAATCCCAAGGTCGCACTAACTTTTTTCTGGCCAAATATTGAGCGTCAGGTCAGAATTGAAGGTGAAGCTCAACATGCATCAGCCGATGTTTCTGAAGCTTATTTTAAAACCCGACCCAGGGACTCTCAATTATCGGCCTGGGCATCCAATCAATCAGCAGAGGTATTGGATCGTGCTGAATTGGATGAACGTTTAGAGATGTTTAAAAATAAGTTTCCATCCGAGGTGCCTCGACCCGAGCATTGGGGTGGGTTTGATGTTACGCCTCATCGTTTTGAGTTTTGGCAGGGACGGGAAAACCGGTATCACGATCGGATTATATATGAAGCCACAACCAATGGGTGGAAAATATTCCGATTAAGCCCATGACATGCCAGCATTGTTCAACGAACATCATTAGAAAAATCCCGAAGGGTGATACACATGAGCGATCCGTCTGTGGTGTATGTGATATCGTTCTTTACGAAAATCCAAAAATTGTGACAGGAATTTTACCCGTCTTTGAAGATAAAATTTTAATTTGCAAACGAAATATTGAACCTAGAAAAAACTACTGGACCATTCCATCGGGGTTTATGGAATTAAATGAAACGCTGAAAGAGGCCGCGCTTAGAGAGGCCAAAGAAGAAGCCGGGATTGAGCCAAAAATTGATCATTTACACACCATTTATGATTTGCCACATATTGGGCAAGTTTATTTTTTATTTAAAGCGTTTTGTGAAACCTCTGATCATTCGCCGGGCATTGAAACCATTGAGTCCAAATGGGTTACCTATTCGGATATTCCGTGGAATGAATTGGCGTTTTCATCGGTTGAGTTTGGGTTGCGCCATTTTCACAGGACTGGGCCCCACTATGGTTCATGGGACCAATAATAAATTTAAATCACCAGGAACTTCTTATTTGAATTAAAAACCTGAGTCGGGTTGTTTGCGCTTGTTGGATATCTTGTCATGCTCAATAGGGCAAGAACCAGTACGCTCTAATCCTTCTGGGATAAAGCGCCATCCAACTGACTAATCGCGGCAAAACCAGCATGTTCCGTTCGTAAAATAAATTGGCCCAATGAAAATGGTTTGAATTGAAATTGCTCAAACGTACGCAAGTCCTCTGGACCAAATCCCCCTTCTGGACCAATCGCGAGAACCACATGATGAAAAAGTGTGTTGTCTATGACATCTCCCAATCCGATGGCCGCTCCTTCGTACGCAACCAAACGAAGTGTTTGGGTATCCTTAGAAATGGCTGCACAGCACGCTTCAAGTGATTGCGTGGAATAAAGTTTGGGAATCAGAACTTGTTTGCTTTGCTTGGCCGCACTTTCAATACTCATTTGAGCCCGACGAAACTTATTATCGGATAAATCTTTTACATCGCAATATTGCGTCTTTACTGGGTAAAAAGAACTGACACCAAGCTCAGTGCACATTCGGCAAACTTCTGTAAACTTATCTTGTTTTGGAAGGGCTTGAATCAAGCTGATTTGAAATATTCGGTGAGCATTTAATGCCCATTGATCCAATATCGATATTTCCAATTGATGGCCTTCAATCGATAAAATTTTAACTTGCAGCAAACGATCCTGATTAACCACCAATTCAACCGAATCATTCTCTGACAATCGGCATACCGTTAATAAATGATGGGCCGTCGCATGATCCAGTTGCAATTGATTTTCAGTGATTTGATGATGATCAATAAAAATGCGATGCATAGTTGAAATAGTAACGGATTATGAAAGGTCATCCAATAGTCAAAAAAATAAATAACGTGTTTTTTTTAATGTTTGTCGATATAGTTAGATTGTGAAAGATATAAAGACAATCTTATTTATTTTTTTTATAATTTCCATATTTTGCCTGAAGACATTAGCAAAATCCAAAAAAAACCAAACTAGATTTAATTCTAGCTCGATTCACCAATTTAAGATGAATGATATTAATAATCATCCATTTAATTTCTTGGATTTGAAGGGAAAGGTCATATTATTGGTAAATGTTGCATCAAAGTGTGGATTTACATCTCAGTACACTGGGCTTCAGCAACTAAACAATAAATACGAATCGCAAGGGTTCATTGTCATTGGGGTGCCATCCAATGATTTTGGGAGCCAAGAACCAGGAACCTCCGAAGAGATAAAATCCTTTTGCAAAATGAGATATAATGTTTCTTTCCCAATTCTAGAAAAATCAGTGGTCAATGGTAAGGATGCTATTGACCTGTTTGAATTTTTAACAGATAAAACCCTTCATCCAAAAACAGGAGGTAAGATTACATGGAATTTTAACAAGTTTTTAATCAATCAAGATGGTCACGTCGTTAAGCGGTACAGTTCGTTCACAAAACCTGAGAGCAGTAAAATTAAAGACGATATTGAATCATTATTAAATTATAAAGGAGAAAAAAATGAATAAAATAAAAAAAATGGTCTTAATGACATTAATTGCTATTGGAATGGTGTCCTGCGGAGAATCCTATGATCAAGTAATTGACATAGAATCTCTAGGAAATCAAATGAAGTATAATGTTATTGAAATTAAAGCCAAACCAAACACAAAAATACTTTTGAAGTTCTATAACAACGCAAGCATGGAAATTATGAAACACAATATTATTGTTTTAAATGATGAATCAAAAGTTGATGAAGTCGGCACAGCCGCCCTAAAAGCACCGAATAATACCCCCGATCATCCAAACATTATTGCGGCAAGTGATTTAATTGGGCCTGGCGAGTCAACCGAGTTAGTTGTGAATATTCCAGGTGAGCCCGGAATATATCCATACATATGCACTTTTCCTGGCCATTACCAAGTGATGCGAGGAAAAATTATCGTAGAATAATCCTAGCCAAGCCGATTTGGCCATGCTAGATTAATTTTATAATGGCGAAAGTAATTATTATTGGTGGTGGATTTGCTGGGTTAAATTGTGCAAAACATTTGGCCAATACAGAGCATGACATTTTATTAATTGACAAAACCAACCACCACCTATTTCAACCGTTATTATATCAAGTTGCCACAGCCGTTTTATCTCCGGCCGATATTGCGGTGCCAATTCGGGATGTATTTAGAAATTATCCAAACGTAAAAGTATTAATGGGTGATGTTAAAAATATTGATAAAACCAACCAAAAAGTAATCTTAAAAAGTAAAAAAGTATTTTCATTTGATTACTTGGTAATTGCAACGGGGGCAAAACATTCGTATTTTGGTAAAAATGAATGGGAACCGTTTGCTGGAGGGTTAAAAACAATCTCTGATGCATTAAATATACGTGAAAAAATACTCATTGCTTTTGAAAAAGCAGAGCGAGAAACGGACCCAAAAAAACGCCAGAAACATCTGAACTTTGTTGTGGTTGGGGGAGGCCCCACAGGAGTAGAAATGGCGGGATCCATTGCGGATATTGCCTATAAAAATTTAATCAAAGATTTTAGGAATTTTTCATCAAAAGAAGCTCGAATTTACCTCATTGAGGCTTCCGATAATATATTACCAATGTTTGATGGGGAGTTGTCAACCAAAGCTCGACATTATTTAGCTAAGTTTGGGGTGATTGTTCGTACCAACGAGCGTGTCCTTGATATTACTAAACAATCCGTTACCACTGAAAATGATATCATAGAAGCAGATACCATTATCTGGGCTGCGGGGAATGAAGCAAGCCCACTGCTTAAAACGTTAAATACAGAATTGGATCGTCAGGGACGTGTATTGGTAAAACCTGACTGTTCCATAAAATCACACCCCAATATTTTTGTGATTGGAGATGCTGCTCATTTTTCAATCAACGAAATCCCATTGCCAGGAATTGCCCCAGTTGCCATCCAGCAAGGAAAATATGTATCAAAAATAATACGGAAAAATAAAAAAATACGGCCAGATTTTGTATACTTTGATAAGGGAATTATGGCAACCATTGGTAAATCCAAAGCCATTGCACAAACGGGGCCATTTAAGCTAACTGGCATGATTGCTTGGTTGGCATGGAGCTTGATTCATCTTCTGTACCTCATTGGCTATCGTACCAAAGTGTTGGTATTGATCGAGTGGGTGATTTCTTATATCTTTAATAAGAAAGGGCCAAGACTTATATATTAAGGTTTAAATATGACAAATAAAAAAATTATTATTGGTTTTGCTATCGCATTTATAATTAGTTTAAACATCTATAATATTCCATTTAAAAATAAAGTCGTCGAAGCAGCCCCACCATCTAATAATCAACCCATGAGTCAATCCATTGACTTGACGTCATTAAATAAAGCCATCAATCAAGCCTCTGGCCAGGTTTTTGATTTAAATAGGTATGATCATGTGATTGTTAGTTTTTGGGCGACATGGTGCCCCTCATGCCGACGAGAAAACTTGATTTTTAACGAGTATGTTCAAAATAACCGTAACGTATTAATTCTTGGCATTAGTGTTGATAAGGACCCAAAGGCATTGGTGGAATTTAAGAAAGAGAATGAATTATTATTTCCGACATTTTCAACAACCAAAGATGTTGCCTTACTATTTGATGATATACTTGCCGTGCCAACCCATTTTATCATCAATACCAAACGTCAATTAATGAATAAAACAGTTGGTTTATTGGATAAAAATGAACTTAAAAATTTAACGAGGTAAAAATAATGTCATACAAAGTAGCAATCATTGGTAGTGGTCCAAGTGCATTTTATGCAGCACAGGCACTCTTTAAATCGGAGTTAACTATTCAAGTTGACATGTTTGAAAAACTTCCAACCCCATTTGGTTTATTGCGTGGTGGTGTGGCACCCGATCATCAACAAATGAAAACCGTTGCCAAATCCTATGAGAAAATTGCACAACATGAATCTTTTCGCTTTTTTGGAAATGTAGAGATTGGAAAAGACATAACATTTGAACATTTAAAAAAGCATTACAATTCGGTGGTCGTTGCCGTTGGTGCAGAGACAGATCGGAAAATGAATATTCCGGGGGAAGATACAGACGGCTCGCATACAGCGACAGAGTTTGTAGCATGGTATAATGGGCAGCCGAGTTACCAATCCAAAACCTTCAATTTAGACGGAACCTCAGCCATTATTATTGGCCAAGGCAATGTGGCCGTTGATGTCACCCGCATTTTAGCGAAACCCATTTCTGAATTACAAAAAACAGACATTACGCAAAATGCGATCAATCATCTTAAGGATAGTCGAATTACAGATATCTACATGATTGGTCGAAGAGGCCCAGCTCAGTCCGCATTCACGGTATTGGAACTTAAGGAGTTGGGGCACATCGAAGGGGTAAATTTAAAAATTCATGATGAACTTCAGTTATCCAAGGAAGATAACGAAGAGCTCGAGCAATCATCAAAGGCCAGAAAAAATATTGAGGAATTAAAAAGCTTAAAAGCCAATGAAAACATGAAGAATAATAAAACAATTCACATTTTATTTTATTCAAGCCCTGTTGAGATCATTGAAGAAAATGGGGGAATAAAAAAGGTAAGATTTGAGAAAAATCGACTCGAAGGAAGTGCTGGCACGCAAAAAGCACGGCCAACAGGGGAAACATTTGATATTGATTGCGATTTACTACTACGTAGCATTGGTTATCGGGGCGTTCCCTTTAAGGGACTTCCGTTTGATGATCGATCTGGAACCATTCCAAACGATAAAGGGCAAGTCATACGGATGGATGGTTCAATCATTGATAATGTTTTTGTAACAGGCTGGATTAAACGTGGCCCGTCCGGTGTCATCGGAACCAATCGATCCGATAGTATTGAAACCATAACGACATGTTTGGCTCAGTTACAAAATACATCCATTGAAGATCCCAAAGATATTGAATTGATTTTATCCGAACAAAATATCCAGTATCTTTCTTATGCGGATTGGAAAATTATTGATGAATATGAAGTTTCTCAAGGTGAAAAAGTTGGCAAGCCCCGCGAAAAGTTGACATCCATTGAAGAAATTCTTTCAATCTTAAAAAAGTAATGACTTTAGTTGAATCGATTCCCCCTAATTATCAGAACCCATATCCTCATTTTAGTTTAAAATCTACCACAGGTGATGTTATATCTTCTCAGGAATTATTAAAAGGAAATAAGGGGATGGTTGTTTTATTCACATGCAATCATTGTCCGTATGCCAAAGCGCTTTGGGATCGGATAATTCGTGATACCAATAAAATACGGACATATGGCTTTGAAATCCTAGCGATTAATCCAAACATACATCCAGATTATCCAGAAGATTCGTTTGAAAAAATGATTGAATTAAAAACAAAATTGAATCTACCATTTGAGTATCTGGTAGATGAAGATCAGCAAGTGGCCAAACAATACCATGCCCAATGCACCCCCGATCTATACGTACTAAATAATGACATGACCATTGGTTATCGAGGGGCCTATGATGATGATTGGAAAAATGAAACGGCGGTGCAGCAAACATTTTTATTGGACGCACTCCATCAACTAAATCAAGACAATAACAACATGGTGCCAGTCGTCAAACCAAGCATGGGGTGTTCTATTAAATGGCTAAACGACAATTTCTGACCTTAATTATAGCATTTGGGGTTTGCATCTTATTTTTTGTGATGAATGGATATGAATCAGCCGAAAGGCCGATCCATAAAAAAATAATTCTAAGTCAAAAGGAAACGGTTATAGATGAAACTCAATTTGTTTTTAAGCCCATGATTGAACAATCTGGCGAATTAAGAACATTAAAAATACTATGCGAAATTACAAGCTACATGAATCCTGAGGTCTTAAAATTAAATTATGAGGCACAGACCATGATTGAAATCAATGAGGAGTTCATATTACCAAAGTCTTGGAAGGTGATGGATCAGACAAATTACAAGGTTATTGGCCAACTCATATTCGATATTAAAAATGATGTGTCATTAAGTCAATTCATCCTACGTATTTTTACCTTTTCTGACCATGAAGTTATTTGGAATTAGCCTTTGTATTTTTCTTCTATCATTTGTTAGCCATGGGTTTGAGCATGTGTTTAACCAAATACCAAGCGAACTAACACCCACTGATTACATGTTTGTGGTTGAAATTGATACACAAACCAACTATTTGTTTTATAAAAAAACATTAATTGATTCATTTAAAGTCTCAACAGGTTCTAAAACACGATATAAAGGAAATCGAGAAATGAAAGAAGCCGTTTGGCGACTGGGGCAACGCATGGCGCGAGATTTAGCACCGATTTATGGGGCACGTTTAATTTACCTTGAAAAATATCGGCCAGATATTCAAAAGTTTGTTAAAACAAACAAAGCATTTCATGGAACCAATGAACCGTTTAATATTGGCCAACCAACATCCATGGGGTGCGTCTATCATTATGATGAGGACATCATTGATTTATACAGATTTATTCCAAATCATTCGTTGGTTGTTAGTGTTAAGAAAATTTAATCCAAACCAAATGCAAATGCAAGTTCAGCAATCGTTAAACCATGTAATATTATTTAGTATCGATTAAAAGGACGTAAGTCCATGATTTTGAATACCATTTTAAATTGATTAAAACTATAAAGGAACTAGCTTGTTAAGGTCATCATTGATGGATGGATGATGACGTAATGCCGATGCAATAGTTTGGATCTCCCAAAACTTATCGGCATCGTCTTTCGGTATAGGAAGGCACTCATCTTCAGTTAATTCAATGGAACTTGGACGTCTTAATGGAGCGTATGCATTTGTTTGAGTTGATGAAATTGTTGCAATTCGTTGAATAGTCAAAGACTCAAGTGAAAAGGAATGAGGAACAGCAATTTCATAGACGCCCTTAGTATCTGTTGTCAATATAATATAGCCATGCCGGCCCAATGTTTCAAGAAGGTTGGCGGAATCACTAAAATCAATCGTCGAAAATTGACGTATCGCCGATTTAAGATGTGTTAATTGTAAATTAGTTAAATAAAGTAAAATAAGGTCGGGTTTTATATTTTGTTGTAGGAATGATAAAATTGATCTATGAAAAAAATATGGGGATTGTGCTTGCTCATAACAGTGCTAGCATTTTTTATTTTGCAGATCAACACGGTTACGTATGTTCCTTTTAAAAATAAAACGTCGAAGATTATTGATTTTAATCATCAAAATGTTGTTACATTAAACGACCATTTCTTTAAACTGAAATTTAAGTTTCCTCATATTAAAATTATCCAAAATATTAATATGTTAACCGATGACGACGTTATTTTATTGCCATGGTATTCAAAAGTCCCACAACTTCAGTACCTGCCCATTAATGGGCAGTCATTTTTTGATACAAAGGAAGGAGCAATTCAAGTCAAAACATTCACAAAAAATAAGGATGGCTATCAAGATCTACTATCAAAAAAAACTGAATTAACCGCCGGGGGAACAGTTGTATTGGCACGGGGGGTTCATAAAGTGATCCAACGCCATAATGATATTGATTATCCCTGGAAAGATACCCGGCATCTTTTTACAAAATCTGGGATTAATATTCTGAATTTTAAATCCCCCTTGATATCTGATTTCAAATACCCAAAATCGTCTTGGGTGCTTATTGGAAAATCAGAGTATGCAAAAGCCATGGCAAATGCAAACATCCATCTGGTATCTTTGGCCGGAAATCACATGGGCGATGCAAAAACGAATGGATTACTTGAAACAATACAGACATTAAAAAAATTAAACATCGAAACAATAGGGGCCGGACGAACAAAGTATTCCGCATATGCCTGTAAAAAAATAACAAGAAAAAATTCAATGTTTGGGTTTCTTGCGTTTAACAATGTTCCAGGATCTATTGGAAAACCAACCGAAAAATCTCCGGGCATAGCGTGGCTGGACAATGATGCCATCAACGCCATTAAAAATTGCAGTAATAAAGTAGATATCCTGGTAGTTATGGTTAACTGGGGAATAGAATACACGCATTTTCCAAGAACAAAGGAACGACAATGGGCCAAAAAAATGATCGAGTCTGGAGCCGATTTAATTCTAGGAGATCAAGCGCATTGGGTACAAACTCATGAACTCATTCATGGGAAACACGTATCCTATGGGCTTGGCAACTATATATTTGACCAACATTGGTCCGAAAATACAACGGAGGGGATTATTCAACGGTTTATTTTTTATAATGATGAAATGGTCGCAATTGACACAACCCCCATCAAATTATTTAGAAGTGGGGAAGTAAAAGAAATTGAAAAAAACAGCCCCCGTTTTCTCCATGTATTTAATGCATATAATGGGGCCCATGCACTAAAATAAGAAATCAAAAAAAAACAATGAATTTATTTGATATCTTTAAAAAACGATGGTAACATCAAACAAACTTAATTGGAGGCTATATGAGTACTAAAGAATCAATTCATTTTAAACGATCTTATGGGTTAAATGAAATTGCGCTGGTGCCTTCATCTTATACATTGGATCCAGACATCGTTGATATCTCAACAAAAATTGGGGAACTTAAATTAAACATCCCCATTATTGGATCCGCCATGGACTCTGTTGTAAGCCCTAAAACAGCATCGATATTAGGGAATTTGGGAGCACTTGGTGTTTTAAATTTAGATGGTGTTCAAACCCGCTATGAAGATGCTGATGAAATACTTAAAAAGATATCCGAAGTATCAAAAGCAGATTATGTTGATTTAATGCAAAAAATTTACAAAGACCAACCCGTTAAGGAAGAATTAATCAGACAACGAATTCGTGAAATTAAAGACTCGGGTGCCCCCGTAGTGGTGTCTTCAACACCCATAAATGCAAAAAGGTATGGTCAAATTGCAAGTGAAGAAAACGTGGACGCTTTTTTAATTCAATCAACCGTTGTTTCTACACAACATAAAAGTGCAAATGGGGTAGAGTCCTTGGATTTAGACGCATTTTGTAAATCAATGGATGTCCCAGTTTGGGTCGGCAACTCAGCAACCTACGATGTGACGTCCACCTTGTTATCAACCGGTGTGGAAGCCATTTTTGTAGGCATTGGCCCAGGTGCAGCGTGCACGACACGAGGTGTTTTAGGTGTTGGTGTACCGATGGCAACCTCAATTGCTGATGCCGCTCAAGCAAGAGATGATTACTACAATGAAACGGGCAATTATGTGAACATCATCGCAGATGGAGGGATCGTAAACTCTGGAGATATTTGCAAAGCACTCGCTTGTGGCGCTGATGCCGTCATGATTGGATCTCCCTTGGCAAGAGCAAAAGAGGCGCCTGGGAACGGGTTTCATTGGGGGATGGCAACACCAAATGCGGTTCTTCCAAGAGGTGCAAGGGTTGAAGTTGGTACGGTTGCAAGTTTAGAAGAAATTTTATTGGGCCCATCAAAATCTGATGACGGCTCTCAAAACCTAGCCGGTGCCATCAGCACATGCATGGCAACGGTGGGTGCAGAACAAATTTCTGATTTGCATCAAAAAATTGAAGTAATTGTTGCTCCTTCATTATTAACAGAAGGTAAGGTTTATCAAAAAGTTCAAAGTTTAGGAATGTACAAATAAATGATTTTAATTCTTGATTACGGCTCCCAATATACAGAATTAATTGCGAGGCGTATCAGGGAACTAAATGTTTATTCTGAGGTAGTTCCTCACACATTAACGGCTGATGAAATTAAAAAAAAGAATACCAACGGCATTATTTTGTCCGGTGGCCCATCCTCCGTTTCCGATGATGACGCACCCACCATAGACTCGAATATTTTTGATTTAGGCGTGCCAATATTGGGTATTTGCTATGGCATGCAACTCATTGCCACAAGGTTAGGTGGAAATGTTGCCAGCTCCTCAACTCGTGAGTACGGGGCATCTGCTTTAGATATTAATGAAAAATCCCGATTATTTAATGATGTGCCCAAAAACATAAACATTTGGATGTCTCATAGCGATAGTGTGAAGGATGTTCCAAATGGTTTTCGTTCTATTGCAAGTACAACCACATGTCAAGTGGCATCATTTGAAAACGAAGAAAAACAAATTTTTGGAATACAGTTTCACCCAGAAGTATCGCATACGGATTACGGTAAAAACATTATTGAAAACTTTGTGATTCATATTTGTAAAACAGAACAAAATTGGACGAGCGAGGTATTTGTAAAGCATTCAATCGACCGAATCAGAGAGCAAATTGGATCACAACACGTATTGTGTGCCCTATCGGGTGGCGTTGATTCGTCCGTTGTTGCCGCTTTATTGCACAAAGCCATTGGCGATCAGTTAACTTGCATGTTTATTGACACAGGCTATATGAGAATCAATGAAGGTGAACGTATAAAAGAGGTTTTTGAAAAACAGTTTAATATCAATTTAATTTACGTGAACGCCCAAGATGATTTCTTCTCAAAATTAAATGGTGTATCTGAACCTGAAAAAAAACGAAAAATTATTGGAAATGAATTTATTCGAGTCTTTGAAAGAGAAGTTGAAAAACTAAATAAAGACATCCCATATTTAGCTCAAGGCACGTTGTATCCAGATGTTATAGAATCGGCCAAATTTGGGGTTGCAGCAACAGCACAAACCATTAAAACTCATCACAATGTGGGTGGTTTACCTGAGGACATGGACTTCAAAATTATTGAACCATTAAAAATGCTATTTAAAGATGAGGTTCGACAAGTGGGGGTATCATTAGGTTTGTCTGAAGACATTGTCCACCGGCACCCATTCCCAGGACCCGGATTAGCGATTCGAATATTAGGGGAGCCTACTCAAGAACGCGCAGAAATTTTACAAAAAGCGGATGCTATTGTTATGGAAGAAATTAAAGCGGCGGGTTTATACAGAAGCATATGGCAAGCCTTTGCAGTACTATTGCCAGTAAAGTCTGTTGGGGTCATGGGGGATCAACGCACCTATCAAAATACCTGTGCCATTCGTTGTGTGACATCTGATGATGCCATGACCGCAAAATGGGCTCAAATTCCATATGACGTGCTTGAAACAATGTCGAGTCGTATCATTAACGAAGTTAATGGCATTAACCGCGTGGTCTATGATATTTCCTCGAAACCGCCCGCCACTATTGAGTGGGAATAATACATTCAAATACTTTAATTTTTATCCCTGGATTATTGTTTTTAACATCATGCTCAAATATAAAGAGTCATTCAGAAACACTTTATCGATCAAGTTTATTATCTAATAATTCCCGACTTCATATTGCAATATTTAATACAAAAGAAGGGGGTGAATATAAAGTGGACAATTGCCACCTTATAAAAAGACTATTTCAAAATCAAAAAAATGTTAAAAACAAGTTTTGGTGTAAAAAAGGTGAATATAAAAACTAATTTTACCAATTACAAGCACTCGTCCCATCATTTGTTTCAACCCAGGAAGATCCATTACAAACACACAATTTGTATTGGCTATTCAGCGCAATCGATCCATCATGATCCAAGTCACAAGCAATCGGTTCTGACGCGTATTTTTTTAAGCGTGCATACCCATTGATATCCAATGTGGCCTTTGGCTGCCCGGTTGAAATTCCAACCTGCCCCCCTTCTTGAATCTCAAGCCGGGGCGAGCCATCAATAGATAAAACTTCAATAATTGAGCGTGTTGGTGCAGGGTTTTCATAGCTTACACTATGAACCAATAACGTCGGTCCAAATTCAGCCGTTCCGATATTGGTTGTCCCGATAGCCGCCTGTTTATGGGTCAATGAATGCCGAAAGAAATTAAATCCTTCACTGGCAATGGAGTAGCCATTATGTGCGCCATTTAAGCCAATACTGATTCTCCCAGATGAATCAATGTCCAATAATGTCTCATTACTCGAGCCAACCACTTTGATGGGTGATGTTAACGAGCTTGATAAACGATTTACATTTAATTGTGCTGAACTCGATGCGCCGATCGTCAATGCATTGTTTGACCAATCCAAGTTATGGGCCAATTCAAAGGCTGTCCCATTCAATTGTATGCCATTGCCAGCACTATACGAAACGGTTTCATTCTGGGAGGGCACCCAAGAAATCCCATTCCATGTGAGTTGTTGACCGATGGTTGCATTTTGAGTGGCTAATTTTAACACGCTATTTTCAAGAATAATTGGGGAGCTTTGGTCAGTAAGCAATTGATAATCCCATTCTGTGCCATTAAATACCAAAAATTGATCCTTGGTCACGTTAGCTGTGGCCAAGGCAAGCCGATGATTGGTTAGTGTTAAGGTCGGGTCAGTAGTAAGTGAAATGGGCTGCCAATTATTGTTAACATAGGCCATCATATCATTGGATGAGGCGTTCATGCTTGAGATTTCCAAGGTATTACCATTAAGGCGTATATCGGATGAATCAGTTAGTAAATCACTAATTTGCAAACTTCGAGAGTGCAGATCACCATTGGCATCTGTAACAATAAAAGAGTTCAATGATTGATTTGTTGAAATATCTCGAATGCGAATATTTCCGCTAACATCCAATGTTGCTTGAGGGTTATTTACTTTTATTCCGACATACCCATTGGGGTTGGCCACCAAATGAATATTATTGTAACTCCATTCATCGCTACTACTTACAACAGCAGAGCTCGACAATACTTTCCATTCACTGCCATCCCAACCTTTAAAATCAGTGCCATCAAAAATAAGACTTCCAGCCGAAACATTGGATAGTGAAGGAGGAGAGTGAGTGCGCAAGCGAATAACTCCATTCACATCCAATGTTGCCGTTGGATCAACACCAATGCCAACCCAAGCATTTGAAGATACAGAAAAAGGCGCAGCGAGACCCAATGCCCCATCTTCAAAACTCAAGGTATCAGAAATACTTACAGATTGAAATTGATGATCTTTCCAAAAAACCAACCGATTATCCATAAGTAATTGATCATTGATTTTCAATCCATTTCCATCAAGCAATAAGCCGCCATTGGTATTTAACGAGGTTTTAAATGGGGCGCCATTCTGATCAAGCACCACAAAATTTGTCGCAGAAGACGATGTGCCGATACCCGAGAAATTTAAATTGTTGAGTTTTTCCCAGGCATTTTTCCAGATATAATAATCCGTCCCATCAAAGGCAATGGCCCCATCATAATTTGTGGTCGTTAAAGAATTTAACAGCACTGTTTTAAGCTGATACACATTCATTTTATCAAGATCTGGCGATGAAATTAACTGCCACTGACCATTTCGGTAGATATAATAATTTCCACTCGAATACTGAATCACACCATTTTGATGATTGGGTGGGGTCAATGACGTGTTAGCCAATGAAACAGACGTCAGCGCATTTAAAGAAAGTTCATTCTGATCAACAATAAAATCAGACCCAATTTTTGTTGGATGCAAGCCTTGGTTCTGACTTCTTAGTAAATAATGATTTGAATCAGAAATATAAAAATCATTATACGGAGATATGCTACCATTTGAATCAATTTTTAAAATGGCATTATTAAAACTCGAGTTGGCTTGAATTGAGTTTGCCCCAGATGCTGTTTCAAGTATATTAATGGATGTTAATATGCTTGAGATTTCGTCGTTTAATCCACTTATTTGATCATTTAATCCACTCATTTGATCATTTAATCCACTCATTCGATTTGGAAAATCAGAGAAACTCTGCAATTGATTATTTATTGATAAAAGTTGATCTCCATTTAGTAATTCACCATTGCTAAATTTAATCGAAAAATTATTCAAAAATTGTATGTTCCCATTAATACTTAATTTCTCAGATGGGGTTGTTGTACCCACTCCAACATTTCCTTCATGAATATATAAGGCATTGGAATCTGACAATTGCTCAGCGGTTTGACTATGAAGAGAAAAAAGAGTCGGGTAAATCGGAAATGTAAGGGTACTTCCATCGATTTCCAACACAACACGCGGTCTTTCAATGTGATGAAAATTATCGACAGGACCAAGTTTAAGCTCAGTAAACCCATCATTAAAATATATGCTTTGATTTTCACTCCAATACGTCTGATTCGACGCATTGTCGATAATGGATACTTTGGCTGAAAAAACACCCTGCAAATAACCGGCGTTTAAATCAGACAACGTAATTTGAATAATGGATGTATTTTCCATACCCATTATTTGAAATACACAACAAAGTAGAATGACAATAATTTTTTTTATATTCATGAAACTATTACTGAGAGAGTACTTATCTATACCCAGTTTAAACGGTATTTAAACATTTATTTTGAGTCGAAAAAAAACCGTGATGGCCAATCAAAAAAACGAATGATATAATCTGATTCCAGGTTAAAATGAGCAATAAACAACAAACTGTAACATTAATATCTCAAGGCTGTCGTTTAAATCACGCTGAAACAGCTAGCTTAATCAATGCATTCTCTGAAAAAGGTGTAAAAGAGGTGGCGTTAAATGAGACTCCTGATGTTGTTATCGTAAACACCTGCACAGTAACAGAAAATGGTGATAAAGATACACAACGTCTCATAAGAAAAATTAATAAAGAATGCAAACATACAAAAATAGCGTTAATTGGTTGCCAGTCTCAAATCAAAAAGCATGAACTTTTAAAGCTTGAAAATGTTGAGTGGGTCATTGGAAATGAAGAGAAACAAAACACCGCGCAGATTATTTTATCGAATAAAACTGGTCTGCATGTACCACCAATTGAAAAAAAAACATTTCAACAAGGGTATTCAAGTTTTGATCCAAGACACACCCGTGTTAATTTGAAGATTCAAGATGGGTGTGATTTTTACTGTTCATTTTGCATCATTCCTTTCGCTAGGGGAGGGGCCAGAAGTCGGGAATTTAATGAAATCATTAATGATGCCACGGCACTTATTAAGTTGGGCGTAAAAGAATTGGTACTAACTGGAATCAATTTAGGCACATACCACGAGAGCGGACATAACTTTTATGAACTATTGGAATCCTTGCTTAAATTAAATTCATTAACTCGAATTCGAATTTCATCCATTGAACCCACAACCATTGATCATAAACTCATCACATTATGGGAAAAATACCCAAACTTCTGTCGTTATTTGCACTTACCCATACAAAGTGCAACCGATGAAATCCTCAATAAAATGCGTAGAAAATACGACCTTGATGAATATTCAGATTACATCAATCAAGTAAAAACAAATGTTCCTAATATTTGCATTGGAACAGATGTCATTGTTGGATTTCCAGGTGAATCGGATGACCTATTTAACAAAACAAAAGAATTTCTTCATCATGCACCAATTGATTACTTCCATGTATTTAGTTATTCAGAGCGCACCATGGCACATTCTAGAAAATTCGATCACCAAGTGAGTAAACATGTCATTAAAAATAGAAGCGAGCAATTAAGATTTTTGCATAATCAAAAATGGCAAACATATCTGAACTCTTTTAAATATAAAAATGTGCCAGTTTTATTTGAACAAAAAAAAGGGGAGTACTGGGTAGGGTCAACCGAACATTTTATCAAAGTGAAAGTAAAATCAGACGTAAATCTAAAAAATAAATTAATGAATGTTTACTTAGATGATGTTATAAATAATGACATGATTGGACAAATAAATGAATAAAGGAACCGTTTATATTGAAACCTATGGGTGTCAAATGAACAGCTATGATTCGGAACTTGTAAAAAGTATTCTAACCGAATCAAATTACACCTTAACGATGGATATCATCTCAGCAAATATCACGTTACTTAACACGTGTTCGGTTCGTGAGAATGCGAATAATAAAATATTAAATAGGGTTCATGAACTCAAACAGCTAAATCAACATATGCTGGTGGGTATATTGGGATGCATGGCAACCAATTTCAAAACGGATTTACTTGACAATAAGCGATTAAAAATTGACTTAATTGCAGGGCCGGATAGTTATCGTGCACTACCTAATTTAATTGATGATGCATTGGATACAGCGCAATCGAGTAAACCTTTTGATGTGACATTATCTGAATTTGAAACATATGATCAAATTCCAGCACGTCGAATAGAAGGTGCAAATGCATGGCTTGCAATCATGAGAGGCTGCAATAATTTCTGCACATTTTGTGTTGTCCCGTATACGAGAGGTCGAGAGCGCAGCCGGTCGATTCAGTCAATCATTGATGAAGTTAATCAGCTAACGGATGAAGGGTTCAAACAGGTCACCCTTCTCGGACAAAACGTGAATTCTTATCGATATGGCAATGATTCATTTGCTGATTTGCTCGATGCTGTGAGCTCAAAGACCAGCATAGAACGAATCCGCTTCACATCCCCCCATCCGAAAGACTTTCCATTGGACTTATTAAAACTCATCAATGAACGAAAAAATATTTGCAAACAGCTTCATGTGCCTCTTCAAGCAGGAAATGACCGTGTTCTTAAAAAAATGAACCGAACCTATACCCAAGATGAGTTCCTTCAATTAATTCAAGAAATGAGAAAGGAAATCCCAAATGTTGCCTTATCAACCGATATTATTGTTGGTTTTCCAACTGAAACTCATGACGAGTTTTTAGATACCAAAAAAGTTTGTGAAGAAGTGGTGTTTGATCATGCCTATATTTTTAAATATTCTGAACGTCCCAACACAAGAGCCGCGTTAAAATTTCTTGATGATGTCTCGGCTGAAGAAAAAAAACAACGAATTATGGCATTGGTTGATATGCAAAAAAAACATTCGAAAAAGCGCAATGAACGATGGGTAGGAAAAGATCAACAAATTCTAATTGAACGAATTGAAAAAGATCAATTGGTTGGAAGAAATGATGCCAATGTATTAACGTATGTGCCTGCTCCGGATAAAAGAAACATTGGGGATTTTATTCAAGTAAAAATAAATGGGGCAAGCCCTCATGGTTTAAAAGGGGTATTGATAAATTGATCCAAAAATTGAATGATTTGGTTGGTGACTTGATCAAACCCATAATGATTAATATTAAATTGAACATTGGCCACATTTTTATATAAATGATGCCGCTCAAAACATAGTTCTTCAAATGTTTTTTCTTGTAATCCAACGATACCACGCGTTTCAATATTTGGAATTCGAGACTTAATATTTTTCGGTTCATCAAATAAATAAATAAAAATCACATCATTTCGAATTTTATTAATGCAATCTGTAGAATAAATAAAGCTCCCACCGGGGGAAACAATGGCCATTTTATTTAATGACTTTTCAACGTAGGTTGCTTCCAATTCATTAAATTTCTGGATTCCAATTTGATCGATAATTTTATTTAATGGCAGATGACGATCTCCTGAAATCTGTTTATCTGTATCAATAAATGGCAACTTAAAATGATCCGCAACATCTTTTCCAATAGAGCTTTTTCCAACTCCCGCCATACCAATAAAAATAACTGAATTAATCTGCATAAAAACTTGTTTAAAAAAAATAAAATATGGGTACATTATAACAGGGGGGAATAGATGGTACAAAAGAAAAGCCAATCCAGGCAGAATTCATTTAATCAAACGTTAATTGGCGATTACTATATAAACACATTGGAAGCATTCATTGATAATAACAACAATCAAAACATTGATGAATTAAGCGCATTTGTATCCAAAGTCAACAGTAATGAAGCCGTTGAAGAATTTAATGGGTCTTTTGATGATTATTTTAATCAAACATTAAAGAGTAATGATGAAAAGAAAGTTGAAAAAATCATCCATTTAATTGGTAAAATTGGCGCAAAGATTCCTCAATTAAGTGAGTCGACCGTTGATGCACTCATCCATATTATTGATGATCACATGGAGCCAACAATATGCAGGGCTGCAATTCAAGAAATGGGTAAAATTGGACATGTAAGAGAAAATACTTGCAATAAAATAATCGATGAAATTAATAAAGTAACACACACAATTACAGACCATGATGTCACCATTGATGCCATACATGCGCTTTATGAAATCGGATTGGCTTGGAAAAAGAAAAAGAAAATATTTTTCCCACTTCTGGACATATTGAGTCGAGGTGATAAGGAAGAGAAGTTAGAAGCCATCAGAGCCATACGTACACAGCTGGAAGGGTATTGGGAAAAACCAATTCAAGCATTAAAAGATTTGGTTTTATATGATAATGATTTTGAAGTCAGAAGAGTCGCCGCCATGAGTCTTGGTGAAGTGGGGGCCTACACATCATTTTCAGTTCGTGAAGCTGTTTTTGAACTCACCAATAATGTGGCAAATCAAATACAACGGTTAAAAGTATCAATAGAAAAAAATAGCATCAATAACTTTCATATTAAATGTCGTCTGCACGATTCAAAAGCAATTCTAAAAATCCTATATCATTACATTCGCATATATAAGTATGGGTTTATTGAATAAGTAGTCTTTACAACAAATTTAGTTAAGAATATCATTAATACTATGTTTTCTATTTTCTTATTGATCAAGAAATTTCTAGCATTTCTGAATTCAAATGAGTCCGTTGAAAATATTTCGTTTAGCTTAACATTGGCTTTGTCATTTGCATTAATACCTTTCACCCCTTTAATACATTTAACATTATTGATACTACTGATTTCATTCAATGGGAATTTATTTGTATTTTTATTTATAACACCCTTATTAAAATTAATTACCCCACATATTTATTACGAAATACACTTGCTTGGAAATATGATTTTATCCAATCAATCATTAACCGCTACCTTTGAAAAATTAGCCGATATCCCGCTTTTAAACTTTTTGAATTGGAATAATACCGTGAACCTAGGTAGCTATATCTATTGTATTATTGGATCCATTCCAGTTTATTATTTTTATAAAATGTCAATTAATCAATACAGACAAAAATTACTCCCAAAATTAAAACAATCCAAAATTTTTCACGTATTCAAGGTTCCCAACTGGATTACATTTTTTAGGAAATAATAAATGAAAAAAACAATAAAAGTTTTCGTACTTCTTGCATTAATTTCAATACCCACCTGGATTTTATTGGATAATATCATCATAAGAAAACTTATAATTTCGAGCCTAGAAAAAGCAACGAAAAAAGAAGTCCATTTGGAAAAATTAAACATTAATTATTTTCCAAATATTAAAATTGAACTCATTAATTTGAAAATTCCAAATCCATATCAAGACAACTACTTGATTATCGCTGAAAATTTGTTCATTGATATAGAAACAAACGCATTGCTTCAAAAGTCTTTAATTATTAATAACATCTCATCAAATAAAGCCACATTAATGGACTCAAGGGAACAACCCATAAAAATAATCGTCGAAAATTCAAA
>DBHX01000009.1:38588-55393 GCA_002296285.1 bacterium UBP8_UBA817
AAAATTCAAAAAATGCAAATATATCCTCAACATTGAAAAAATACTTAGAGACGTCACTTGATATCTATAATGACAGCGAAATAAAATCAACAATTGAATCAACATTTGATTTTAATAATGAAATTAATGATCTTGAAACGATAATTAATAGCTCAACATCACTAATTAATGAAAAAAAAGACAATGTATTGAAACAAACAACAAATACACTTTACCGAATCAATAACATCAATATAGATACGATTCAAAATATTGATCAATTAAACGAAACACAAAAAACAATGAAATCTATTACCCAAGATTATGAATCGATAACAAAGGAAATTAATGATATCGAAAACATTTATCAACAATCTGATCTAAAAATTAAGGAAATCAATAATAACTTAAATAAAAGAATAGATGAATCATTCTCATTTCAAGTTATTACTAATAATGCATCCCCATCGGCCAATGAGCTTTCTCAAACAGTAAAAAATATTCTCAGTCATTTATTAACTAAATTTAGACAAGGGCAATCAAAGAAAACAGCCACCAAATTTTCAGGAATTACTTATAATTTTAGAAAAAATAATCTCCCCATGTTCTTAATTAGAAAAATCGAAATCAACACGTTTAATGATGATCATTATTTCAAGGGATTAAACTTAACAACCAGCAAACATAATCAAGTCGATTTAAAACTTTATTTAAAGTTATTTAATCAAAATAAATTTGATAAATTAATAGTCAACCTTAGTTCACCAAATAATCATGATTATGAAGTAAACGTAAGGGCAAGAAATATTCATTTAAATCAAACAAAATTATACGAAACAGAGGATATTGTTGTTAATTTCCTAAGCAATAAAACAACGGATTTAGATATTTCCGGAACCCTATCCACATCATCAAATATAATCACAACAGCCATAATAAAAAAGCCGAATTATCGAGTAATCAGCAAAAAAACAACGCCGCATTTTCTTACAAGCTTTATTCCATATTTAAACAATCAAGATATTTCATTAGAAATTTCTTTAAATGGTAAAGTCGATGATTTATCTGTCAATGTTACGACAAATCTGGACCCATTAATTAAAAATATTCAAAATCGGCTTTTGGATAAAAAGATGGTGGAAATAAAAAAACAAAAGCATCGTAAAATCAACCAAATAAAAGAAGAGCAATTTGGCGAAACGAATAAAAAAAGCACTGAATTCTCCAAAGAATACACAAAAACTCTAAATCAATTAAAATTTCAAGAAAAAGAAATTTTTAATCAGAAAGAGTTAATTCAGAGAAGAATCAATCAAAAAAAAGTTCAAGTTGAAAATGCTGTCATGGGAGAACTCAACCAGACAATTAAAAAAATAAATTTAAATGGGTTATCGAATTAATATCGATTGAGCATTCAACTCTGTTTTAATTTCATCAATGGTTAATGTGCCATAATGAAGAAGTGAAGCCAATAATGCAGCATCACAGATATCCAATGCATTTTTAATGTCATTAATGGATCCAGCACCACCCGAAGCAATGACTGGAATAGATACCAAATCTTTTACTTTGGATAACATTTCAGTATCATAACCATTCTTGGTTCCATCCCGATCCATGGATGTTAACAGAATCTCACCAGCACCAAGTGTTTCACAATAGGATATCCACTTTAATGCATCCAAACCCAAATTCTTTCGGCCACCGTGTGAATAAACTTCACAGATGGTGTCCGCATTACTTTTTAATGGCGCAACCATTGGTTGATTTGAAAAGATTGGATGAGGCGCTGAGCTTCGTCGTTTAATATCAACAGCAACCACAATGCATTGAGATCCAAAATGTTCTGAAGCGTCTTGTATCAATTGTGGATTATGAAGGGCGGCCGTATTTAGTGAAATTTTGTCAGCCCCTAAGTTTAACATTTCTTGGATCATGTCGATAGAATCAATGCCCCCACCAACAGTAAATGGAATGAAAATTTCTTTTGCAACACGTTGAACCATGTCCTTTAATATCATTCGTTTATCCGAAGATGCCGTTATATCTAAAAAAACCAACTCATCAGCACCATTATCCGCATACTTTTTGGCCAACTCTACTGGATCGCCTGCATCCTTAATCCCAACAAAATTAACCCCTTTAACAACTCGGCCTTGATCGATATCCAAACATGGAATAATTCGCTTTGTGATCATATATTGATTCCCTCAGGAGATCCCAATAAAAAATCAGTGTAACTCATGGCTGGCTTTCCTTCAGGCTGTACTTTTAATAAAGTCAGTTGATCATTCTTTATTTGAGAAGATAAAAGCTTTACTCGTCGATTATTATGAACAACATACGCCCCGGGTTTGGGAGAATATGCACGTATTTTATTATGTAAATTAACTCCGCTATCCATACTTGTAATTAATAAATCAGCCTTATCTATTTTTTTTGTATACGTGGCCATTGTTTCATCTTGGGGGGTTAGGGTGATACGATTCGATAAAAAATTATTGGAAATAAATGATTTAAGCGTATCTGCACCCAGATGCGATAGCTTTTGGGTTAATGAACCCAAGTTATCATCACTTGAAATGGGTAACTTAACTTGTGAAAGAACATCACCTTCGTCCATTTTTTCATTCATTTTAATCAATGTAACACCCGTCTCATCATCGCCATTTAGTAATGCTGTATGAATGGGGGATGCGCCTCGATACTTTGGTAACAAGGAAGAGTGAATATTAATGCAAAAGTATTGATCCGTAATCTCTTTTTCAATAATCATTCCAAAGGCAACCACAATAATCAAATCTGGGGATATTTGGTGTATTTTATCTGTTAAATCGCTTTTTGTGTGAGCATCAAATACAGATAATTTATGAGATAATGCCAAAGACTTTACTGGTGAAGGAGATAATTTAGAACCACGGCCGCGAATTTTATCCGGCATGGTAAAAACAGATATGTCAGCATGAGGAAAGTCTTTCATTAACATTTCTAATGTCGGCACCGAAAATTCAGGGGTTCCTAAAAATAGGATATTGAGAGACATTTTGTAATATTACAAGAAGGGAATCAAAGGAATCAACCCTAAAAAAAGAATTGTTTGGCAGATAGATTTACAAAAAAACGACATTTGCTTGAGCTTAGCATCAGGTATCAATACCCAAAGCAATAGCTCCGTTAATGAGACTTTGACGAGCTGCTGATTCAATAGTGCTACAAAGGCTTAGTAAATAATAGTGATATTAAACAATGCGATTGCTCTATCTAAGCATATGGGGTAGGGCGTCTATACCGTAAGAGGAACGGCTAGATGTCCCTGATATAAAAATGTTTTATTGGATAATAAATTGAAGTGAAATATTATCCTATTTTTCAAAGAAATAAATAAAAAGTATACTAATCCTTGGACAAATAATATCATTAATGAAATTATTTGGTTGTGATATACGATCTTGAATCAAAAGATGAGTAAAAAACAATGTTAAGCAATAGTGATATTAGAAATCATCATCCATACACACATGGATGACGAATTCGGTAACTCCAAGATGATGAGATAGGCACCATCAACAATAAAATAACAATCCCAAGTGATTGGATTTAAGGCGATTATTATGATAAAAAATGAGTCTAAAACTAAAGGAGACCTATAATGATTTTTCAATCTGTAGCGCTAGGAGAAGATGCTTCAGGAGGATGTACAAGAACAGGTAAAAAATATAGGCGTTAGTCGGACTTTTACGCTCTGCTGATCGAGTGGTGCAAAATTATGCGACAAACGCATTAAGTAATTTAGAAAATCATGGTGATATTAAAGCTAAAATAGCAACAGAAAAGGAACGACAAAGATAATTCTACCGAGCCACTAAATCCCCATTTTTCTTATGGGAAAAGGATAGCTAGATGCGTTGCTAATCATAAGGGTTGCAGGAATTTCAGGGACCAATGTAAAAAGAAAATTTTTACTATATACAATAACTACATATAATATTTAAAGTTACACTAAATTTTATGGGTGAGGTTTTTTAGTCGGCTACAAAAATTTGGATTAATGTATGCCAATATTAGATGGTTAATCTGAAGTTAAAAATGTAGTAACAGATGTATTAAACGTTTCATTATATGAATTAAATTTGAGTTTTGATATAAAATCTTGAAATTCCAACTGATCAGATGGAGGAATATCCAAACCAACCAAAACACGGCCATACGCAGCCCCATGATTTCGATAATGAAATAACGTAATATTCCAAATACTTTTCAATCCCTTTAAAAATTCAAACAGAGCGCCTGGACGTTCTGGGAATTGAAACCGATATATTTGTTCATTTTTTAATATTGGATCAGGAATTCCCCCAATCATATGTCGAACGTGAATTTTAGCACACTCATCATTAGATAGGTCTGAAGTTATATAATTCGCCTTTGATAGATTCGTCAGCAATTGATCAAAATCATCGCCTCGTTCAATACCAACAAAAATATTCGCGCTCATATTCGATTTATATCGATAATTAAACTCCGTAATGGTTCTGTGACCAATAAGTTTGCAAAATTGAAGCAAAGCACCGGGTTGCTCAGGGATTTTAACCGCCAACAATGATTCCTTTTGCTCACCAATTTCTGTACGCTCTGCAACATGTCTTAACCGATCAAAATTCATGTTCGCACCACAATTAATAGTTACCAAATTTTTATTTTCTAAATCATTTGCTGATGCATGTTTTTTTAAACCAGCCAAGGATAAAGCCCCTGCAGGCTCAACAATTGAACGAGTTTCTTCATAAATATCCTTAATGGCTGAACAGATTTCATCAATAGAAACACAAATAGATTCATCAACATACGGCTGTATGATTGGAAAAGTCAACTCACCAATTTGTTTTACAGCCACCCCATCTGCAAAAATACCCACGGAATCCAATTGGACACGCTCATTCATTTTTAACGCCACTGATAAACAATTTGAGTTTTCAGGCTCTACAGCGATTACTTTTGTTTTTGGGCTTAAAACTTTAAAAACAGAAATAACTCCGGCCAATAACCCGCCACCGCCAACAGCAACATAAATTGCATCGATGGGCTCTGTTAATTGCTGTAAAATTTCTAAAGCCAATGTGCCTTGCCCTGCAATGACGTCCTCATCATCGTACGGGTGAATGAAAATAAGCCCATTATCACACGACAGTTGACGCGCAAATTGATAGGCATCGTCATACGAGTCCCCATGAAGTACAACATTGCCCCCTAACTCTCGTACTGAATTTACTTTAATCGGAGGTGTGGTTTGTGGCATGACGATTGTTGCATCAATATTGAGTTGCTGTGCAGACAGGGCAACCCCCTGAGCGTGGTTTCCGGCAGAAGCCGCAATAATACCACTTGATTTCTCATGATTCGAAAGTTGACGAATTTTATTATAAGCCCCACGGCACTTAAAAGAAAATACAGACTGCATGTCTTCACGTTTCATAAAAACATGATTATTTATTTTTTTTGATAATCTCAGCGCATGTTGCAATGGCGTTACCATTGAAACGCCTGAAACATCAGCTTTCAAAACTTTTTCATGAATACGCTCAAGAGTCATAATCGTATTATAAATGATCTTAGCAAATAAATTAACGACAATTTACTGAGTTCGAATCTTGCCAATGACCGTTTATTTAGTTAGATTAAATAAATGAAAAAAGTCGTCATTATCGGTCGCCCAAACGTTGGGAAATCATCATTCATAAATCGATTGCTCGGTAAAAAAACAGCCATTACAGCAAGGGAAGAAGGGGTAACACGGGACATACGATATTATGACCAAACATGGAATGGCAAAACATTCCGAATTTGTGATACTGGCGGAGTCATTTTTTCAGATAATACAGACAACCCCTATCAATCAAAAATTAATGAAATGATTGAACAAGAGCTTGAAACAGCCCATCGAATTCTATTTATGGTTGATTTTAATCACCCGGAACACCCCGAAGATCTAATTATTCGAAATCATTTAAAAAAATATTTGAATAAGTTATTTCTTGTGATTAATAAAGTAGATAACCATGACAGATTAAGTGAGTTATACCCGTTCTATTCATATGGAATTCACCATACATTTCCAGTATCTGCATTGCAAGGAAATGGAATTGGAGATGTATTGGATGAAATTGTCGATAATTTATCCGTAACAAACGATACATCTGAAAACAATTCAATCAATGTCGCTTTGATTGGAAAGCCGAATGCTGGAAAATCATCGCTTTATAATGCCATATTCAATAAAAAAAAGGCCATTGTTGATCATAAAATGGGAACCACACGTGATATAAACGAATCAATTATCACAGTAAACAATCAACAAATTAATTTTATGGACACCGCCGGACTTCGAAGAAAAAGAAAGATAGATGATACCATTGAATATTTTTCAATTGTTCGAACAGAAAAAGCCATTGAAAAAGCGGACATCATTGTATTTATGCTCGATGCAGAGGAACTGCTAACCGATCAAGATAAAAAAATATTAAATCATATTTTCAGCCAAAATAAGAACTGCATGATATTCGTCAACAAATGGGATCTTCTTGAACGAAATGAGCACACACGAAATGACATCATAAAGATTCTTGAATTTGAAGTGTCTCAATTAACGCATTATCCAATCATTATGGGCTCGGCTAAAGAAAAGCATAATATACAAGCATTGCTTGATCAAATTGCAACCATTTATGAATCGTCTAAATATCGTGTGCCAACGGGACAATTAAATAAATTTCTCGAGCGATTTTTTGAAATTAATCATCCCCCCTCCAAAAAAGGGAAGCAATTCAAAATATTTTATGCAACACAGGTATCAAGTATTCCTCCACAATTCATATTTAAAGTGAATGACGCAAAATTACTAACCAAACCTTTCTTAAGAAGATTTGAACGAGAGTTTCGTCAATTTTTCCCGAGCGCCAAAGGTGTAGGGATGAGATTTGATTTTAGATCTAAAACAAATGTTTAAATTAAACCATTTTGGGTATATAGATGAATATGCTAAATTTAAAATCAATGCACGATAACCAATCAACAATAAAAAAAAACATGGACACAAAAAAAATAAATAATACGATCAATAAAGCATTTGAAATCAGTAAACGTGTATTAAGGGATGCCTACAGTGAAAATGGAATTAATGCAGGACAAACACATTTTTCTGATGTTTGGATTAGAGACTCAAGTTTTGCAGGGTGGGGCGCTTTGGCCATTGGGGATGCCGATATTGTTCAAAACTTCTTACTTCATACATTAAGTAATATAAATGATGACGGACAATGTCCTTTAAGAATAGGCCAAAAATATTTCTTGTTAAAATACATTGGTTTAAAGGGGCCACAAGGACCAACTTATATTGAGGATAAGTATATTTCAATTCCGATGGATTCCAATGCATTAATCATTATACTTTTTAATAAATTTTTAATCCGTACGAATAATAAAGAAATTGCATCCAAGTATTATCCAAAATTAAAACAAGCCATACAATGGTATGAAAAATACGCAAACAACAACCTTATTGTTGAAGGGCCCTACGCCGGTTGGGCAGATAGTATCAAAAAATCAGGAAAGGTTCTCTACACCAATGCCTTATATTATAAAGCTTTGGTATCCATCATGGAAATTGCCAAAATCTTAAATATCACATCCGATATTGCAACATTTAAGAAACTCTCAGAAAAAGTTAAAAATGAATTGATCAAGACGTTTTGGAATGGGAATTATTTAATTGATTGGGTAAATAAGAAAAAGAAAAAAACAACATTTTCGGTTGAGGCAAACATGCTATCGATATTGTTTGAGATTCCCAACATTGAACAAACCAAAAAAATCATTGATTTTATGCTAGAAAATAAGGTGATTACAGAGTTTGGTTGCCCCGTTGTATATAAAAAATATAATTGGAATGATGTTTACACACCATTTTTATTCATTGGACTAAAAGATTATCACAATGGATTGATATGGTTTTGGGTATCTTGTATTGCCAGTATTGCATTGAAAAAAAGTGGTTATGAAGAAGAGGCTGTCAGCCTACTGGGAAAAATATCCAACAAAATTACTCGAGACAATAGCATTTATGAAGTGTATACAAAAAATGGACAACCTGTAAAAAGACTTTTTTATAAGAGTGAAGAAGGGTTTGCCTGGTCCGCTGGATTATTTGTGTGGGCGTATCAAGAGTTATTCAATACACCCAAATAAATGTCTTTTAATTGCTTCATATACACTTTGAGGCTATACTTACTCGCTAACGTTTCAGATTCATTTTGCCAGTGAGTTAGGTAGTCGGTATCGCTGCTTAATTTTCGAACAATTTTTGTAAAATCATCCGATGACTTACCCTTTAAATAATGAGTGAATAATGAAGATGGATATTCAACATTATCTCTAAGAATTAGCGGCAATTTGACAGAACTCGCCTCAATGGTTGCAAATGCAAAGTTTTCTTGAAACGAGGGCATAAAAAAAGCATCAGAGGCAGCATAGTAACCGGGCATATCATTAAAATCGATAATTCCAGTAAAAATGATATTTTTTGGTGCATTTTTTACGACCTCTTGTAATTTCTTATACTCGGCAGTTAAGCCCTTAAAAGGAGTGCCACCAACCCAAACAAATGTAACATCGGGGCACTTTTCTGCGGTTTCGATAAAATCGTAAATCCCCTTACGAGGCTGAATCTGCCCCACACAAGTTACAACAAATTCATTCGTTAACTTCAGATGCTTACGAAATTTAGCCCTTAATGTCTCATCTGGTTTAAATTTTTTCCGATCAACAGAATTGCAAAGAACGTGAATTTTTGATTTAACACCTATTTTTTCGAGCTCCATTTTTACAAATGGAGACACAGCAATCACTTCTTTAGAGCGATTATAACAAAACTTTAAATACATTTTTGCAAAGGGGCGCCATAATTCACTAAAAATCAAACTTCCAATAAATGAATCCGGAACCACATGTGCTGATACGATCATTTTCTTTTTATGCTTAAATGATTCCCTGACATAGCCAAGTCCAATGGTATGTGCATGAACCACGTCCGCTGATTTTGGACCATCTTGCAATTCATAAAATGAGTCTCGTTTTAACGACTCGATCAATTCTAAAATGGCCGTCGTTACACCATTAGCCTCACCCACAAATTTTTCAGCAATTACATGTATTTTTAACTTTTTCATGACGTTAATTATACAATAAACCCTACACAGAACTAAATAAAAATATATATAATACACTTATGAAGATTGGAATCTTTACTGATACGTACGAACCCCAAATTAATGGGGTAGTAACAAGCATTCAAACATCCATTGAATTTTTGAAGAAAAACCATTCTGTTTACGTATTTTGTCCAAATGTAAAACCCAAAATTGCATCCACTGATACCGTATGGCGTTTCCCATCTGTTGTTTACCCGTTTCAAAAAGAATATCGCTTGGTCTTGCCCTTTAATAAAAAACTAAAAAAAATAAAAGACTTAAATCTTGATATATTGCATATTCACACACCTTTTACAATGGGAAACATTGGATTGAAAATTGGACAGAAGCTCAATATCCCCATTGTTCATACATACCACACGTTTTTTGAAAAATACTTGCATTATTTCCCTATTTTACCTGAAGCTTGGGTATACAAATATGCAAAAAAGGAATCTGAAAAATTTTGCAACCAATGCGATAAAATTATTGTTCCAACCAATGAAATGAAAGATCAATTAAGTAAATATGACATCCAAAAAGAGCTGATTACCATTCCAAGTGGGATCAATGTTTACGAACCATCCAGACAAGAAATTACATCCTTTAAAAAATTGCACATGCGTGAGAGTAAATTTAATTGTTTATTTGTTGGACGTGTTGGTTTAGAAAAAAACATCTACTTCTTAATTCGTGCATTTTCAGAAATTATCAGTACAATCCAAAATTGTCACTTAACCATTATTGGGGATGGACCTGAACGCGAAACGGTTGAAAAGAAAGTGAAGTCAATGGGATTAACAGACAATGTAACCTTTACGGGTTATTTAAACAAAAAACAGGTGTATAGTGCATATCACGCCGCTGATTTAATGTTGTTTCCTTCGAAGACAGAAACACAAGGATTAACAGCTGTTGAGTCCATCATGTGTGGCACACCCGTCATTGGATTAAATGAAATGGGAGTTAAAAATGTTGTTAAAAACAAAGCATCTGGAATTTTAACAAAAGAATGTATCTCGGAGTATTCAACGGCTGCCATTCAATTATTACAAAATGAAAAGTTGCGAAAAAGCATGTCAGAAAAGGCGTCCATACTTGGTCAAGAGTATTCTTACTTAACCACAAGCAAAAAACTTGAAGAGCTCTATGAGGAAATTGTAGTTAATACCCCCCCGGCAAAAAACCCGTTCCCATAATATAGCCTGTAGTGATCGGGTAGATCAAAGGCGCAAAATACAACAAATTTTCATACAGTCCTTTTTTGTTCGAGTATGCCTCCGGCTTTGATCCCAAAGAGATTGACAGATGAATGGCATGATCAGGGACAATCGCTAACTCATTATTATTTGCTGATATTGGAACTTCTGCATATGCCGCCGTAAATTTCGTATCAAAGGAAACAAAATGCGTGGTTGACTGCCATAATAATTTCTCAACATTTATTTGAAACGCCGGGCCAGTTAAATAATGACCTTGAAAACCTTTCCGAATGTATCGAGTTCGTCCTAAAACGGTTGCATCCACATGGGCTAAAACACCCCCAAACCCAACCCTTAAATTAATATCACCCAATTGTTTTGCAAAATTTAAAAAAAGTAAATTATACCCATCCGAAACACTGAATGATTCCAAATTCTCGGTTGTATTTACCAAATAAATCTTATGATGGATAAGCTCCAATCCCCAACCCGTTTGATCAGTCCAATTCTCTAAACGGAAGGCCCACCAATGAGAACCTGAAAAACACCGATTTTTGTAGTTTGCAGAAATCGTTTCATGGGCTCGATCCTCATATTGGATCGTTAAAGGCGATGTTCCAGATTTTGAGCAACCCATCATGGTTGACAAGTATATTCCATTAGTAAAGCTAGCGTAAATCTCAAATGAAAAGAAAAACAGAAAAAAGAAAAGTAACCATTGACCCTTAAATAGTTTAATCATGGCTAAAAACTTATCATAAAATATAATAAATTAAAATGTTGGCATATAGTTCATCATCTGAAGAGGGCTAGCATTGGCACTTGGAACACTTGGCATGTTTTTTGGTAAACTCGATTGATTAAAGACATCCGTATTGGCCGGAGTGGATATAGCAGAATAAGGTATCCCACTATCAGACGCGGCCCCCTCTGAATTAAACATATTAATGAGTGAAGAGCTCAACTGATTTTCCAAGGCAAAAGATAATTGTTCCGGGGTTTGGGGCGTAAAAGGTAATTGAGACGCTTGATTTAGCTGTTGTTTAATGGCAACCATCTCTTGAATATTCCCTTGAATTTGGTGAGTGATTCGACGAATATACTCAATATAATAACTGACCTTTTTTTGATCTTTGTCCAAAAGTGCAGGCAAATAGGGTGATAGTACATGCAATTTAAATAATGTTTCCTGGTAGTAAGCTTGAATCTTAGATAACGTTCCAACTGATTTAAATTTGTCAAAGTTAACAGCCCCATCATCAAGGAGCACGGTAAGCTCATTGCAAATCCGATCCAAACGATTAATATCACTATAAATCTTAGTCTCATCCGATATATGTGCTAAACCTGAAGTCAATTGAGATAACTTAAATGTCTCATTCATGTAAACTTCCAAAAAATAACCAATCGAGTTATTTTTATCTTCGTTATTTTCTGAATAATTATATGAGTTTTCCAACTGCTGAGCTTCAAGATTAACCGCATCTTGAACATCATCTGTATATAAAGAATTAGACAATAGAGGTAAAGCAAAGAAAGCAAGAAAGATGATGATTCTATACATATCTGATATAATACTACGGTCATGAGAAAAAATGAAAATATCGAGAAAATATTAAGCGGTATCTATCACCCAAAATTACAAACATATTTGAACGATGCTAGGATTCTCCACAACGTTTCAATCGAAAATAACGACGTTAGTTGCACATTTAATGAGCCTGCGGGAAGCCTTGAAATCAACGCATTAAAACCGATCATTGAAAATGAGATTTTCGAACTAAATTGGGTAAAATCATTGGAAATAAAATTAAGATTCACAGATCAGACCCAGAAAAAACGATCCGGCAATCTAAAGCATGTCAAACATATTATCGCCGTTTCCAGTTGTAAGGGCGGGGTTGGGAAATCTACCATTGCAATGAATTTAGCCACCGCATTTCATTTAAATGGGGCATCGGTTGGATTATTTGACGCCGATATTCATGGACCAAGTCTACCAACACTCATTACGCCAACCAGCATTGCCGCATCTGATTCAGAAGATGATATCCCCCCATTTATAAATAACGGAATAAAGTTAATGTCCTATGGGTACATTCAAGATGCCGGCAACCAGCCCGCCATTCTTCGTGGTCCAATTGCCTCAAATCTTTTTAAACAATTATTATCAAGAACAGATTGGGGGCATTTGGATGTTCTTATTATTGACTGCCCACCAGGAACAGGGGACATTATTTTGTCCATTACCCAAGAGATCGAATTAACAACATCCGTTATTGTCACCACCCCTCATGAACTATCTTATGTGGATGTAAAAAAAGGGTTGGAAATGTTTAAAAAGGTAAAAGTTCCAGTTACAACCATTATTGAAAATATGAGTTATTTTACGCCCCCAGGTTCAAATGAAAGATATCATATTTTTGGTAAAGGGCGCTTAATTCCAACGGCCAAAGAATATGGGATTCCACACTGGCTCCAACTACCAATTAACGATAAAGTCTCAAGCTACACAAATAAAAAAACACCGTATTTACTCAATGCCCCGCAAACTGAATGTCAAATCTATCAAAAGTGTGTCAATGATTTGGTATGGGCCCATTGTTTTGAAACATTAGACAATAACGACCTAAAACTATCAATCAATAATGATACACAAATCCTAACCCTTAAATCAGATGATAAAGAGCATCGAATGTCATATAAAAAATTGAGAAATGCCTGCCAATGCGCGTATTGTGTTGATGAAATGAGCCGTAAAAAATTATTGGATGAGTCAAGCATTGATCCTGAAATCATCATCGAAAACGTGTTTAATGTTGGGCATTATGCATTTGGTATTGAATGGAAAGAACATAATAAAATCCACCATTCAATGTACACAAAAGAGCAGTTGTTTACTTTTTTTGAATTGGAAACGACGGGCAAAAAGATGAAATAGAACAGTCAAAACAATTCGGCTTTCTTGCATCACAAATATTTCGACCATGCAAAATAATTAGGGATGACATATCAATCCATATGTCTGTTGGCCATCGTTTAATTAAGTCCATTTCGATTTTTACAGCATCTTCATGCGTTGTAAACCCTAAGCGTTGAGTTAAACGGCGAACATGGGTATCCACAGTAATACCCGGAATATCAAAGGCTTGACCCAACACCACATTGGCGGTTTTTCGACCAACGCCCGGCAATGAGACCAATGCCTCTAAATCAGGCGGAACCTGAGCATTAAAATCATCCACTAATCGTTGCGCTGTTGCTTGTATATTTTTTGCTTTATTATTAAAGAAATTAATGCTTTTAATAAAAGATTTAATGTAATCTAATTCGGCATTGACAAAAGCCATGGGGGTTGGCAATGCATCAAAAAGAGCTGGGGTCACCATATTTACCCGTTCATCCGTGCACTGTGCCGATAATATAACCGCAATCAATAGTTCAAATTCATTTCTATGTGTAAGAAATGTTGTAACCGGTGGGTACGTATCCTTTAGAACGTCAAAAATAGATACCGCACGTAGTTGAGATTTTTTTATGGATTCACGCATTGGCCAAAACAATGCCAACAGGGCAATGATCAGAACCCATTACGTCATTAAGAATAAAGGCCTCAGAAACTTGGTCTACCAATGGCTTGTCGACCATAAAGTAATCAATGCGCCAACCGATATTTTTTTCTCGAGCAGCAGATCTGTAGGACCACCATGAGTATTTTTCAACGGCTGGAAATTTTTCTCTGAATACATCAACATAATTGCGTCGAACCAACTCAGAAATCCATTCTCTTTCAATGGGCAGAAATCCAGAGGTTGTTTCATTTTCCTTTGCTCTGGCCAAATCCAATGGGGTATGGGCAGTATTAAAATCCCCACATACAATCACTTTTTTGCCCATATGTCTCAATTCATCGCAATATGTAAACAAGGCGTCATAAAAACTCAGTTTATAATTTAATCGATCATTGCCTTGTTGTCCATTTGGAAAGTAAACCCCAATAATGTAAATATCCCCAAAAACAGCTTGAATCACACGGCCTTCAACATCAAATTCAGGAATCCCAAAACCGACAATAACATTATCTGGATTTATTTTGGTTAAAACCGCCACGCCAGAATAGCCCTTTCGTTCAGCTGAATGCCAAACGGATTGATAGCCATAAGGATCACGAAGTTCATCTGGCAAATCAGCTTCAGCACATTTCGACTCTTGAATAAACAATACATCGGGTTCATGAGCATCAATAAATTCCTTAAACCCTTTTTTTGAACAAGCTCTTATTCCATTAACATTCCATGATATGATCTTCATAAAATAAATCTTAATTAAAATAAAAAAAAGATTCAATGAAATTCATCAAAACACTGACGAAGTAAATGCAACCGAGAAATGCTTAATTTTAAAACATCGCACAAAGAATCCCTGCTTATATAAATCTACTTACGTAACAAAAAACTCAATAAAATTAAATGGGGAAACTCAATAAGCATCCCTAAAATCAGAACCAATTGAATCACAGTTTCATTCGGAAATAACCCAACACTAATGGCAAGCATTAGGGGAGTATTTCTCGCCGATGATGTAATAATCAAACTAGCTTTTTCAGATCGAGCCAACACTGCTTTTTTTGAAATGAATTCCCCTAAAAAATAAACGGATAGAAAAAAACACAAAACAACAAGTAAAGTTATGGGCAATATCGATAAATTACCGATCAATGATTGGATATTATTGTTAAATATAGAAAATACCAATACAGCCAAAGCAAGAACCATACCTCGCTCCGCAATCACCGTGCATTTTCCTAATAGCGCGGAGCTTATTTTGGCACATATATAACGAATGCACTGCCCAAAAAGAAATGGATACAAAACCCAATGAAGAAGCAAGTTAAAAAACGTATCCACTTCAATGTGCGTATTACGACTAGTAAATAAAAACAAGTAGAGGGGCAGTAACAAAATTTGTGATAATAAATTAATAGGTAACAAGGCACAATTCAGATCAACATCCCCATTGGCCAACTTAGTAAAGCCAAGAAACCAATCTGTGCAGGGAGCAACTAAATAGAAGATGAGCCCAACAAAAAGCATGCTGCTTTGATCCACAAAAGTTGATAAAATCATAAACGCAATTGTGGGCAGCAGTAAAAAATTAACGGCCCAAGCAATGGAAAGATATTTTTTATTTTTTGCACCTCGAAGCAAATGGTCGATTGACACGTTAAAAAACAAACAACATAACATCGCAATAATTGAGTAATCAATGATACTTGCAGGCAGTGAATATACAAGTGCGCTCAATGATCCAATAATAATCGCCGCTATTAAAATAATTGGCTCTAAATACGCTTTCATATCAACAAACACATTCCTCATCACAACAGGCCAAGTCCTTGAGGTAAAAATTAGCCTCTTTATAGTTACTCAGAACATCTTTAGGTAAAGAACGATCCATTTTTTTTCGTATGGCTATTCGATCAGCTACAATCACAAAACGCTGGCGATATTTATAAATAAAACAAAATAAAGCATTCCCATGCTTTACCTGAGGCCCAACTAAGTAAAGGTTTTTGGTTTTTGTTGATTCATCAAACTGATTAAGTAAAGGGAACCCATCATGCATTTCGAATAAATCGTCGACTATTGAGAGACTACTCCTAAAACCAGTACAGTTAATTGGTCGGTATCGCGAAGAAAATTGTTTATTTTTCTTCGTTCGAACAAAATACAGATCATTTTCAAATGTTACTTCCTTAACTTCTGATTCAGGCTCATAATCAAAACAAACATCATCATCAGCTAAACGATCACGCGTAAACGGCGATAACGAATAACTGGAATCACTGTTAATGATTCCGAAATTATTCGATCGATCTAAAAGAGTGACCTTTGTTCCCTCCCTACATAAATTTATTGCGGCGTCACAACCCGATTCATAGGCACCAATAATAATGCGTTCATCTGTTTTAATTGTTTCAAAACTACTAATCTCAGAATAATGAGTGCAAAGCTGTGCCCCTTTAAAAGCAGATCGAAGTGGGTATTGATATTCACCCGCTGCCCAAATAAGAAATTGGCTATGGTATTCACCTTTATTCGTATTCAAAATAAATTTATTCTTATTTTTCTGAACAGATTCAACCGTAACTCCCATATCAATATTCAACTCATAATATTCAGAAACGGAAGTTAAATATTCTTGGTATTCTTCACCATAAGGATGTTCCGTTAGCAAATTGAACGCTGGCGATGTTTCAGGGGTAATTGCATTTAAATCTGGCATTTTAAAAAAATTCCCTGTGAAAGAAGGTGAAATAAACTGTGTTTCTTCGGGCCACTTTTTAAATGACGCCCCAATACCTTCTTTTTCAAGAATCACAAAC
>DBHX01000040.1 GCA_002296285.1 bacterium UBP8_UBA817
TCTGCACTTTTTGCACCACTACCAGATTAAAGGTTTGCAAGCCATGAAGATCCGCTTCCAGTTGCTGGACTCGTTTGGTGGATTCATCACAACGCATCTTCAACGCTGCGATGCGATTTTTTTGATGCATGTTGGATTTCATTGCACCCATCAAGCGGTCCCAATTGGCCATAACGAGACCAGTTCTGACGTCATCGCTTGCCACATCATCCAGATCGAATCGGCCATGACGCCCATCGCTAGCCCCAAACCGTGGCGCTTGGCCTTGAACGGCATCATGTCGCAGCTCTTGTCGCTGAGCCAATGTAACACCTCGAGATGATTGGGTATTTCAATTGGCATTTCGCTTATTGCATGACGGGCACCTTGGGGCACCCGTGGCGCCAATGATTAGGCCGCATGCTCTAATGCTTCTTGAGAGTTAAAAATGCCAGAAGCGTCACCCCAGTCGCATTTAACCGCATGAAGGTTGCGATGATATGTTGGAGCCTTTAACAATTGCTGAAATGTTGGGCCACCATGGCCAGGTTTAAGGACCATTAAAATGGATGATTTTTGTTGGTAATCGCTTTGTGTACACCACCACTCAATGCCAATGTCTTTTGGGCTATCAATAGAATGATTAAGTTTTCCATTGTGATCCAAACACGTCATAATGCCGGTGGTTTGGCAATACAGCGACGACCCGAGTTTGCAGACATAGGATTGCCCACCTTTAATTAATAACAAAGTATCAAATTGGCTAACGCCTTGTGTTCACAGATCGGGGTGACCATACGACCCCCACACATGTCGAATTTTAAACCCGTTATCGCTTAGCGTTTTAAGCTCTTCTTGACGACGCTCGATTCGAGCCAAGGCCTGTGGGTCCCCTTTCCCCGTTCGTTGGCGGGTGATAGCAATCATTTTATCAAACGACAAACAGCCCAAACTACCGGGTGGGGGGGTGCGCTCCATTTGTGCACCAGGGTTTAACGGGCCCGAAGGGTCAACAATTACCGGTCGATGAACAGCAATACTAGACCTAGACAGTGAATCCCATAATGTGCTTAGTGTAGCATGAGAATAATGGAAATTGAATAGTTAAATTAACTAAATTGCCATTAATTTTTATTTGGAGGTCCAGTGATTCATTATTTTGTAAATTGTGCTAGACTACTAAAAAAAGCGTTGGAGGAATCATGCATAAAATAGCTGTTATTGGTGGCGATGGCACCGGTCCAGAAGTGATTGAAGAAGGATTGAAAGCCTTAAAGGCAATTGCCGAATTATATAAAATTTCGTTGGACGTTCATCCCATGGACATCAATGGCGAGCGATATTTACGCACAGGGGAGGTCCTCACGGATCAAGATATGGCTGAATTAAAAACATGCGACGCCATTTACTTGGGCGCCATCGGTCACCCGGACATCCAACCGGGCATTTTAGAACGCGGGATTTTATTGAAACTTCGCTTTGATTTCGATCAATACATCAATTATCGACCCGTAAAGCTTTACCCAAATGTGGCGTCTCCCATTAAGGCAGCATCTCCAGAGTCCATTGATTATGTGGTTATTCGTGAAAATACTGGGGGGCTTTACACAGGGATTGGTAAATTCGAGAATAAAGGTTCAACAGATGAAGTGGCCACGCAATCCATGGTGTATTCATACAAGCAGGTTGAACGCTGCATTCGTTTTGCCTTTGAAACCGCCAGAAAGCGTCATCAGACTAGCCCGTGGAAAGGATTAACGAAAGATCAAGTGCATGATGGCAAGATTGGAAAAGTGACATTGTGTGGGAAAACCAATGTCTTAACGTATGTGTTTGATTTATGGGAACGAGTGTTTAATGACGTCGCTCAAGATTTTCCAGACATTATCACCGATTACACCCACGTGGATGCGGTCTGCGTTCATATGATTGAACGACCAAATGTGTTTGATGTGATTGTAACGTCCAACATGTTTGGGGACATTATCACGGATTTGGCTGCGGTGACCCAAGGTGGTATGGGCGTGGCGGCCAGCGGAAACATTAACCCCCAGGGATTATCCATGTTTGAGCCCATTGGTGGGACGGCGCCGGCATTTACTGGGAAAAATGAAATCAACCCTATGGCTGCCATTGGTGCGGCCCATTTAATGTTGGATCATTTGGGGCATCCAGATGCGGCCAGCCACTTGGAAAAAGCCAAGGTCAGCGTGATTCAGCAAATGCGTTCCATGTTGGCGGGAAAAATGGGTTTCAAAACCTCAGAAATTGGGAATATGATATGTGATGAAATATATCATATGGCTCATTCTTAGTTTTTTTACCTTTTCAAATCTTGCCCTTGCAAAAGATACCTATATCAATGGCGCGCTTGATTCGACCATCAATATCAATGTGGTCACTGATAATCAATTAAAGCAACAAGTGCCGGATATTCGCCTTCAGTCCACGCCAGCGGCCGGCTCAACCGTGGCACGCATTTACTGTGATAATAATAATTTCAATGGGTTTTCACTAACCTTTGTCTCCGATCGGTTGGGGCGATTGGTCTTTTATAAAAATAACGAATACCCGGCCACGGAAAAAGATGGGCATTTTATTCAGTATTCCTTGGACCTTTTGCGTGGAGAGTCCGGGAGCTTGGGGATTGATATGCCCCCAGAAATTGAGCGAAAAGGGTTTACATTATTGAATCCATTTGTGGTCTATTTCAATGACAATGTGCAGGAGGCCACCGATCAGGCCGAACTCATTTTGAAAATGCATACCGTGAAAAAAGCATCGCTCTTTCATGGAACATTTCAAGATACCATCACGGTAACCATCACCGATTTATAAGGAGGTAAATCACGGGGTGAAACAGCAGATTTTAGTTATTTTATTGATTTCATCTGTCATGATTATGGCCGGCACCTCGGGTAAAACCGCCCCTGCAGGAGAGGTTGAAAATATTCTTGAAATGAATGTGGTGCCATTTGAAAATCTATCCACTGTATTGCCGGAGTTTCGAAAATATGACACCCCTGTTGGCGGTGTGATTATTGCCGCATTTACCATTTCCAATAATGATGCCAATGGATTTCAAATTACATTGAAAAGTGAACAGGGTGGAAAATTGGTCCGTTTTGTTGATGGTCAATATGTGTCAAATATTAAGGATGGTGATTTTATTTATTACACCATTCATTTAGAGCGAGGATCAGGGGGAAAATTGGGAGGGGAAATGCCCCCCGATAGTGAACGGAAAAATTTGGATTTAAGTGGGGAAGTGTTGGTTCAGTTTGATGACCAACTGGATGTCTCAACCGTTGAGGCAGAAATGAATTTAATGATTAACACAAGCGCAAAGGAGAATTTATTTCGGGGGCAATACAAAGATATCATTACCTTTGTCATAGCGGATATGTAGCAATTTTGTTAATCTAATTATATTAAGGGAGAAAAGGGAGAACTCATGAGACATTTTTTATTCATCGTAATAATGGCCATCATATCAATTCCAAGTCAAGCACTTCGTGTGGAATTATCCAATGATACATTTTCAATGACGGGGCGTGCCGCAAACCGCAATTTATTTGTCACCAACAATTCCGAGAAAATGATTGCTTTGGAAGTCTATGCGCAGTCGAGAGTTATGGATGAGGTAACTGGTGTGGATGAATTGGAAGATGTTGAAGACTTTTTAATTTACCCCAATCAGCTGTTGTTGCAACCCGATGAACAGCAAGTGGTAACACTCACTTGGGTGGGTTCTCAGGAGCTAACAGAAGAAAAGGCGTTTCGAATCATTGTTGAAGAATTAAACTTGTCGTTAGGCGATGAAGAAGAGTCCGATGATATGACCGTCAAAGTTGCTGCACTTACCAAAGTTGTTAAGGCCGCATATGTTGCCCCTGAAAATGCCAGAGCAAATGTCGAAATTTCAAATGTGCAAGTGATTACCGATGCGTCCACCAGTGAAAAGAAAATTCGAGTCACATTTAATAATTCTGGAACGGCACACAAGATATTGAAACAAACGTCCATAAAGCTGACCCCCATCGATGAAAATGGTAAAAAAGTTGGGGCTGAAACCAAAGAGTTTATTCCAAACGAATTAAATGGCGTCATTAATATTTTGGCCAAAAGTCAACGAATGGTTGATTTATCATGGCCCGATGGAATAAGTAACGCTTATACAGCCATCCATGTTTCGTTATAAATTATTTTTACTATTAACCATTGGGATGGTTCAAGTTTGGGGCCAATCCATTGTGATTCCTCAACAGCAAGTGCAGTGGCGAAATATCATGGGGAATAATTATTCCCCATTTGACAAACAGGAGTTCTATTACAAAGCTATGATTGAGGTCAATGTGCCCAGTAGCTTAATCGGAGATTATTTTATTGGGTTTGAATTGCCAGGGAATGATATCAAGCGGAGGTTAACGAATTCGTCCAATGAGACCTTAACATATTTTCTGACAGCAAAAACCAATACCAATCAATATTTACTGGATTGGCCCATGATAAATAATCAAGAAAATACGATTGCATTTTCACTGACAGGCAAGCACTCATCTATTTTGCGATTTCCTGTGTATATTTGGATTGATCCAGGTCAAAAAGTAACCCCACAAACATTTCTGGGAACGATTGTCATGAATATCTATGAAGGGGCGTATAATCAAGGCGGTCAACCCAATAAGGTGGCGATGGGAAATATATCACTTTCAGTGACCATTTCTGATGATATTCAAATTTCTCTGGGGAACGATCAGTTCAATCGAATATCTGAATTTAACGTCACGTTTGAAACCTTAAAAGCTGGGGAGGTCATTGCATACAATGCCTTTGTCAACTCGTTTGAATCCTATGTGCTAACATTTAAATCGGCGGGCAAAGGGCGGCTAAAACATCGGTTGAACCAGATAAAAACCGCCATCCCTTATGACGTAATGGTTGATGGTCAGTTGTTGCAGTTCGATGATTTTGGTGTGGCTGTTCTTCAGGTAGACCGCGATGGAACGTCAAAAAAATCTCAACACACCATCAAAATGGTTTTGGGCAACGCAAAGCATGCCTTTAAAGGGGAGTACACTGATCGACTCACATTACGCGCCAAACCAAAGAACTAGTTGGTCCTTTTTTCGTAAGCTCCAACTCAGTTTAACATTGGGCATTATTCTATCGTTTATATCTATTGGCGGGGTGATCTATTTAAAACAATACACGGATGTGAAGCATCAATTAAAAGCCCAAGGGGCTGTGTTAAGTGCCAACTTAGCCCATAATTCAGAACCATTTATTGTGGATTACGATAAAGATCAACTCAATCAGTTTTTATCCGCCATGCTAGAAAACCCATTGGTCCTTTTTTCAGGGATTATAAATGCAAGGTATACCGACCCTGTCATTGATGTGTTGCAAAAACAATCATCCGTCAATTTGAAATTTGTCACAGATGTCATTCGTGAACCCAAATATGGAAGCATCCAGGCGGCTTATTCCATTCAAGTGAATCATGATCAGATTAAAAATGTCATTTACTGCATTGCTCCCATCATGTCTGATTTTAAGTTTCCTGATGATGAGACCACCCTATTGTATGGGCAACCCAAGCACCGTGGCATCATTGGGTATAGTGTCATTGCTTATCGCATGCCATGGGAACAATTGTTTTCAATACAAATTCATTGGGTGGTGGGTGCGTTTATTCTCATGGCAATTCTGTTGGGGACCATTCTTGGCAACTTGGTTGCCAATCATTTTACGGGGCGTATTCAACGCATTTATTTAGCGATTGAATCCTACTCTTTTGGGGATGTAATGCATTTTAACGATCAGAAAAATGATGAAATCACCGATATTTCACGTGCATTAACTGGACTCACTGAAATGGTGGCCATGCAACTCAATAAAATGACACAGCAAAACAAAGAATTAGAGCAACGAATTGCTGATCGTGTGGCTCATATTCAGGCATTGAATCAATCCATTCAAACATTCTCCAACAATCAGCGCGCATTCATTGGCCAAACGGTGCAAGAAATCAAATCATTGATTCAGTTTTTGCCCTTACTGGAAGTAAACCCGACGGCCTACAGTCATTTAATGACGCATGTGAAGTTATTTTTGGATCGCCTGTTGACCATGGTCAAACACAACAAAGAGTTTTCAGTGTTGGGCATCATTGAAAAAGCGAATGTGCATGAGATGCTGATTGAATTGATGCCACTGTTCAATGCATTGGTGAAAAAAAATAACAATCAGCTAACCTTGGACTGTGACAAAACATTGGTCATGCAGACGGATGTATTGCAATTAAAGCAATCCTTGATTCAATTGTTATTCAATGCCTCAAAATATACCCATCATGGCACCATTACCATCGATATTTCAGGTGATGAAAAAAATATTTACATCAAAATCACGGACACCGGCATTGGCATGGATCAAGAAAAAGTGAACCAGGTACTGACTCAATTGGATCAGAATAATATGGCCTTAATGGATGCCTTTTCAACGCTTGGTCTCGGGTTGGTGTTGGTTCATCGTTTTTGTCGAAATATTCACGCAAAATTAATTTGCATGAGCCAATTGGATCATGGCACAACGATCGAGATGATTCATCCCATCCGCCATCACAAAGAACGTCAATTAAACCCGCTCATTCTTTGTTTTTCCGAAGACACTAAATCGGTGATGAGCATAAAAAGTGCCGTTCAGGCCGTTCATGGGTGGGACGCCATGGCGTGGGAAGATGATGACATGGTTCAACACCTTCAGCCCTACGCCATATTAATTGACCTTGCATCTCAAGGGGCTCATCAAAAATTAGCCCAGGCAAAAAAACAGTCCGTTTTTTCGCAATTGTGGTTGTTCAGCCATGGGAAAATAATTGATGTTAGTCAATTGGTTGTGGGGCATGATCCGGATCAAGTGATTGCCGCAATAACACCGTTGGTTGCTGATTATACGCCGGCAAATGTTCAATTAATGGGGCTTCCCAACCCATTAACCCATGCGTTGGAAAATCAAGACCGCATTCATTGTTCATCGAAATATGCGTTTAATGAAATAGTTCACCTTCACATTATTCATGAGTCCGTTTATCGTGTAAAAAAAGGTCAGGAATTCATTGTATTGGTGGTAGATAGTAATGATTCATTAAACGCACTCATTGAACGCGTAGGCATGGGAACCAAGGCGCTTTTGGCCAGTAAATTATCCCAATAATGGGGATTTAGAAAATAACCCTTTGATTTGATGGATATAATAATTGGCGGTATCTTTATTATTTGATTCAGCATAAATCCGAACCAAGGGTTCAGTACCAGACGGCCGACAAAGTACCCAATCATCATTGGGAAATGTGATTTTTAACCCATCATTGTAGTTAATGGTTGCAATATCAAGGTTAAATAAACGGTCCAAAGTTGGCTTTTTAATGCTTAAGCGTTCCTTGATATCCAGATCAGATGTGTTCGGAAGCTCGAGGGCATCCTCAACAAACGTAAACTCAGAAAACTGTTCATCAATTTCTTTGGACAACTCGTGAAGCTTGGTGGTTGTTTTTTTCATAATTCCCAAGATCAAAAGAATGGGAAGGAAGCCACATTTGTCAAAAGTGTGGGGCGATACAGAAAATCCTCCCGAAGATTCAATGCCCAGTGTCAGTTTGTTTTGATTGTTTGAATTGAGTAAAAATGGGGTGAAATATTTGAAACCAATATTGGTTTCATGGCATTGAATATCATGGTGGGTGCAGATTTTTTTAACCAAAGTTGAATTGGCCAAGGAGGTGGCCACTGAGGCAATGGAAATGCCATTTTTCATGCAATAATGAATAATAATGCCCGCTATTTTTTCAGGGGATACCGAATTCCCAAGCTCATCCACCATCGCATGGCGATCAGCATCCGGGTCATTGGAAAAGGCAACGCATTGCTTTTCTTTGCACAATGTTCCCAATGTCTTAATGGTATCTTTCGATGTTGGATTTGGGATTTCAAAATTAAAATCGGATGAAAATCGATCATTTTTCCAGTGGATGGTGCCTATGGCTGACGCGGTTAGTAATTTCCAAATATGAATGGCACTGCCACATTTTGGGTCAATCACATACTCGTCTGAAAAATCAGAGAAGGGAAGTTGAAAGGTTTGTTTGACTATTTTTTGAAGTTGATCAACAAATCCTTGATTGTAGTTGATTTTATTGACCGGCTTTTTAGGGAGAGATATTTGGGTAACATCGGCGGAATCAAATAAAGCATTGGCTTCACGTTGAATCCAATGGGTTATTTCAACGGATGCTGGGGCCCCATTGGAATCATTGATTTTAATGCCATTATAATTGGGGGGATTGTGAGACGCAGTTAAAATAATGCCCAAATGATAATCGTGTTCCTTAACGGCCCAAGAAATCAGGGGGGTGGGTGCAAATGAGTCGCAAAAATCCACCTGTATTTTGTACTTGATTAATGTCTGGGTTAACCCATATGTGTATGTGTTTTCATCAAGTCGGGGCGAGTTTCCAGCCCGTGTGTCATAACCAACCAACACCTTTGGATGATCAATGCCATGGGCCTTAAAATAACGCGCAATCGCAATGGCTATGGATACAATATGTTGCGTTGTAAATGATGTTCCGATAATGCCGCGATGCCCAGATGTGCCAAATGTAATGTTTTTCAATGTATTCTCCATGATTGATGGTACCGAGGACAGGACTTGAACCTGCACGCCCAAATGGGCACTAGCCCCTCAAGCTAGGCAAGTAAAATTCTTAAACCCGGTAAAATGTTTAATTACCCCTTATTTTAAGCGTGATTCTACGATTTGTCACTTTTAATATTTCCAAAAACCCAGGTAAAAATTCAGATGCTTTGTCACACTTTGTATACAATTCGTATACAATTTACAGCTTCCCTTCGATGGCTTTCTTGAGTACCTGCACACCCTTTTTAACATAACTTCTATGGGTTGTTTGAATATTGCGGTGGCGAAGTAATCCAGCTACAACAGATAGCTG
>DBHX01000049.1 GCA_002296285.1 bacterium UBP8_UBA817
CCACATCATCATTTGCGCCATCACTTTGTGGCACTGGGGCGGCCACTTCTGATGGTGTCCCCGCCGTATCACCGCCTCCGCCACCGGATGCCGCTGCGGCAGCTGTTGCTTTGGCTGTTTCTTGCTGTGCTTTTACTGCCTCTTTATTAATATTTAACTGTTTAATTTTAAGTAAAATGTAAACAATGAGGAATATACTGGTAATGATCAAGACAAAAATCATTAATTTTGCTTCAATGGGTAACCCCACCTTGACCTCATCGGCATTTTTATTGATGGGAAAATCTTGAAATTCAAAATTAATGGCATCACCTCGTTCGGTGTTGAGCATTAATATTTTAGTTAAGACTTTATCTGCGGCCTTCACATCCTTTCTTGGAATGGCCTTACTTGTGACTATGTCTAGCGTAATTTTAATAATTGGCGCGGCCAATTTTGTAATCTTTGAGTTAAATGGCATTTGAACGGCTTCATTGGGTGATAAGTTCTTAATGGCTGAGTACCCTGGCAAAATTTTATACTTCTCTCCAGGCATATTTTTTTCTTCTTCAAATTTAACTTTAGCCCGTTCAGTGTAACTTACGGCCCAAGATTCCCGCCCCATATCCACCATCACGCTTACTGAAAATTGATGCGTCCCGTACATGGTATCAAGAATATGCTGAGCTTTAATCTGAAGATTCTCTTCGAGACTGTTTTTTTCCAAATAGTTCGCGTGGGTCAAAATTGATGACAATATTAGGCATCCAATCAAGAACTTCTTCATTTATTCACTCCCTTTCTTGGCATTTTTTTCTTGTAATTCTTTACGTGATACTTGAACTGCCCATTTGCCATCATCATTTTCTTCAATCGCAACGGTTAGTCCTTGAGCCCTTAATTCTTTCATTAATTCAAACGCCTCTGATTGACGTTTAAATACACCCATTACTTGTGGATCTTCAATCACCACTTTATTGGCACTGGCTTGATCCAGTGGGGAGCCTTCTTCAGCTTCTCTTAATAGCGTTTCTTTGGTCTGAGTAATCATGTTTTCTAACTGAGTATTATCAGGGTTAAAGAATAGTGCCGTTGTCCAGGTGTCCAAGGCTTTTTGCTTTTCATTCATCATGTAATAAGCCGAGCCAAGTTTTTCATATACAATTGGATTATCCCGCTCTAGAATTGCCAATACTTCCAAATCTTCAGCGGATTTTATATAATTTCCACCATAAAAATAGGTATCGCTTCGTTTGATTAATTTAATCACTTGATCAGCCACCTTATACGACCCAGGGGGCATGTTAAACCCTTTGGACAAAAAGTATTGCGCTTTCGGATAATCTGGATATATAAACAATATTTGGATTAAAATTTTACGAGTGACAGATCCTCGCCCGGCCAAATAATTTGAAATGGACGCATTGTAATATTTGGATACTTTTTTTAAAATCTCGGGATCCACTTCATCCTCTTTCATGGCCATTGAGTTTTTTGGCCATTCCATCGCATTCACATCCATCACGACTTCTAACCCAGTAATTAACTCTTTTTCAGGAATGGTTCTCTTTTTTTCATCTTTCGCATTTAATATTTTCAAGGCATCTTCATAGCGTTTTTCAGTGATGGCCAATTCATAATCATTATCATCAAAATTGGCATACCCGATCATGGATGTGAAACATAAAATGCATGCAATGAATGTATAAAAAAAGACTTTTATTACTGATTTTTTCTTCATCTTGACTCAGTTATCGATTGAAAAATTCATAACCTTTAACTAAAACTTAACGCTCACCCATGGCCAAATCATTATGATTAGCCATCAAAAAAATCAAGATTTTAGCCAATGGTTCGCAAGAATTTAGTAAAGACCTCAACCGTTTTCTGAATAACGGCATCATCATGTTCACTCGATACAAAGTTGGCTTCGTATTGAGACGGGGGAATTAAAATTTGATGATCCTTCATGAAATGAAAATATCGCTTAAAATCGTTCATATTGCATTGATTTACATCGGCCACATTATGAATCGGGGCCTTACTAAAAAATACCGTAAACATGGTTCCAATGGCGCTCACTTGAATGGGGGCGTTGACAGATTGAATGGCCTCACGAAAACCCTGAACTAGTTTTTGGGTTTGACGCTCTGCTTTTTCATAAATGTTATAATCCTCAATAAGCCGCATCATGGATCGTCCAGCGGCCACAGCCAACGGGTTGCCCGATAACGTTCCCGCCTGATAGACTTCCCCAATGGGTGCCAAATGATTCATAATCTCGGCCTTTCCTCCATACGCAGCACACGGCAACCCGCCCCCAATGACTTTTCCCAAACACGTGATGTCTGGTTGAACATTATATACCCCTTGTGCGCCAAATTTTCCAGCCCGAAAACCCGTCATGACTTCGTCAAAAATAAGAATACTACCGTAATCCGTGCATAGCTTTCTGCAGGTGGAAATAAATGATTGAGTCGGAAGAACCACCCCCATATTTCCGCATACTGGCTCCATGATGATGGCCGCTATATGGCGCCCTTCTTTTTCAAAACATTGAATGAGTGATTCTGTATCGTTAAACTCCAATACACGCGTGTATTTGGTGACATCCTCAGGAATTCCAGCACTGCTTGGTTGCCCCAATGTTAATCCACCCGAGCCCATCGCCACCAGTAAGGCATCCACATGGCCGTGATAGCACCCATTAAACTTAACAATCAGATGTCGCTTCGTTGCCCCTCGGGCCAATCGTATCGCACTCATGGTAGCTTCAGTTCCTGAATTTACCAATCTCACTTTTTCACACGTTGGAAAAAAAGACCGGATGGACTTGGCCAATTGGGTTTCATTTTCAGTTGGGGCGCCAAATGTGGTGCCCTTGATCATGGTATTATGGATGTCTGATAATACACTGTCAGGGGCATGTCCTGCCAATAATGGCCCATAAGATAATACATAATCAATATACGTTTGATGATCAATGGATGTGACCTTGGCCCCTTTGCCGGACTTTAAAAATATGGGGTCTCCCCCAACAGACTTATAGGCTCTGACAGGGCTATTTACCCCACCCACCAACACATCATTTGCCTCATCAAGTGCATTCATTATTTTTTTCATGAGCTCAGTTTATCACAATACAAACTTTTCAATCTAGGTTGATGGGCTTTATTTTTAGTCTTAAATCCAACTTAGCATGGAAATTAAATACTCTACAACCAATGGCGCATATTATGATGGACTCCCCCAATTACTTTAGGGAATTTAATGGGTCATACAAATCAATCAAACCCCACTATTAATCCAAAAAATCAAAGTTGGTCGCAAATGCCAAATAAATCAAAAATTTAAATATAAGCAATCCATTTTCTATGGTCTTTCAACACACCCATTGAAAAGATACTGGCCATCGTCAGATGGTCTTGCTGAAAAAATTAAGAAAGAGATTAAAATGTCATCAATTATTTGCCCCACTAAAATGTCACCAGTTTTACAAAACCGAAAAAGAAATGCAGAGTCACGTCCTGCGAAACTTCATGGAAACTCATCCTCAGAAAAATATTCTGACAAAAGTTCTGAATCTCCAATTAATCTACTTACAGTCAAGGGGTTTACGCCAGGAAAAAGCCGTGTTGCGATAACTATGGGTAAGGACAAAAGTGTTTTATATGGAAACGTTAAAAGAAAACTTGGCATGGGCACTGAAAAAGAAGTATATGAGGCACGTTTTTGTTTATTAATTAATGGCAAAAGATATGATCGCAATTATGCCATTAGCATCAGTCGAAAGCCAGGATCAACATTACCACCGGACCCTGATGGGCTTTATTTTGGAATGACTGACACTGGCGCATCACGCGTTGCGGATGGTGATCTAACGCATTTTATGACAAAATATCCCGACATCCCAACTGAAACCTTATTAAATAAATTAATACTTCCTTTTTTACAAATCATCAAAGAAAAACATGCGGAAAAAATAATTCATGCGGACATTAAATTACAAAATGCGTTGTACATGTACAAAACAGAAGAGAATGAATTTAAAGCGGAACCATCAGATTGGGGAATGAGTCAGCCAATTGGTGCTCTTCGAAGATTTTGTGGCACATTTGATAATATCCCTCCTGAGCTATACGTTCAATATAAGCACACCAGGTTCGACATCATGTAATGCCAATTACCTCAAATTCAAATCAAGATGTTTGGGGAATTGGCAGTATGATTGCTTACATGCTAACAAAAAAAGGGTTAAGTCACGTATTTCAAGAAAAATATGGCATGAAAAGTTATAAAGACGTTAGAACTCACATTCTAAATCTTCCTCAACATCAATGCATGACTCCTGAACAAAAAAATTCAATTCAATTTAAAAGAAAGGTATCACGTTTATTAACACGTGAAATAAATCTTCAATATCATGGCGTGTACGCCTGTCCAACATATTCCTCAAAAGACACCATTGATGGGTTCAAGAGTAGGGTGACCGAGCCACTAAAACTTAGAATTCTAGATCTTCTTACAGATTGCTTTAACGTTGATCCAACATTGAGACCCAGTGTTCAACACCTTATGAGTAATCTATCTCAATTAACGTCACCCATTAGTGATTCAACCTTATACTCAAGCAGTGAAAGTGATATGGGTAAAAAGATAAAAAAACAACGAACGTTATCAATCATCGACGAGCCTTAAGCAGCAAAAGCTCCGTCAGCTTCGCCTCGCCGAGCATTGGGGGATATTACAAATAAACAAATTCATGTCGTCTCCCCAAAAGGGTTAAAAACTCAACATCCAACTAGTGAGAAGAAACCTACCCAAATGTACACACAATCCATCGAGTTATAATCAACACTTATTCATTGGTCATAAAATATAACCTTGATGAATATTGGGCCACTTTTTATCTCAGTTTAATTCGAGAATATTATAGTGACCCAAATTATAGGAGAAGTACTTCAATTCTATTTATATCACAAATAAATTTTCATACAAATACTTTTTAACATTTTTATAAATTTATGCATACACATATAATTAAAATTTTTATTTATTTAGTTTTTTTAGCATTATTACTATATATTACTCTAATAAAATGAATTTTATAACATATAAAGTCGTTTCAAATGGGGCAAGTTTTCCTCAAAATTCAACAAACCAATTACTCCCTGAGCTAATATTCATCTTCTTATCGCATATGATTACTTCGGTTCAATGCGCATTGCCGATAATTAAATGCAACACAACGTTAATAGATGGAGTTGAGAATGAATCGCCATTAACACCTGACCATGGAAATAATCATGGACTTAAGGATCATGAGTTTATATTCATCGCAGTCATATGCATTTGGGTTATTGGTGCGTGTTACGGCGCTTGTTTTAGAAAATAATAAGATAAAATTACCCCCCCCCCCAGGGTTGTTCGTATCTAATGTTTTTCAAACGTGTGAATAATTTTTTGAATCACAGCGTCAATTGAGGGTATCTCTGATTCATGAATCGTAGAGACCCCAACGGCTTTTAATGCCTCGGATGTCATTGGCCCAATACTGAATACCGGATGCGCCCGCAATTGATCATAACGATCATGCAATCGATTCACCGCCGCGGTATTCATAAAAATAAAAATATCATCGGGTTTTATCCAATTCATTTTGAGATCAATATCCACCGGAATTTGGTTATTGTATATACTCACCTTTACTACGTTAGCACCGGTCGCACTGAGCGTTTCAAAGGCATTATCAGCCTCGGAAGATGTTGGTATAAGTACGTTATGCGACGAATTTAGTTGAGTTCCTAACGCATCGATAATGCCCTTAGACGTTGACACATTGGGGATCATATCTGGCAGAATTCCAAAAGAGTTTAAAATGGATGTCGTATGTTGTCCAATCGCGATTATCTGTTTATTTGCTAAAAGGCGAGCATCCATATTGTTGTCAATCAGTACTCTAAAAAAAGAACGCACCCCATTTTCACTGGTAAAGATAATATGCGTTATATCACTTAGATTAATACCTTTTAACGCCGAGTGATCCGATAAAATATCATTCATTGGTATGGTTAACACTTCGGCACCCAAATTGGCCAATTGATCGACAAGGGTTGATTGTTGATGATGAGACCGCGATATAACAAACCGTCGATTCCTTAACGGCAAATGATCTCGCCAATTGAATTGATGGCGCAATTGTGCAACATCCCCCACAACAATTAACGCTGGAGGTTTCAATTGGGCGTTTTTTTGCAAGGCCTCGATGTTCGCCAATGTTCCAACTAAGACGCGTTCATTGGCATATGTTCCGGACTCTATAATCGCAATTGGGGTGTCAGGAGAGCGCAATTCAGTTAACCGTGCCACAATGCCAGACAACCGCAATAATGACATCATGATCACCAATGTATCCGCATTCGGGAATGCCATATTTCCAATATCATTGGCCCGCGTGGCCGTCACAAATGCAACGGAATGGGAATGATCCCGATGCGTGATTGGAATACCCGCATACGTTGGAACAGAAATGGCCGATGTAATGCCAGGTATAATTTCATATGGAAGGTTGGCTTCATTTAATGCCGTCATTTCTTCACCACATCGCCCAAAAACCATGGGGTCCCCGCCCTTAAGCCGTGCCACTGTTTTTCCTTCTTTGGCATACTTAACCAGTAATTGATTGATGTCCTTTTGCTGTGTTGAATGGGCCCCTTTTTTTTTACCGACACATACCTTATCGGCATCTTTGGCCGCTAAAATGATATTGGGATGGACCAAATAGTCATACAAGACAATATCCGCTGTTTTTAATACCCTCATGGCTTTGACAGACACCAATTCAGGGTCCCCCGGACCGGCACCAATAAAATAGACTTTCATTGGGCCATGCTCCGAATTTCACCCATGGCCTCCCCCATTTCAGAAACAGGAAACGTCATGTATTTTGATGCCTTATGCTTTAAAAAGACATGGCATTGATTGCCATCAATGTAGGCCCCCAGAGGCAAATTGCAATTGAATGCGATCCCCCTCAATAACTCAAAATATTGACACCCAAGTTCGTGAATGGATGGGTCCACCAAATTTTGCATCATATTAGCAAGCTCTGGTTTATTCCTTTGATGTTGAATGGCCAACATGCCTTGCCCAGGTGCTGGAATAAACCGAGTCGGGTCTGGCTCATGTGAAATTAAATGGTCTAGGCCTAATCGTTGCAAACCGGCGGTTGATAATATGAGCCCATCATAGCCCAATGCCTTGGCTTTTTGGATTCTAGTATCAATATTTCCTCGAATTGGAACACATGTGGTGCGAGGATATAATTCATGACACAATGCTTGACGCCGCATGCTACCCGTGGCAATGACACAGTCATCAACGTCAATGTTTTTATTGTCATTAAACAGAATAAAGGCATCGGTGACTCTCTCTTGCAATAAAAAGGCACTGTATTCCAATTGCTCATGGGGTGTTGACGTGATGTCCTTGAATGAATGAACGGCAATATCAATGTCATCCCTTAATAAGGCATCCTCAATCTCTTTAATAAATACCCCTTTTCCACCCAGCGATGAAATATTCTCTGATCGCATATCTCCTGTGGTTTTTATGGGAATGAGTTCAACATCGCATTCAATATGAGCTGATTCAATCATGGCCTTAACCATTCCCGCTTGTCTAATGGCCAATGCAGACCCCCTTGTCCCTAAACGCAACGAATTTGGATTCCTCATACCATTTCCGTAAATGCAGGCTTACCCATTGTGTGCCGAACTTGATCTTTCATGGCTATAGTGTAAATAATTTGAGAACAATGAGCAAATCAAGTTATTGGTTGGCCACTCGATTCAACAAATAAACGCTCACACAACCGATAATCATATTGGGGATCCAAGCTGCAAATATAGGGGATATGACATTATTGATCCCCAGAGCCAATCCAAATGAGTAAATAATATAATAGGTTAATATAATAATAATACTTAATCCCATGCCCATTGCGCTGGATCGTCGATGGGGCTGAAAACTAACTGCCGCACCAATCATCGTAAAAATTAGACAAGCAAAAGGTAAAGCAAATTTCAAATAATACTGGATCAATAATTCATTAATGTCTTTCCCCAATAGTTTTTCTTTTTGAATAAATGACATTAATTCTTGGCCATTCATTTCGTCGTATGATTTTGGACGTTTGGTAAAATCCAACAAATTAAGGGACAAGCTAATAATTTCACGCTCAAAGTTTATGACCATTAATTCTTGAGATGAGCTTTCCAATAATACATGCATAACACCATTATTAAATACCCACCCCCCAATGGCATCCCAGTTTCCATACTCTGCTCGAATCACTCTCGCTAATCGGCCTTGTTCATATTCAGCAATTGTAATGTCTTTCAATGTTTGGTCTTCAACTTCACGAACATTAATAATTCTCAAGGGCAACCCTTCATCATCATATTGCGTTAAATTAACGTTTTCTCGGATGGATATATTTGTTTTTTGCAAATTATTTAATAATATCTCGGCGTGGTAATTGGCTCGAGGAACCACAATCTCATTAAAAATAATGTTAATTAAACTAACCACCAATCCAATGGATAAAATCGGAACTAAAATCCGAAATAAGCTAACCCCAGCGGATCGCAATGCGACGATTTCCAAATCGGCACTTAATCGGCCAATCACCAGTATGGTGGCTAAAAGAATGGCCATGGGCAACGTTAACGAAATAACCGCAGGTAACTTATACACAAATAATTGAACCGTACTTGCAATGCTAAATCCATACTTTACGGCTTTTGAGACCAACTGGAAAATCAGTGAACTCCCAGCAATAATTGACGTGAATGCAGCAATACCAAATATAAATGGAAAAATAATTTCTTTAACTAAATAAGAATCAAGAAGCTTCATTTAAGCTCAAATGTTTCGCCCAAATAATATTTTTTGGCAATCTCACTGTTGGCAACATCTTTTGGGCTTCCAGATAATAAAATCTCACCTTGATGAATAATGTAAGAGCGGTCTGTAATGGCCAATGTTTCACGAACATTATGATCGGTAATAACAATGCCAATGCCTTTGCTCTTCAAAGATTTTATAATTTCCTGTATTTCCGCCACTGCAATAGGATCCACACCAGCAAACGGTTCATCGAGTAAAATAAACGAGGGATTTAATGATAACGCCCTTGCAATTTCTACGCGGCGTTTTTCACCACCCGATAATTGATACCCCTGAGATGTCCGCACATGATTCAACCCCAAATCAACAATTAATTCATTAATTCGACTATCAAACTGCTCCGGAGGAATTGGCTCAACGACTTCAAGTAATAATCTTAGATTGTCTTCAACGGTTAGTTTTTTAAAAATGGAGGGCTCTTGAGGCAAGTACCCCAATCCTAACCGGGCGCGTTTATACATGGGCAACGTGGTAACATTTTCACCATTCAAAACCACCGTGCCAGCATTTGGGCGAACCAACCCAACAATCATATAAAATGTGGTGGTTTTTCCCGCACCGTTTGGCCCCAGTAATCCAATGACTTCACCTTCACTTACCTTAAGGCTTACCCCCTTAACGACCTTACGGCCTTTGTACTGTTTTTCTAATGATTCAACTTTAATTTCTTTCATTATTGTACACTCGATGAATAGTTTCGATGGTTTTAATATGATTTGTCTTTGGGTCAACACCAATCATTACCGCCCCAATAACCGATTGCTCTGGGTGTCTTACCGGTTGATGTCTCGCTGGAAGCTGATGAATAAACTTATCGATTGAAATGGTGGCATCCATGCCAATCACGGAATCGAACGCGCCACACATCCCGATATCTGAAATATAGGCCGTTTTATTCGATAACCGACGATAATCATTGGTTTGAACATGTGTATGCGTTCCAAAAATTAAGGATACGCGATCCTTTAAATACCATCCCAAGGCTTGTTTTTCAGACGTTGTTTCTGCGTGAAAATCCACAATGATAATATCCGCCTCAATTTCACCCAATAGTTTATCCATGGTCTCAAATGGGCAATACGGCATTTGTGTCATAAATACCCGGCCAATCAAATTGATTAGCGCAATGCGTTTGCCATCTTTCTCGAAATATCGAACCCCTTTACCCGGGTGAGAATCAGGAAAATTAACTGGGCGTACCAATCGATCATAAATATCAAATTTATCCATGACTTCCCGTTTAGCATAGACGTGATTTCCTGAGGTAAATGCGTCCATTTTCATATGAATAAACTCATGATAAAGCTTATTGCTAAACCCAAATCCTGATGCCGAGTTTTCGATATTTGCGATCACAAAGTCGATATGAAACTCGTTTCGGATGCCCTCAAGCTCATGTTGAAGGATATCACGGCCAGGTGCACCGACAATATCCCCCAAACAAAGAATATTAAATGTATCCTTAGTGAGCAATGGCAACCGCTCGAGTCTCTCTTACAAGATTAACTTTAACCTCGCCAGGATAATCCATTTCCCGCTCGATTCGCTCAGCAATGTCTTGAGACAACTTGTAAACCCCCTCATCCGACACATCCTCTGGACGAACCAATACTCGAACTTCACGTCCGGCTTGAATGGCATACACTTTATCCACGCCATCAAATTCCATGGCAATTTTCTCTAAGCTTTCCAACCGTTTCAAATACAATTCAACCGATTCTTTTCTAGCGCCCGGTCTTGCGGAAGATAGCGCATCAGACACCTTTACGATTACCGCTTCAACCGTATCCGGCTCCTCATCTTCATGGTGCGCCATAATACAGTTCAGAACTTCTGCTGATTCACCATATTTTCGACAAATTTCTGCTCCCAAATCGTCATGAGATCCTTCTTGAACAAAGTCAATCGCCTTTCCAATATCGTGAAGAACAGCCCCACGTTTGGCAAGTTCAACATCAACGCCCAAACGATCTGCAATAATGCCCGCAATTTTTGAACATTCAATGGAATGATCTAAAATATTTTGACCATAGCTGGTTCTATAATTTAACCGCCCCAACATTTCAACAATATTGGGATCAAAATCCAGTCCCAACACATCCGCCGCTTTTTCTCCTTTTTGTTTAATCACTTGCTGAATCTCTTGATCTGCTTTTTGAAGTGCGTCTTCAACCCTTGCAGGATTGATTCGCCCATCATTGACCAATTTTTCCAAAGCAATGCGAGCGGTCTCACGCCGTATGGGATCAAAACACGATAAAATGACACCATTCGGGGTATCATCAATCACAACATCCACACCTGATGATGTTTCAAATGCACGAATATTTCGTCCCTCTTTACCAATAATTCGCCCTTTCATTTCGTCATCTGGTAACGATACTACCGATGTGGTATTAGAACTGACTGTTTCAACCCCCAGTTTTTGAATCGCTTCAAGAACAATTTCTACAGATCTCTGCTTTGCAACTTTACGGGCTTGGGCTTCAATGTTTTTGATTAAATTTCCAGCTCTTTTCTTAGCAACAACTTCAACATGCGAAATGAGTGATTTTTCAGCTTCTTCACGCGTCAATGAAGCCACTGTCTCCAATTTATTAAACAATTGTTGCAACACGTCATCTTGTTTTTTTCTTAATTCTTTTACCCCATCAAGCTTTTGCTCAAATTGATCTTGCAACCGCTCCACATCTTTTTTTGATTGCTGCACTTGCTGCTTTGACCGATTAACATCCGATTCAATCTCTTTTAATTGGCGTTTCTTAAACGAAATATCTTCCTCAGCACGACGAATCATGGCTTTCGTTTCTTTTTCTGCTTGAAACTTGGCATCTCGAATGGATTTATCCGCTTGGCGGTTGGCTTCCTTGATAATGGTTTCTGATTTAATCCCAGCCAATTTCACTTTATTTATACGAACCGTTTGCACCACAGCTGCGATGATGCTGATTCCCAGTAGGCTTGATAAGCCTATAATGATCTCCATAATTTACCCTTCCTTTTTTGTTTGGCCTGATTTTAGTTGATTCACTTTTTCCTTAATTTCTTTCTCAACTTCGGCCGCTAATTTTTCCGACTCTTTTAAATATTGCTTGGCCGATTCACGACCTTGTCCCATTTTTTCTTTCTTGCAGGAAAACCACGTCCCGCTTTTTTCAATTACACCAAAATTGCACCCTAAATCTAACAGATCGCCTTCTCTAGATATGCCTTTTCCAAATACAATATCAAACTCGGTAAATTTAAATGGCGGTGCAATTTTATTTTTGACCACTTTAACACGAACACGATTCCCAATTACATCAACCCCCGACTTAATGGATTCAATTCGGCGAATTTCCATTCGAACAGAAGAATAAAATTTTAAGGCACGTCCACCAGGAGTCACTTCTGGATTTCCGAACATCACGCCAATTTTTTCTCGAACCTGATTTACAAAAATAACCACACAATTTGATTTTTTAACAATTCCCGTTAATTTTCTTAACGCTTGGGACATTAACCTGGCTTGTAGGCCAACGTGACTATCCCCCATATCTCCTTCAATTTCATTTTTTGGAACCAATGCGGCAACAGAGTCCACAACAATTAAATCAACGGCGCCTGAACGAACCAATGTTTCAGAAATCTCCAATGCCTGCTCACCATAATCGGGCTGTGACAATAGTAAAGCATCGGTATCAACACCTAAATTCTGAGCATAGACTGGATCCAATGCATGCTCAACATCAATAAATGCGCATGTTCCACCATTTTTTTGGGCCTCTGCAATGGCATGAAGCGTTAATGTTGTTTTACCAGAGGACTCTGGACCATACACTTCAGTGATTCTTCCTTTTGGATAACCCCCGCCACCCAATGCAAGGTTTAATGATAACGCTCCCGTAGAAACGGTTTCGATATTAAATAATTGATTGCTATCTCCCAACCTCATAATCGAGCCTTTACCAAAACTTTTTTCAATTTGTGACAATGCAATGGTTAATGCTTTTTTCTTGTTCTCATCCATAATATTATTCTTCCTTTCTTAATTCATTTTTGATATATCTTAAACACATTGATAATGCGATAAAAATTGACGTATTGATCACATTATTTCTACCCCCCTCAAGTTTATATCGCTTTGTTTTTTTTATTTTATCATGAATATTCCATGATAAAAAAACAGTTCCTGATTGATCGGCCGAATACTGATCACTTTTAGGCCCTGCAATGCCATTGGATGCAATTGAAATATCTGATTTTGTCATTTTTTTCATGCCCGCCGCCATCTCTTCCGTTACCGAGGCACTCACGATACCATGCTCAAGAATTGTTTTAGGATTCACCAGCCCATATTGAACCTTTAGACGAGAGTGATAGGCAATCACACCCCCCAAGAAATAATCTGAACATCCGGGAGTTTCCACTAGTTTCCTAGCAATTCCGCCGCCAGTCATTGACTCTATCACTGAAATGGTTAATTTTTTAGCGGACAATATTGCAGCCAACTCGGCCATTGTTTCAGTCCCCTTATCCAATTCATTTTCAAGATAGTGATCGAAACTTATGCGTTCATCAATAGTTTTTGCTTGCATTCTTTTAACTGCTGAACCTTGTTCAACGCCTCCCAAGGAAACTCAACATCTGAACGCCCAAAATGACCATATGCTGCAGACTTTGCGTATATGGGTTGCAATAAATTTAATGAATCAATAATTTCTTTTGGCTTAAACCCAAATGTTTCTTTAATAATTGTCAATAAATCATGATTGGACAATTCCGATGAGCCAAATGTATTCACTTTGATGGATACAGGCTCGGCAACGCCAATGGCGTAGGCAATTTGAACTTCCATTTCTCTACACAATCCAGCAGCCACACAATTTTTAGCGACATAACGCGCCATGTATGCCGCTGATCGATCAATCTTTGATGGATCTTTTCCAGAAAATGCACCGCCACCATGAGGTACCCAGCCACCATACGTGTCCACAACAATTTTCCGACCCGTTAACCCGGCATCTCCTTGGGGTCCACCCACCACAAATCGACCGGTGGGGTTAATATAAATGGTTGGTGGCTCCGGCAATAAATTCTCAGGAATCACCTTATCAATTAAATGTCTTTTAATATCATCCTGAATTTGCTCATGCGTCGCATTTGGATGGTGTTGTGTCGACACAACCACCGCGGATACGCGCATTGGCTCACGTTGTTCGTTGTATTCAACGGTCACTTGAGCTTTGGAATCCGGTCGCAAATAGGTCAATACATTTTCTTTGCGCAATTTGGCCAATTCATACACCAACTGATGCGATAGCATGATCGGTAATGGCATGTACGCTTTGGTTTGATCACAGGCATAGCCAAATGTTAGGCCTTGATCTCCGGCACCTTGTTCTTTAAATGCCCCATCGTTTTCGTTGACCCCTTGGGCAATATCTGGGGATTGGCGATTCAAAACCACCAAAATGGCACACGACTTTGCATCCAAGCCAATTTCTGGATGCACATACCCGATGGTCTCCAGCTTTTTTCGCACAACATCTTGAACATCCACCTGGGCTTTGGTTGTTACTTCACCACCAACAACCACTAAACCCGTGGTAATAAAACATTCAACAGCAACCCTTGAAGATGGGTCTTGCTCGAAAAATGCGTCCAATAACGTATCGGATAATTGATCGCAAAGCTTGTCTGGATGGCCTTCTGACACTGATTCTGATGTAAATAGAAACATTCGAAATTCCTCCTTCAATATAGGCTTTTATATTACACCAAACCAGCGGTTTCATCAAAACCAAAAAACAGCATTAATTTACTGGCGTGCAAAGTGCTAAGGACAACGCTTCGGTCGCCTGTTCGGGGCAAATAAAGGGGTCTGTTTTATGAATGATGGCATCAACAAAGGCACGACACTCTTGAACAATGGGCTCTTTACGATCGATATCTACGGCGTGAGGGTCCCCCAAAGGCAACGATACGTAATCGTCGCCCTTGTCAACTTGAACATCATAATATGTCATGGATTGCTGGATACAATCAATGATGGCAATGCCTTGATCCCCAACAATTTCAACCTCGCGATGCTTAAATGGCAACGCCCAACTGACATGAATATTGACCATTAATTTTTGTTCAAACTGCAACATTAAATGCCCATAATCGGCACGATCATCACAGTGAATATTATGAGTATAAACATCCGACTGGATCAATTTGGATGACACCAAAAACTGAACAATATCAATATCATGAACCGCTACATCAACCAATACATCCGCATCTTTAATCTGCTTTGGAAACGGACCATAACGTTTGCATTGCACGGCATGAATTCGACCAAGCTTTCCCTGATCTATGTACTCTTTGGCTTTTAAAATGGCGGGGTTAAATCGCTCGATGTGCCCGACGGTTAATAATACATTTTTTTCTCTGGCATACTGAACCAATTTTTTAGCTTCCTCGACCGATTCTGCGATGGGTTTTTCAACCAATACGGCAATCCCATGATCAATGCATTGTTTTGCGACCACATGGTGCTGGGATGTTGGCACACAAATACTCACAGCATCGAGATCTTCATTCTTTAACATGTCAGCAACCAAAGGATAATATTTGGTATCTGGTTCTTTAATTATGGCATCAAAACCTTCAAGATTTGAATCACAGGCCGCAACAAACTGAACTTGTTCAAGTGTCGTGTAGGCTTTGGCATGATGTTGCCCCATATTTCCACAACCAATAACTGCAACTTTTAACATATGATTATTTTAAATAAGTTTTGACTAATTCACAAATGATATTCATGTCCGCCACTGGATCGGGCGCTAATTCATGTGAGATTTTTTTATTCATTGTTTTTATTTGCTCTGCAATATGGACCATCGATAATTCTGATTCAGGAATCCAACAGCTATTGGGGTGGCTTTTAACAAACTCAATGGCATTGATTTCTTGATGATCATCCATGGCAAATGGAAATGGAACTAAAATGCTTGGAATTTGTTGATAATGAATTTCAGATAGCGTCGTTGCGCCCGATCGGCACAATACAATGCTCGCTTTTTCATAGGCCAGCATCATGTTATTTAAATATGGCAATGCCACATAAGTATGGTCATCCACCGTTTCAGAAATACAATCTTTTTCACTCAAAAAACGAGGCCCTGTTAAATGAATAATATTCATACCCAACGCCATGATCTGATGCCGATTGGTGTGTATGAAGGCATTAATCTTTGCAGCCCCTTGACTTCCCCCCACCACCAGCAGTGTGGGCTTTTTTATTTTATTCCACTCCGAAGGCAATCGATCGTTGGTGGGGTAATTGATTCGCATTGGATTTCCCAAGCAACGAACTTTTGACTTTAAAATAATCCCATGCTTGGCGGATTCAAAGGCTGTGATTATTTTTTTTGAAAACCATTGAATTGCACGGGTGGCACGGCCGGGGATGGCATTTTGCTCAAATGAAATGACGGGCACGCGTAAACACCATGCCACCACAGCAAATGGAATGCAAATGCCTCCCCCCATGGCCATCACCAGTTTGGGACGATGCGTTAAAAATACCATCATTATTTTGCCAATGACGATTGGAAATAAGATCAATGCTTTTATTGAGAAGCCAATCACTTGATATGAGAATTGGTACGCATTTAAAATATCTTTTGCAGGGTGCGGTCTTGAAACAATGAAGTGAGCGGACTCATTGAATGCTTGAGCCATGGCTATCCCGGGGTAAATATGCCCTCCTGTGGCACCTGAAACATAAAGAATCATTTGGTGGTTCCTATTCGATGTATCACCCCCAAGCAATACAAAGAGGACAATAGCGAGGTCCCACCATAACTAATAAAGGTTAAGGGAATCCCAGTGATTGGAAATAGTCCGGACACCACACAAATGTTAATAATGGCTTGAAAAATCAAGTAAAATGTTAATGATAGGGCGACAAATTGTTCGAAGGAGTATTGTTTTTTTTGCAATGCAATTTGAATCCCTCGAATAAAAATGGCTCCGAACCCACATACAACTACCACAGCTAAAAACAATCCTCCTTCTTCACATAAAATCGAAAATATAAAATCAGAGTAATGCAATGGGAGATAAAAATACTTCAGCCGTGACTCCCCAATCCCAAACCCAAATATTCCTCCAGACCCAATGGCTGTAAACGATTGAATAATATGATAGTTTGCCCCTAGTGGGTCCAACCAAGGGTTTAAAAAAGAACGAATTCGATCCATTTGATAGGGGTGCGTTAATACAGAATAGGTGACAATCCCCCCCCCCATCACACTGGCCAATAAAAACACAACCGCTGGAAGTTGAGATAATAGTAACAATGAAAATCCAACCGTTAATGTTAGAATAGCATTCCCTAAATCCGGCTGAAGCATTAAGCACAAAATAGGAATGAGCATAATCATAAAAACTGGCAACATACCTGTAGAAAATGAGTTTAATTTAGGGGTTTTTTTGGCCAATACAAGGCTAACTGAAATGGCCCACCAAAACTTCATGACCTCTACGGGTTGAAATTGAAATCCAAACACATTCAACCACCGTTGGGCCCCACCAATTTTGATCCCAACCCCTGGGATTAGGGTAATAAGCAATAATCCAACCGATACCAAATACCCTGGAAGCGCCCATTTTTTATACCGCTTGATTGGAATATAGGCACCGATAAAAAAAAGCACAATACCAAGCATTAAAAAGATTGATTGACGTTTAATAAAAAAATAAGCGTCATCATACTCAGATAACCCTTTGAATGACGTGGTTGAAAAAATCATGATGTAACCAATGACCAATAGCAATATTGTGGGCACAATCAGGCGCCAATCCATGGATTTAAATGATTTCTTGAACATACCGATTAAACGCTTGGCCTCGATCAATGTAGTTTTGAAACTCATCAAAACTTGCCCCTGATGGTGAAAACAAAATGGTGCCACACGACATGGCCTTGATGGCCGATTGAGTGGCCTCTTTAAGATGATCAAAAAACACAATTTTCTTGGCGGCACTTTCAGGAAATACGTGCTTGTTTTGTGATAAAAATCCTGCCGCATACACCGTATGGCATTCGTTAAAAATGCCATTGATCCAGTCCTCCGAGTAAGATTCTTTGGGCTCGCCACATAAAATCAATAATTTATCCCCTGAAAAACTGTTCACCGCGGCCATTGTTGCCGCCATATTGGTGGCTTTTGAATCATTAATAATGGTAAGACCATGCTCTGAATAAATGGACTCGCATCGAAACGGTGGTAACTCAAATGAACTCATGGCCTGATGAAGGGGGGCCATCATGATGCCAAGATGGGTCAATACATCGTGTATAATGGCTGAATTTTTCTCATTATGATGCCCCAAAAACTGTGGCCAACCAGGAACCGGCAATGATTCAATCACTCTTGCTGTTGTGGTCTGAAATAGATCCGCCAATCGTTGTGGTAGGTACACGGTTTGATTGGGTGATTGAATAATATTTTTTTTTGCATTGATGTAGTGATCCAATGATTCATGCCAGTCCAAATGATCCGGTTCTATGTTCATAATAATGGCCACATCGCAATACAGAGATGGGGATGAAAATAGTTGAAAACTGCTCAGTTCAAGAATAATATACGCTTCATTTTGGGCATGATCTATATTGGCAATTAACGGCGTCCCGATATTTCCATATGGGTTTTGGTTTAAGGCATGGGCGATGCCCGCTGTCACGGTTGTCTTTCCATTGGTTCCCGTAACCCCAATGATTACTGGCTGTTTTTTTCTTTGTTTTATGATTCGGTAAGCAAATTCGATATCGGATATAATCTCAGCGGTTGTTTTTGGCCAGTCTCGAGGTGGAATTCCTGGGCTTGTAACGACAATATCTGCGTCTTCAACCGGAACTTCCACCATGTCATTGGACGATGACAGAAAGTCTCGAACGGCCGTTGCCGTAATGCCATTTCCTAAGACCCCTATTTTCATATGACCTGCACGAATGAAAACACGGCTTGAATGGCCGCAAACAACACCACAACATCCCGGTCGTTCATTCCCAATAATTCAAAATGATGATGCAATGGCGTCATTAAAAACACACGCTTTTTTCTTAACTTATATGATGCCACCTGAATGATCACACTTAACGTTTCAATGACATAGATCGCGCCAAACCCAATGAGCATCCACCATACACCAGAGGATATGGCCAATGCCGACAAAAACCCGCCCAGCATTAACGACCCAACATCCCCCATAAAAATCTTGGCGGGGTGCCAATTGAACAGTAAAAAAAAGGCAATTGCCGCCATCATGATGTAGGTTAAATGAATTTCTTCATATAACCAACGCGAATGAAGTACAGCCAAAATCCCGGTGAGGGACACCAACATGGTGGTGCCAAGTAATCCATCAACGCCATCGGTTAAGTTGGTGGCATTGGATGTTCCCGTCAGCAAAAACACAAAGATGACGGCTTCAACCCATGATATTGGCAATACCCACAGGTACAACACCACAACCAAGACTGATGACCCAATGATCTGAAGCAGAAACTTTGATCGGGCGGATAATCCCTTGTTGGATTTTCGCTTTAATGACAACCCATCATCCAAGGCTCCAATTAGAAAAAACAATGTGGTGGCGGCAACAATCCACAGGGTATTCAGGGTCCATTTGCCCAACAAAATTGCGCCAATAAGGAAACTGATGTAAATAAAAATCCCTCCCATGGTTGGTGTTCCCTGTTTCACTTGATGGTGATCTGGCGAATCCTCATAAATGCGTTGATTGAGCGCTCTTGATTGAAACCATTGAATCCCCCATCGGAACAAAAAAATACACCCAATGGCCCACGCTGTCCAAATCAACCGACATCCTCCAACAATCCGAGTGAATCACTGGGAGATTTCCACAGGATGTGGACGGCTTTTTCATGCGATAACATGGCATCTTTGATAGACGATGCTTTATTTTTCATACCATCATTATTGTTAATAATAATCACTTGGGGATTCACATGTTGATGCCGTCTGGACAATTCATCCGTTAGTAATTGAGACTGATTGGTCGTTATGACATGGTGAACAATGCAATCAGAATTCTGTTGAAAGAACGACATTTTTTGTTTGGCATCCTCAAGGTCTTGGGTCCAATCCATGACATACAATGCGGCACCAATATTTTTCAAATTCACCTTCGTGACCCACCCCATCGCAATGAGCTGCCTCAATATAATGTCTCTTGATTGATCTAGGGGCAAATCCAACGCATGCAACACCGATTCAATCAGGGTTTGAATATATTCCATCCATGATGGGGCCGATACTTGTTGATGATTGATTGCATCCGGGGGAAGTTGATCAATAATATCCACCATTTGCTGATGAATCCAGATCGTGCTGTTTTCCTTTCCTGAAGATGCAATTGCTTTGGATACAGTAGGCTCAATAAATCCATGGTTATCATAAATATCTCCCACCATGACATGATTTGGAGAAATAATATCCATAACTTTTTGAATGCTTCCAACATCATTGGGATTTATTCGAATCACAATCGGGTGTTCGGTTTGCTCAATTAAGGTTAATCCCACCAAATTATGCTCCAGGCTTTCTTTTTCATTGAATGAAAATTCCACCCCACCGCCCAAATCATTAAGTAATCGAAGGAAGGTATCCGCAATGGAACAACGACGGTTGTTTTCAAACACAATAATTTTTGGCCCATTTAACTTTGCTAAATAATCTTTAATTTTTGCATTTGATGGGGTTGGGATGGCCCGTTTAAACTGAGAATAGGTAATTTTTAGCAGTGGCATCATTTTTTTTGAAATAAACAAAACATCGGCATTTGCATCGGGTTGATTCAATACCCATTGTTGATCAACTTGGAACTTATGACGTCGAATAATCTCACTAAATGCCATATCATAATCGTTAAACACATACGAAAAGCCGTTGCAATGCTGCATGGTCTCATGACCTTTTCCTGCGATTAGAATCACATCGTTGGGTTTGGCATGGGCAATGGCAGACCCAATGGCATCTTTCCGGTTCGGTGCAATCATCTCAATGGCGGACTCACTCATTCCTGATTTAATGTCCTGAATGATATCCAGCGTTGGCTCTGACCTTGAATTATCTGCGGTTAAATACACATGACCACAATAAGTGTCCGCAACCGCCCCCATTTTTGACCGTTTGTCTTGATCCCGATCACCCCCACACCCAAACACCAACCTGAGGCGATCCTTGTTGCCAGACACCATGTTTAAGGCATCGCGACATACATGTTCAAGCGCATCTGGCGTATGCGCAAAATCCACAATCACCCCAAACGACTGCCCAGCATCGACGGATTCAAACCGTCCTTTGGGGGCAACCAATTGCGATAGATATGGCATTAAGGTATTGGAGTCTTCCCCCAATAACTTGCAAATGGCCAAGGCTGAACTAACATTTTTAATATGAAATGACCCTTTCAATTGAGGAATTTCAACAGGATCAATGAGCGTAACATCGTCAGTAAATACCGAATGACCGGGATATGCTTCCATGAAATGCAACTTGGTTTGTTGGTAATGCTCGAACGTTTTATGGTAATCCAAGTGATCTTGGGTAATGTTGGTTAAGCATTTGACATCAAAATCAAACCCAAATACACGGCTTTGATCAATGCCATGTGAGGACACTTCAAGCACCACATGCGTCCCCCCATTATCGACATGATCCTTAATTTTTTTTAAAATATCCCAAGACTCTGGCGTGGTTAACTGCGAATTAATGGTCCCGATGACCAATACTTTGTGCCCCATCTTTTTTAATAATTGCTCCGTAAATGTTGCAACCGAAGTCTTCCCATTGGTGCCCGTAATGCCCACCAATTTGACTCGCTTTGTAGGATCCGAAAAATATGCATTGGCGTTCAAAGCAAATGCCTGACGATCCAAGTGAATCACTTCGGTGGCACCTTTCATTAGCGCCTCCTCAATATAAACCTCCCCTTTGGGCAGGCAAATAAATGCGTCCCCAGCGTTTATTTTTCTAGAATCATATGCATACGTTTTTGATTGATCTAACATGATTTACTCGTCTTTTACGTTACTTCAATATCTTAAACCACTCCACCAAAAATTGATAGGCATTTTAAGACCGCTCATTAGGCTCAACCATAACCTCATACTTTATGTTGTTTCATTTAATTCAGAGTTGTTCGCATTTGATGCTTAAATATGATATTGTTTTTATTATTATTACCGATAAATATGAAGAAGAAATGTGTCGAAAGAACGAGAAGAATTAGTTAAAAAATACGTTAAAACCAAAGATGATTCCTTAAAGGAAGAGATTTTGGTTGCCTATAAACCATTGGTTGAATTTATTGCCCGAAAGTTATCATTTAATATTGATGATGTTCCTGATTTGGTTCAAGTCGGAAGCATTGGGTTATTAAAATCACTGGACACATTTGATATATCACGCAAGATTGCATTCTCAACGTATGCAAGTTCCAATGTCATTGGTGAAATACGACATTACATTCGAGATAAAGGCCGAATTGTAAAGCTACCTCGAAAACTTCAGGAACAATACTCAAAAATACGGCAATATATCAAAATTAAATCCCAAGAACTGGATCGATTTCCAACCACATCTGAAATTGCAGCCGACTTAAAATTAAGTGAAGAAGATGTGTTAGAATCCATGGAAGCCGGGCAGTCATTTCGGGTAATTTCCCTTGATAAACCCATTCAAACCAATAAAAGCAAATCATCGAATGAAAAATTTTCTTTAATTGATAACATTGGGACAGATTCAAAAGATGATGCATTTCTAAATAAAGAAATGCTAAAAAAGGCCCTTGAAAATTTAAATGAGCGTGAAAAAAAACTCATTTACCTACGCTTCTATGAGGGGTTAACGCAAAAAGAAATTGCAGACCGCTTAAGCTTATCTCAAATGCATGTCTCACGTTTATTAAATGATTCCTTGAAAAAATTACGACGAAAAATTACGATTGAAAAATGACCACATTAATTACCACTGATATTGAAGAGCGCATCCCCCATCGTTATGAGAACCTGCTATTGGATGAATGCACAGTGGCTGATGATCGCAGTGAATTTAATGTTCAACTTAACGACGAAGATCCCCAAGGACGGCATATTTTCTTAACCAATCACCTCAACTCTCGAGCACTTCCCACGCCAATTTTGGCGGAAATAGCGGCGTTGGCCTGCATTGTCAGTGCGGGGAAAATTAAACCCGGTACATTTGCTTACTTTGCGGCCATCACAAATTTCAAAATTGAAAACGGCCCCATTGACGGCCATGCAAAACTCACTGGCACCACCGAAAAAATGAGTGGTAAAAATGGGTTTTATAAATACCGTTTCTCAATGAGTCATTCAGAACAACAAGCCACCGGTCAGCTCATGGCATTTTATGACACCACAGGTGAATCGGGTGGTGATACTGAACCCATTGCATTGGACCCAGCCCTCATGGCGACGTTGAGTTTGGGAACTCCCATTGCCCCCAATGCCTCCAAAGCCCATGACATGACCTTTGTTGATGCGATTCACCATCACTCAGAGAGCAACGCTATCTACGGATATTCCTACCCAAAGCACCACCCATTGGTTAAAGGCCACTTTCCTGGCAACCCCGTAATGATGGGTGTTTGTCAGTGGCTCATGCTGGAAGACGCCATGGCGCATTACTTGTCTGAATATCATCATAAGGACCGGCAATCCATAACATGCAATGCGCAGTTATTTAAGTCAGACCATACGAAAGTCTGTGAGATAAAATCAGCCACACTTGTGGGGCAATACCACAATGGCAAATGGCATATCCATACATCCGCTGTAAAAAAAGTTATGTTTAAACAGCGGGTACAGCCCAACGATCAGCTCTACATCTACATCTCTGATATACAGCTCGGATAACCCATTATTTTTTACGTCTCATTGTTTCAATGGTTTCAACCATCTCAGTCAGATGGGATTACAATCGTGAGTGCCACTGGCTATAATTCGTCATTGGCATAGCGGGCATCTTCCTGGGTTCTATTTAAATAATGGTTGATTGAACGGTTACTGAAGCGCTAAAAAAAAGACCTCATCGCTGAGGCCTTTTTTATGATTGTATTGATTGGGATTAGAATGCAACAGATGCGTAAGATAAGAATGCAGTGTTGTTGTAATTGGTTCTATTTTCACCGTACGTATCAAAGATAATTTCGTTATTGATATTCACATTCTCTTCTAAATGATAGATGGCAGATAATTGAATTCGGGTGGTATCAACATCCGAAAAAGGAACATTCCCCAATCCAACCATTGGCATTGCCGTTGTTCCGCCAACACCGTCGCCATTGTAAACCGAAGGCATTACCATTGAATAACGACCGGACACCGTGATTTGATCTAACTTTTTTGACGCATATGCCATAAACGTATTCACATCATCTTTGGTTGAAACATTGCCATCATCAAGCGTGAACATGGCCACATAACCACCCAACTCAATATCATACAAGCTTGTTTTTACATCACCCATGAACCCAGTGGTGTTTGCATTGATTGCATTGGCATTGCCTGAATCATTCACATTCATGGCCGACACACCCAAGGTAACATCATCAATAAGCGTATCATTCGTATATCGAAGCGCAACGCCAAAACCTTTGTCCGTGTTGGTGGCCGTATCGTCCGTGCCATTAAAAAATAAGACATCCAACATGCCATAGTGATCGAAATCGGTCGACCCCAATGCACCAACGGAACTAAAATTATTCAATGAGTTCCCTTGATTTAAAAATGAATACCCTAAATCATTAAAAATAAAGTATTGACCAAGCATGGCATTATCCGTTTGAGCATCCGAAAATTGACCAAATGGCACCGTTACTGAACCCAAAGTTAATGTGGTGTTGTCTAAATTTTTTGGCGCAATTGAGATTGCAATCCTAGAAATATCTGCCCCATTTGTGAATCCAGATTGATTTTGATATCCAAACCCCATATCAATTTGTGTTGAGACCTGATCAGATAATTCAACATCCACCAAAACATTGGCGGCATTTTCAAATTGGCCACGGAAACTTTGTCCTGCTTCCTGTTTGTAGCCACTAAACCCAGAGGCAGCCGCACCAGATAACGTAATCAAGGGCGATGCCAATGATTGACCACTAACTAGTACAAATCCAAATAATGCAATAAATATTTTTCTCATGTGTGAATCTCCTAAATATAATGAAATTATATATTTTAAATTATTCTCTGAATTCTGTCATTCGTCAACCTTCAGTGATTGATCGTAAGTTAAACATCATTATTTCAAGATAACTTTCTACCCCAGACCCTGTCTGATCTAGATTGAGCGAAAATATAGGCGCCCCCACCTGAAGCTGCCACCCTTGCGCTATCGCGGCTTTCACCAATTCATCCAAACCTGATTGGGAAATGGCTTCATTGGGATGTATTTTTTTAATTTTAGCCATCTTGAGTTTATCAACCATGGCATTGAGGGTTTCTTCACTCATGTTATCTGATAATTCAAGGGCAACAAAAGGAATTCCAAATGCTTTGGCCAATGGTGCCAGCGATTCATGATTGGAACACAGTCCTGAAGCGCTCATTTTCCATTCATCCAATGTTTCCTTCATCGTCTTGTGCATCACATACACATCATTTGTGTAGGCCATTTTACGGTAATTAATTTCTGATCTTCGATTTGGAAATACACGTTTTAAATGAATTTGCATGTAATGAACCAACCGATTCCAATGAACCGGACTCATCCAATAATAATCCGGCCAATTTTTCTCATGTTTTTTCATGAAGTTGGCAATGTTTAATACCTTGGCTGAACTTGATGATTGCCCCACCAATTCCTCCAGCAACCTCTCTTGAGGGCCCCCATTTAAAATCACGACGTCAGCGACGCCCAATGCTTGACGCTTGTTCTTGGCAATGGATTGGGTTTCGGGGTTACTGACTCGGTTGGTTAGACTGACCACGTTCACATCAGGACCCATGAGGACTTGGGTTAAATCCGCCAAAATGGGTGTGGATGTCACAATTGTGGGGGCATTATCCTTTGGGGAATCAAGAAACGGAATATTCAACCACCAAACCACCAGCAATGCTGAAATAACCACCATACTATACTTAAAAACTCGAACCAACATGTCGCACTCCTCACGAATGTAAAATTATTGAACACTGGCACGCCTAGTATTCTCAATTATTCTTATCATAAATCATTTTCGTTCAATAGTTGAACAACTTTATTTATGAACTTGGCATATATGCTGCACTAAAAAGACGATTGGAGGATCACATGATAACAAAACAACACGACTCAACCATATTGCCCTTGGATTTAACCAGCATTATTGGTTTATTGGAATCCAACGGTGGCGAATTTGCTCCCCTTCACGCCACTCTAGTGCAACCCACTCCAGAAACCACCCAAATTCATGTCAACATACAACAATGTGAGCCGGACTCCATTACCATTGATGTATCCCCGCAAAGCATTGCTATTTCGGCTGATGCGTCGTTTCGTTTTCAAACCAATGAGCATGAAGGGGTCCAGTTAAAGCGCCCTGTAAGCACCACCATTCCACTGGCCCCTGGCGTGGACGTATCCAACATTCGATCACAAATTAATGATGACACTTTAATTTTAACCATTCCATTGCATTAATTTTTTTTTGGGGGGGGCTCGCAAAAAGGCATGGACGATGCCATTCGAAGTTTGTACACTCAAGGCATGAGGTATATACGAACCATTGATGCTAATTTGGCCCGTCTAAGTGAGGGCTTGCGGGTGATTGAAGACGTCTGCCGATTTGAGTTATCCAACGACACACTCACCCATGCCACCAAAGCGATTCGCAACGAACTTAAAGCGGCCAGCCAGTCGTTTTCAAGACTGGAGCTGGTGAATGCCAGAAGCACCGGTACGGATGTTCGTGCCAATGCCACCGCCCCCGCCCGCGAATCACTGACAGATTTAATAACGGCCAATGCAAAACGGGCCACAGAAGCCTGTCGATCGCTGGAGGAATGCACCCACCATCACGCTTTCAGTGACATTCGCTATCGCATCTATGATTTGGAACAATCCATTTGGCATGCCCTGGCCCGAGCGCCATTGACGGGACCTGGGATTTACGTGGTATCTGATTCGCCAGCGCATTTGATTGACTGTGCTAAAAAGGACTACGTTCCCATTGTGCAATACCGGAATAAGGGGGCCACAAAATCGGACATCTTTAACGAATGCCTCCCATTGGCCAAAGAACTTCGCGCGATGGATGTAATCTTCATTGTGAATGACCATATGGACATTGCCATTGGCGTTGGGGCTGATGGGGTGCATGTGGGGCAAGATGACATTCCCACCCCACAAATTCGAGCCTGTTTGGGGCACACCAAATTAATTGGCCGAACCACCCACACCTTGGGACAAGGCCAGGCGGCCGCAAGGGATGGCGCCGATTATGTCAGTGTGGGACCCATTTGGGAGACCCCCTCAAAGCCAGGCCGTCCGGGCATTGGCGTTGACTATTTAAAAAACGCCCATCAACTGCCCATTCCCTTTGTGGCGATTGGGGGTATAAATTTAAGCAATATTAATGAAATTTCAATTCACAATCCGCCGCTTATTGGCGCCATACGCTCAACGATGGACATTGAAAGATTGTGGAAATCATTCAAAAATAATTAAAATTTTATTATTGACTTTGCATCTTTGTTATGGGTAATGGGGGTAATCCCAAAATAAATTTAGAGGTTACAACATTGTTATTGTTTTTCCAGACGACTAATCACAGCAAGGTGCGTGATGAGCATTGCTTGCCGATAACGCTCATGATTGGAGGAGATGATTATGTCATCTGTTAGTGGGCTATCAGCTGTAAGTGGGGCACCTGGTAGTGCACCAAGGGTAACAAGTTCAAGAAGAGTATCAGCGCACCGCCCATCATCGGTGAACACACAAACCATGGCAAGAGCAATTCGAGGCCTCAATTTAATAGATAAAAGACCTCTGCATAACCTTGGTATAAATTGATAAAATAAAAGAATCCCAAATAACGAGGTGCAGAATGGCAACATTTTTTGAATTAGGATTAGAAAGTCAGATAGGAAATAAAAATCAACTGGTAAAAATTAATAAGTTAATAAATTGGGAGCGATTACGAGGGTATTTGAGGAAGATTCATAAGAATGAGAATCATAATTTGGGTGGTCCCACAGGGTATGATCCGTTAAAAATGTTCAAAGCAATCTTGCTAGGCCAATGGCACAATTTAAGCGATCCAGGATTAGAAGAAAGTTTGCGAGTACGCTTGGATTTTATGGCATTCACGGGGTTTGAGATGGGTAGCGCAATTCCTGATGAAACAACATTATGTCGATTTTGAAACAAGCTGATCGCCTTAAAACTAGATAAAAAGCTATTCAGGATGTTAAATCAAGAACTAGAAAAATTAGGGTTTCAAATTGAATCAGCTCAAGGCGCGCTTGTTGATGCAACGATTATTGAATCAAATTGCCGGCCACGAAAAGAAATTATTGTAAGCGTGGACAGAAAAGAAGATGCTGACGCTGAAATAAATCCCCCAATGATTGAAATCAACGAATCCAAAGATCCGGACGGACGTTGGATTAAAAAAGGAAATAAAAGCCACTATGGCTACAAAGGATTTATTTCCGTTACCAAGGGTGATGGCTATATCCAGGCAACTCGAGTTACCCCTGCCAACGAGTCTGAAATGAAGGTGTTTAAATCGTTTGTAGAAGACATTCCAAGTTCCGAGATATTTGCAGATAAAGGGTATACCAGTACTGAAAACAATGCGTTACTGAGGCAGTTGGGCAAAAAGAGTCGCATTATGAAAAAAGCTGTCCGAAATAAGCCGCTTAAGCAATGGGAAAAAGTATTTAATCGGCTTGTTAGCCATCATCGTTTTCGAGAAGCATTTAGTACCTTGAAACGAAGGTTCCACCTTAATCGATTTAGATATGTTTCTCTACAGAAAGTTCAGTCTGAACTCATATTTAAATCGATGGGATTTAATCTACTTAAGGCTGCAAATAGCATGGCTTAGCCAATGAAATTAGCCAAAAACGGGCTGATTTACAAAAATATTTTTACAAACAAACTCATTATTTTGACTTTTTTCTTTCCTGAAAGCCACTTTCTCTACAGTTTTTAGAAAATTTTAGCTTTCTTTTCAGTTGTGCAGAGGTCTTTGATTGGTTATTATCACACTATTGGCGTTCGAACCAATCAATTGAACCCAACGGCAATAGATCCAAGCACAACCCCCGATATGCTTTTTACCCCACACACCTTCAACTATTTAACTTCATTGGGAATAACACCTCATTCATATCGTACGATCAAGGATCTTAATGAACTCCCAGAAGAGAAACGGGCCAACATTACCCAGCTTATCCGTTATTGGGAACAACCAACACCACTTGGCCAAATGAAATCACAGGAGCACACAATTTTAACAACAGCGTTAAGCCTAGCTCAAGTTGTTAGTGTTTCGATGCGAACGGAAGACTTTGGGGCTCAATCATTACAACAATCAATTCTAGGCGCTCCAATAGAAACGTCACCTGCATTTATGAGCCCGACTAAAATGGATTCAACAAAAAGAGAAGATGAAACAAGAAGTGACCACTGTGCCCGTGTTGCACTAATTGAGAGAGAAATTGAAGAAAAAACGGAGGCATCTGATGCGGCGTTTGAAGAGGATCAGGCATTGATTCAAGACCTTCCCCCAACAACAGCACGTGCAGTTTATAACCATTTGAAAGCGTTATATCACTTACAAAAGAAATGGGACATCTTGGATCACTAACAAATTAAGTACTATAGATTACCAAAAAGAATACCCGGAACGAGTCGTGAAGTTTTACGCCGCATATTCCAATTTATGCACCCGGGTTCGCATGTTGGAACACCAATTTTTATACACACTTGAAAACACTCGTTATCAATTGGAATTTTCCGAGATTCACTTGGATGGGGAACTCATGATGCCCGTTGAAGCCATTGCGATGGCACACCGCCTGACCTTCATAACAACACCAATGGCTCTTCAATCATTCCTATCACGCAATGGCATTCCGATTGACATTCTAGAGCAGGGCCTAGAAAATGCCGTCATATTTAATGCCATGGCCAATGTTAGCTTTGGAATGAACCCCAATTGCTTGTCCACTCACCAATGCCCACAACCATTGATTGATTTCGTAAAAGAACATCAAGCAATGCTTAGAGAAAAGAGAAACGCATTTGCAAACACATTTTTCACAGCCACTAAAGAAGAGGTTTTCGATGTGTTGAGTATCCTTCCACAAGGCCCAAAAACCGTGGCATTGGCCGCCATTGAATCTGGGGGTTTACTTGACATAAACGATCCAGATTTTAATCAAATGCTTCATGAACGTATTGCACGAGGAGCCATAGAACCAATGGTTGTTGGCGACTCGTTTCTTGCTTTTTTTATGGAAACGGTTAACGAGACCATGACGCTACTTGAATCTCGCCCATTAATTGATGGTGTCGCAGAGCTTCAAGCTGGTATTCGAGACCACATCATAGTGTGTTTCGAAAAGATTATGGCGATCGTTTATGAAAAAATAAGCTCATGGACATGCCCTCGCGATATAACCACAAAATCCCTACAAGAACTATCTGAATTATCCGATGCATGGGAATCATATTATAACGAACAAATGACATTGCTTCGGCCATTTATCGGACTATTAAGTAAAAAACACTTGCATGCATTTCCAGAGTTTAATGCAATTTTCAATGCATTGCATCAAATTTCACGCATGCAGCATGAATTTAAAGGAGCCATGACCAACCGTGCGGAGCAATTGATGCCTGAGGGGATTCTTTCAATGCAAATGAAGCATGCCTGTCACCAACACTTTGATCGCATGATTGAGGATTTAAATGCGGTAGAATTAAGCAAATTCACCTCATTCCATACTCAATTGAAAGACGCTATTAGGAATTTAATGGACGTGAATGATTCGCATACCGAAGATATTCATACCTTTTGTTTATTCTTGGGCTTCCCGAGAGATGCCGAATTCACATTTGAATCCCTCAAAGACTACTTGGCATCTTTACGTGATGCCACTGGTGAGACCATGACATTTGACATGCCACACAATGATTACCATGCCTTTGTATTGAAGGCCATCGAGCAAATCGAACGCAACAATCCAAACGGGCCAAACGGGCACCTAGAACCGCCAAAAGCTCTGGTGGAGGAGGCGGCCTTAGTCAAATTGGTGGCGCACTCACGGCAAGATTAAATGAAAAAGCGCTTGCAAAAGTAAGTGCGTGGCATGTTCAACTTTTGGTATCGGATATAGCCCCAACACTTGCATTGATTCGCAGAGATCAACCAACCATTAATCATGCCCCTGCATTTAATGCACTTGTTTATGTTGAACAAAGTGATCCCCCAAATTTAGGCGTTACTTTTCGTGAGTTCGACCCCATTTTAGAGGCATGCCCCCCCATGAACCCCGACCAATGCCATAGGGAAGGTTGCCAATCCACACTTCGGTATTTAAATTTAGTAGATCGTTACCCGGAGGCCAATGAATTTGCATTGGTTGCATTTCAACCACCAAGCGCTACTGGCGTTGGACCCATTGAAGCGGCCATTCAGTCCCAACTCTTTGGACATGCCGATGATGTGTGTGAACATAAAGAGGATGAAGATCTTACAGATCCATTAAAAGAAATGCTTAATGGCATTGTGAATAACACCCTTATTGAAGGTGCCAAACTGGCCTATCTAACCTCATATTTCAGCTATTTAATTGAGGGCACCTCAGAGGTCGCTACCTGCGAGGGATTGAATGCTTATCTGCTTTCTAAATGCGAAGAAATCAGTGAAAAACGAACCGAATTTTTTAACCAACATAAACCTCAAATTCTTTTTGGATTAAAAGACCAAGAGCCCCGTGAAATGGACACCCTTGAAATGGATAAAAAACGATTTGAAAAGTTTCCATCAATCTATCGTCCAAGAGCGTACAAACGTCCCAAAACACCCGATTCTTTCATTGTCACTTTGCGTGATGAAACATACGAGGACCATGAACATCACAGAAACTTTCTAGCAAAACTTAAACTCAGTTGAAAAAATTGGTTAAGTGTACCAAAATATAACCATGTCAACCGACGAACGTTTTTTTAAACTCTACCAACCCGCTGAGGTTGAAGCCTCGCTTTACGAAGAATGGGAATTGGGTGGTGATTTCTCCCCGGTTGGCACAGGCCCTTCATTTTCAATGGTCATCCCACCTCCGAATGTGACTGGAGAACTCCATATGGGGCATGCCCTCAATGTCACCATTCAAGACATTATGGCACGATTTAAACGACTCCACGGGTTTCGGGTATTATGGATCCCAGGCACGGATCATGCGGGCATTGCCACCCAAAATGTGGTGGACAAAACCCTGCAAGCCGAGGGCACATCCGCGGCCAAACTGGGTCGAGATGAGTTTCTAAAAAAAGTATGGGAATGGAAAGATAATTACGGGAATCGCATTACCAAACAAATTCGACGCTTGGGGGCCAGTGTAGATTGGCACTACGAGCGATTCACCATGGATGACGGCTGCAAAACCGCCGTTACCAAGCATTTTATTGACCTATACAACCAAGGGTTGATTTATAAAGGGGAATACATTGTAAATTGGTGCCCCAAAAATAAAACAGCCCTCAGCGATATTGAAGTGGAATACAAAGAGTCCAACGGCCATTTGTGGCACATGAATTACCCTCTCACCAATAACCCAACCACCGCCATTTGTGTCGCCACCACCCGGCCTGAAACCATGTTTGGAGACACTGGGGTTGCGGTGCACCCCGACGATGAACGTTACCAACACCTGATTGGCCAAACCGTCCGATTGCCGTATGTGGATCGTGATATTCCCATTGTGGCGGATCGCCATGTGGATAAAGACTTTGGATCGGGTGCCGTTAAAGTGACCCCCGCCCATGACCCTAATGATTTTGAGATTGGCAATCGCCATGACTTGCCCCGCATTTTGGTCATGGATGAAGGTGCCATTATGAATGAAAATGCACCCAAGCAATACCAGGGCTTGGACCGCTACCAATGCCGAAAGCAATTGGTTAAAGACCTACAAACTGATGGCTTTTTGGTTAAAATAGAGGACCATGTGCACAATGTTGGCACCAATACCCGTAGTGGTGAAGTGATTGAACCTTACTTATCGAAGCAATGGTTCATTGATATGAAAAAATGTACCCAACCGGCCATTGAGGCCGTCAAAAATAAGGACATCACCTTCGTCCCCAGCCGTTGGGAAAAACTTTATTTTGAATGGATGGAAAATATTCGGGATTGGTGCATATCCCGACAAATTTGGTGGGGCCACCAAATCCCCGTTTGGTATTGCCAAGCGGGTAAAGGGTGCCCAGAAATTGTCAGCGAAACACCACCCATTGTCTGCCCTCACTGTGGTGACACTCACTTGAAACAAGACCCTGATGTTTTAGATACTTGGTTTTCATCGGCATTATGGCCATTTTCAACCATGGGTTGGCCTCAAGACACCGATCTACTGGCCAACTACTACCCCACGTCATTGCTGGTCACCGGTTACGATATTTTGACCTTCTGGGTGTCTCGCATGATTACCATGGGCATTTTTGATATGAAAAAAATCCCATTTAGCCACGTGTATATTCATGGATTGGTGCGTGATATTCATGGCAAAAAAATGAGCAAATCGGTTGGAAATGTCATCAATCCCCTTGACATTATTGATGAACATGGCGCGGATGCGCTTCGTTTTGGAATTTCTTCTTTGTGTACCAAAGGCGGCCAAGATATTAAATTGTCCATGGACAAAATCCAGGCCAGTCGAAATTTTACCAATAAAATATGGAACTTTTCACGTTTTGTGGACATGTGCCTCATGGATGCCAGCACGCCCATTGATCCCATGGCCATCCCCACTCCCAGCACGGATATTGACGGTTGGGTGTTGGATCGCCTGAACCATACCATTGAAACGGTTACAGATCACTTGAATGATTATAATTTTTCAGCGGCGGCTGATGAATTGTGGGAATTTACTTGGAATCAATGTTGTGATTGGTATGTGGAGGGCATGAAACTTCACAAAGAAGCCTCCTTGCCAGTGCTCACTTACGTGTGCTTTCAAACCCTCATCTTGTTGCACCCATTCATGCCATTTGTGACCGAGGCCGTTTGGAAAAACTTATCCAAGCACCCCAATATCAAAGAAGACAACCTCATGGATACCATTCAACATGCCACATGGCCAACCCCAACGGGAACAGTAAACGCTGATCGCATTCAAGCATTCGATACAACATTTAATGTGATTCGTGAAATTCGTCACCTCATTAAATCCACACAAGTATCCACAAAAGAAGCCCTTACCGTGCATTTATCGCATCCAATTAAAACCACTCAAACAATGTTACAAAATCAAATCAACCTGATCTGCAAACTCACCAAAGTCACCCAATGCAACATTCATCCAAGCCCTGTTGCTATTGACGGACCACACAGCCAATCGGTGGCATCCACCATCGACATTCAACTCATTCTACCCGCAGTGGACGTTGCGGCTGAACGTGACCGACTGAGCAAACAATTAACTCAACTCAAGCAACAACAAGCCACCCTGACAAAAAAACTATCGAATGATCAATTCACGGCCAAAGCCCCCCCGGCCGTTGTCGAAAAGGTTCGTTCAGAATCCAATAATATTAATTCTGAGATTCAATCCATCGAGCAGCAAATTGCCACACTCTCTTAACACCCTTTCATTTTCGGACACGTTATCAAAGCTGCGTGAAAAAGTCGCGCGTCGTGGCATTAACTATTCCCTTAACCGATTAACAGCATCATTGGCTCAGTTGAACCATCCGGAAGCCACCCTGCCCTCCACTATCCATATTGCAGGCACCAATGGCAAAGGATCGGTGGCGCACTATTTAACCCAGGCTCTTCTAAAACTCAACCGTCGGGTGATTACTTACACATCTCCTCATATTCAATGTTATACCGAACGCTTTTTAGTGGATGGCCAACCAATTCAACAGCATGAATTCTCAGATTTATTTGACGCGGTGTCATCCGCTGATCGTCATCATCAATTAAGTGAATATGAAATTTTAACACTCATGGCGTTTCAACTGGTTCAACGAGAATCACCGGACATATTCATTATGGAAACCGGCTTGGGGGGTCGTTTGGATGCCACCAATGTTGTGCCAACGTCCATGGCCATCATTACCGATATTGGTCTTGATCATACCCACATTCTGGGGTCAACACTTACCGATATTGCAAAAGAAAAAGCAGGAATTATTAAAGATCATGCCATGGTAGTTACCCATATGGATCACGACCCTCACGTTATTGAAGTTATTAAAGCATGTGCCAAGCAACAAAGTGCCACCATTCACTGGAGCCCCCCCAAACCCAACATGCATAATCGCAATAAAGGGTTGGCGGTAATTGCACTCAATGAGTTACTCAGTATTGAAAATGGAGATGAGATTATGGCTAAAATCACACCACCATTTGGGCGCTTAAGTCAAAGCCAATACCAAGGCACCCCTTGTTGGATGGACGTCGGTCATAATTTGGATGCCGCAAAAGCCATCCATCAAACATGGTCACACCCACACCCATGGATTGTTGGGATGACCAAAGAAAAGGATGCGCTTCCTGTTATAAAACACTTAATTGGCCATTCAATTCCTGTGCGCCTATGCCCATTTAAACCTGAAAATAGTTGGTCCATTGCTGATTTACCAGACAATATCGCCCAACAGGTTCAAGTTTGGCAGATTGGGGATGCCATTGAGCCAAACAGTTTATTTTTTGGGTCATTTTATTTTATCGAATCATTGCTAAAGGAGGCACATAACAAATGATTTTAATCGATAAAACCTTGGTCTTATTTACCAATAACCATCATAAAGTCCACGAAATTAAAACCATTTTGAACTTAGAAAATGTTCATATTCTTTCTTATAGGGATGTCTTCAAAGACGCTGTCGATGTGGTGGAAGACGGGGATACATTTGAAGCCAATGCCATTTTAAAAGTCAATGCCCTACCTGATCACCCAGACTACATTTACTTGGCAGAAGACTCCGGCATTGAAGTGGATCACCTAAATGGTGGCCCGGGAATTTATTCTGCACGTTATGCTGGGCCCAATGCTTCTCGCGAAGACATGTGTCATAAACTATTGCGAGATTGTTACGGGGCTGGAAATCGTGATGCACAATACCGTGCCGTAATGGCCCTTCGTTTTCCAGACCAGTCCATCCAAACATTTACTGGCATTGTTCGCGGATCTTTGGCACATGAAATGATTGGCGATGGTGGCTTTGGTTATGACCCCGTGTTTATTCCCGAAGATTATGACGTGACATTTGCTCAAATGGATGAGGCAGATAAGAATCTTTTGTCCCATCGTTACCAAGCATTAATGCAAGTCAAGCAGTATTTAACGACACAAAAACAACGGCACGATTGAGCTTCATTGATTTAATGGTTATAATAAATTCCTAATGCAAATTACAGTTTTAAAATCAAAAATTTCCTACGCCACCATTACCCAAACAGAGCTCTATTATGTCGGCTCCATCACCATTGATGAAGACATCATGGAGGCGGCAAATATTCGTGAGAATGAACGCGTTCAAGTGGTTAACTTAAACAATGGTGAACGCTTGGAAACCTATGTTATCAAAGGAAAACGAGGCTCAAAAACATTTGCACTAAATGGCCCAGCCGCTCGAAAAGGTTCCGTGGGTGATGAGGTGTTTATTTTAAGTTATGCCATGATTCATGACTCTGAGCACTTAGAGCCTAAGCTGATTGATAATCGGACAGATTCATAATGAACATACGCCCCATAACATTTCGTAAATCGGCCGATGATATTTTGATTGGAGGGTGCTCACTCACCGACTTGGCCAAAGAATATGGAACCCCATTGTATGTTTTAGATGCAGCCACCATTCAACAAAACTGTCAAATTTTCACAAAGATTTTAACGGAGCATTACCCCAATTTTTCCATTGCTTATGCATCAAAAGCTGGCTTAAATATTGGCATTGCCAATCTGATTGCGTTTGAAGGGATTGGCGCTGATGTTGTTTCTGGGGGAGAGTTATACACCGTATTAAAAAGTCAAATTGATCCAAAGAAAATTTATTTTCATGGCAATAACAAATCCATTGAAGAGTTGGAATTGGCAATTGCCAATCACATTCGATTGGTGGTGGATAATGCCTATGAAGTCGCACTTATTGAAACCATTGCGACTCGTCTTAATAAAAAAGCAAAAATGATGTTTCGGATTAAACCTGGGATTGAAGCCCACACCCATGAATACATTAAAACGGGGCATATTGATTCAAAGTTTGGATTTGAATTCAATGACATTTTACCACTCATCAAAAAAATTCACGGGTCTGAATGGGGCGAATTTATTGGCATTCATGCGCATATTGGGTCTCAAATTTTTGATATGAATCCGTATTATGACCTTGTGAGTATTTTGGTTGGATTTATGGACACCATCTATTCAGAGTTTGGCATTGATATTCCCGAACTCAACTGTGGTGGTGGGTTTGGCATTAAGTATACTGAAAATGACCAAGCCCCTGACATTACCGACATTATTTTGGGCATGGCAACCGAATTAAAATTGCTCTGTGATGGCAAAAAAAGGCCACGACCAAAGCTTGTTTTTGAACCCGGGCGCTCCATCATTGCAAATGCCGGAGTCACCATCTATACAGCAGGAACAAGCAAACCCATTTCCGATGGGCAGCAATATCTATTTATTGATGGTGGCATGGCGGATAATCCACGCCCCATGATGTACCAATCTGAATATACCTTTGATGTGGTATCACCAAGCACCACGGATCAAGCCCGATACACCATTGCTGGTAAATTCTGTGAATCTGGGGATATTTTAGCTAAAAATATTGTATTACCGATCGTGAAACCATCTGAACATATTGTGGTTTATGGCACGGGTGCTTATAATTATTCCATGGCATCCAATTACAATCGTTTTTGCAAACCGGCCATGATTTTGGTCAACAATAACGTCGCATCGCTTTTGATTAAACGTGAAACTTATGAGGATATCATTCGATATGATGCCCTGTGATTAATGAGTCGTCCATTACATTATTAGCCATTATTGATGCCGTCTTCATAATGGCGGCACTCTATACCTTCTTTTTGATTTTAAGACGAACTCAAATTCAAAATATCACATCAATTATTATGATGTTCATTGGCAGTTATTCCATTAGTAAAATGGTTGGCCTCACCATGTTCGCCTGGTTTATTGAGCGATTTTTTGTGGTATTCATTGTATTCATCCTTATTATTTTTCAAAATGAAATTCGACGTGCCTCTGAAAAAATTCGACGCGGAAAACTTTTCTTTTCATCCAAAACCAAAGCAGCAAAGCAACCATTGCTCATTAAACGAATTCTTCAAAGCGTTGAATTCTTGTCTAAAAACAAGATTGGGGCACTCATCGTACTTGAACAAGATTCCCCGTTGGATGAATATACCGAATCTGGCATTGGCATTTATGCGGATTTAACATCAGAACTCATTTGTTCATTGTTTTGGCCTGGCTCCCCTACCCACGATGGAGCGATTATTATACGCGGCAATGAAATTATCACGGCCGGATGCTTATTGCCCCTTACAAATTCTCGCATGCCTGATAAACGATTGGGAACCCGACATATGTCGGCCATTGGCATTAGTGAAGAGACCGATGCCATGGTCATTGTTGTTTCAGAAGAAACAGGCACCATCTCTGTGGCTGAAGAAGGAAATTTAACCCGCTTTTTAAATCGAGAGGCGCTTGAAACTCGGTTATTTAACCTGTTTAAGGAAACCCCCAAATGACAATTTCAGACTGGAAAAAGAAATATGCCAATGGCATTCCCATTACGTTGTTGGCCGCCCATGATGCCACATTTGCTCAAATCATCGAAGACGTGGGCATTGACGGTATATTGGTGGGGGATTCATTAAGGCACACATTTTTTGGAGACTCCACCACCGTTACCATGACTTTAGACCACATGATTTACCACACACAAGCCGTCAAAAATGGGGCAAAAAACACGTTAATTATTGCCGATATGCCGTTTATGACATACAATATCTCAGTGGAAGAGACCTTACGGAATGCAGCAAAATTGATTCAAGCCGGCGCTCAGGCCGTCAAATGCGAAGTTCGGGACATTCATTTACCAACCATCGATCGATTGGTGCAAGAAGGCATTCCGGTTATGGGCCATATTGGGCTTCAACCCCAATACATTCATGAGACGGGGGGCTATGTCCTAAAAGGAACCTCGGATGTTGAGCAAAAAGAACTCATGCATTTGGCCAAATCACTGTCCGATATTGGTGCATTTTCTGTTGTTTTAGAAAAAGTACCCATTGGCGTGACGAAACAAATTACTGAAGCGATACCAATGCTCACCATTGGAATTGGGGCGGGCCCCTATTGTTCTGGACAGGTCTTGGTGACCAATGACGCATTGGGATTCACGCCTAATTTTTCACCCAAGTTTTTAAAGAAATACCTCAACGGGCGACAGCTCATGGTGGAGGCTCTTAAGGAATATAAAACTGAAGTAGAAACCGGCCAATTCCCCACAGAATCGCATGGATATACGGGAAAATGAAACTTTACAATACCCTCACTAAATCGGTTGCCCCTTTTGAACCCATCGACGCCCCAAATGTGTCCATGTATGTGTGCGGTGTTACGGTGTATGATTATTGCCATATGGGCCATGCCCGTGCTTACGTTGCGTTTGATCTATTAAAACGTGTATTGACTCATGCTGGATATACAGTTCATCATGTTCAAAACTTCACTGATATTGATGACAAAATTATTGAACGGGCCAATCAAAACAATGAAAATGTATCCGCGCTTACTGAACGATTCATTGCGGCTTACTTTGACGATATGAAATCGCTGAATATTTTGGATGCCAATCACTACCCCAAAGCGACCGAACATATTGATTCGATGATTCAGTTAATTTCATCACTCATTGATAACGGGTCCGCTTATAACATTAATGGCAGTGTGTATTTTCGTATTGATTCATGCTCCAGCTATGGTGAACTATCTAAAAAAGATGTAAATGATCTGCAAAGTGGGGCCAGGGTTCAAGTGGAGGATCAAAAAGAATCCTCCCTTGATTTTGTGCTATGGAAACCATCAAAAGACAATGAACCCCGCTGGGAGTCTCCATGGGGGCCCGGTCGCCCGGGTTGGCACACCGAATGCGTGGCCATGGTCGAACAGTTAATGGGGCCACATATTGATATTCATGGTGGGGGCGCCGATTTGCAATTTCCGCATCATGAAAATGAACTGGCTCAAGCCAAGTGTGCTTATCATACCCCATTTGCTAATGTGTGGGTGCATAATGGGTTTGTTAATGTGAACAACGAAAAAATGTCCAAATCATTGGGCAACTTTTTTACACTTCGAGATGTGTTAAAAAAATACGATGCCGATGTCCTGAGGTTTTTCTTAATGCGCACCCATTACCGAGCACCGCTCAATTATTCAACCGAAACCTTGGAAGATGCTAAATCAGCCTATCAAAAGCTAACATCCATTTTTGATATTGTCCCCGATGCCCCAATTCCTCCCCATCTTGAATCCATGTTTAATGAAAAAAAAGAGTTGTTTTGGAAAGCCTTAATGAATGACTTAAACATTTCAGAGGCTTTAGCGCAATTGTTTGAATTGCATGGCATGATTCATGAGCATCAATGTGGCATCAAGCTTTTGAAAGAATTGGGCGGGTCCATTGGTTTATTTTATAAAGATAAATCAGACATTCCCCAAGATATTCAGTCCATGGCCCAAGCCCGTTGGGATGCGAAGAAAGCCAAGGACTTTCAATCTGCGGATGCCCTTCGATCCGACATTGAAGCGGCTGGTTATTTGGTGGAAGACACCCCAGAGGGTTTCCGGGTTCGCGCTCAATAAAAATCAACTCACTTTACACTTAAGTTTTTTCAACTTTTCATCGATAAGTCACCCATGACTAAAGTTTTAATTTTAGGTGGTGGGTTTTCTGGGGTCGGGGTTGCCCAACAACTTGAAAAATTTATCACCAAAAAAAACAACCTTGAAATTGCCATGGTCAGCGATAATAATTACTTCATGTTTCAACCCATGTTGCCAGGGGTTGCGGCTGGAACCATTGAAGCAAGCCACATTGTAAACCCCATTCGTCGTTTATGTAAAAAAATATCGTTCCACCGGGCCAGTGTGGATGAAATTGATATTGAAAATAAAAAAGTTAAAATTGTTGAAAAAGACATTACCCGCCAACACTGGTTGGAATTTGATCATTTGGTGATTGCCATGGGCCTTTCCACCGATATGACGCGTGTTCCCGGCATGAGTGAACATTCCCTCCCCATGCGAACCTTGGGTGATGCCATTTTTTTACGAAATGAAATCATTAATAAACTGGAAATGGCATCCGTAGAAACAAATCCTGATGTTAAAAAACGGTTGCTATCTTTTGTGTTTGTTGGTGGGGGATTTAGTGGTGTTGAAACCATGGGAGAAGTGGGCGACATGATTAAAAGCGCACTGAAAAATTACCCTTCCATTCAAAAAGATGATGTCCGGTTGGTATTGATTCACTCTCGGGAACGTATTCTGTTGGAATTGGGTGAAAAAATTGCCTTGTTTGCACAAAAAAAGTTACTTCAACGAGGCATGGAGCTGCGCTTAAATTCACGGGTTCAAGAAGTATCTCCAGAAGAAGTCATTTTATCCAACGATGAAGTGATACCATCACGAACCGTTGTCTGCACCACAGGAAATGCCCCGCATAAAGTATTAACTACTTTGGATTTCATTAATGATCGTGGGCGCTTGGATACCGATGAACATTTTCGAGTGGTTGTAAAAGATGCGTCTGGGAAAGTCACCAAAACATTTGATCATATCTGGGCCCTAGGAGATTGTGCATTAACCCCAAACTTAAAGGAAATCAAACAGAACCCCGAGGCAACATGCCCCCCAACGGCTCAATTTGCCGTGCGCATGGCCCCAGTTTTAGCTAGAAATATTCACGCGACAATGACTAGAAAAAAATTAAAATCATTTGCATTTAAAGAACTCGGTCAAATGGCCGTAATTGGGCATTTATGTGGCATTGCCGAGGTGGTTGGAATACGGTTTAGCGGCGTTCTCGCATTTTTTATGTGGCGGGCCATTTATTGGGCCAAACTACCTGGCATTTATTGCAAGTTTCGAGTTTTATTTGATTGGATTATTCATGCCTTTTTTCCTGTCGATATTACCCAATTGGATGTGTATCGCACAGAAAAAGTGGATCGATCACACTATCAAAAAGGCAGCTTTGTATTTAAAGAAGGTGATATTGCCGACTATTTCTATGTTATTGAAGAAGGTCAAGTTGAAATCGTTAAACACAATCCAGATGGCACCGATACCATCTTAGCTGTTTTAAAGGAAGGCGACAGTTTTGGCGAAATGGGACTCATGCAAAAAGCCCCTCGCTCGGCATCCGTTCGTTGCATCACACCCGTTGGATTATTGAAGGTAAGTCGTGAAGATTTTAAGGCACTAACAGGGTCTTATTCCTCGCTGCGTGATCAATTGGAAACACGGGTTAGTGAAATCAAAGAAAGCAATGCTGAGCATGTCGGGGTTGTTGATGAAATGTTGGACCCTTTGGCCTCGGAATCCGAAAAAGATTCTGAAAATAGTGCCTCCAAGACCGACCATACACCCACCGATGTTTCCAATGAGCAAACAATGGAAGATCCCCCCCCCAGTTTTTCTGAAGCCTTTGAGAACGAGCTTAAACAAGAATCCCAAGAAGCATTGGAAAAAATTGAGCAAGAACTTGAAAAAAAATTATACAAAGAACCGTCCAATCCATTGTATTTAAAGCAATATGCTGAACTTCAAAACCATCTTGGCTATATTGAAAACTCACTCACACTGTATTACCAATACCTTGCCATGAGTCCAAATGATCCTGCGGTAATGGCCAGAGTCGGCGACATGCATCGTCGGTTAAATCAGTTTGATAAGTGCATTGATATTTTAAAGAAAGCCTACATTCTTGACCCACATAACCAATTTATTATTTCCAATCTTGCGAGTGCTTATCGCTCTAAAAAGCAATACAAAAAAGCGGAAGAACTTCTGAGAAAGGGGTTAAAATTTAATCCTGAAAACTCAAATATCTTAATTTTACTCGCCCAATGCCACAATAAACAAAATGAACCTGAAAAAGGGGAAGAAACGATACGAAAACAATTATTTATAACCCCCAATCATGTCCCATCACTCATTGTGCTCACAGAGTCCCTACTCCTGCAATCTCGTCATATTGATGCGGAAGCCTTTTTGAATCAAGCCGATCAATTGGATACAGAAAAAAAACACAAACGAACCATCAATAAATTACGTCACATTATTCAAAAAAGTTACAATCAGAATTTGATCATTTAACCTTGATCAATGATTCCCGCCCCCTAGTTATGGAACATTTGACTCATTTTTTATCTTCTCATTCATAATTATCGCCAATATTTAGCATCTTTATTCTAATTTATGACATTTTTATATGTCTTGGTCATTACTGATTAAAACTTCGTTACGAACTCATTGACAAGTTTTGGGTGAATTCATATACTTAATTAACAATTATTATTAGAAGGAGTCTATTCGAATGGCAGTCCCAAAGAAAAGACGTTCAAAATCAAGAAAACGTACACATCGATCATTATGGAAAATTTCTATACCCACCATGGTTAAATGTCCCCAATGTGGGGAATTAAGTGTTGCTCACAGAGCTTGCACATCATGCGGTTATTATAAGGGTGTTCCAGTTATCCAAATCAAACAAAAAGTAGAGAAAAAAGAAGGATAAATTCCTTTGATTAAAATCGTTCTCGATGCCATGGGTGGAGACAATGCCCCTGCCGAAATTATTAATGGTGCTTTATATGCTGTTAATCATTTTGATGTGGCCATAATTCTGGTTGGTGACGAATATATTATTCGCACATTTAATGTCGATCACCCCAATATTTCGATCATTCATGCTAGTCAATCCATTGATATGGATGAATCACCATTGCAAGCATTTAAAAAGAAAAAAGACTCTTCCATTCATGTTGGCCTAACATTGGTAAAAGAAGGTAAGGCCGATGCATTTCTATCGGCTGGCAATACAGGTGCCGTTATGTCATGTTCATTATTTATACTTGGAAGAATTCCTGGTGTTGACCGCCCAGCATTGGCTTCTGTGATTCCCACAAAAAAAGGGCGTGCACTAATGCTTGATATGGGCTCTAATGTAGATAGCAAGCCCATTCACTTGGAGCAATACGCCATGATGGGGCACTTTTTTTCATCCCAAGTATTGCACGTTGATCAACCAAAAGTTGGGTTAATTAATATTGGGGAAGAAGAAGAAAAAGGCAATCAGTTAACTCAAGAAACCTATGAGAGTTTAAAGGGGAACACGGCCATTAATTTTATTGGAAATTTGGAAGGCAAAGATATTTTATACCACAAAGCCGATGTTATTGTGTGTGATGGTTTTGTTGGAAACACACTATTAAAGTTTGGTGAAGGTTTGGTTGATTTTATTATGAGTGAAATCAAAAATGGCATTTTAAGTTCATCCCCGCTGGCCAAGCTTGGGGGCGTTTTACTAAAGCCTGTTTTTAAATCCATTAAAAAACGAATTGATTATGAGGAATATGGCGGAGCCCCCCTTCTTGGGGTCAATGGGGTTTCTTTGGTTGCGCATGGAAAATCAAAACAAAAAGCCATTGTAAGCGCCATTCGAACGGCCATTGAATCGGTTGAAAGCAATATGATTGATAAAATTTCCACCGCTTTTCAGCGAGAATATGCCAATCAATAATCCCATCGGAATTCTATCGGTTGGGCATTATTTGCCAGACACCATCATTGATAACCACCATTTTGTGGATCGCGGAATGGATACCAGTTCTGAATGGATCGAAACCAGAAGTGGGATTAAAACCCGTCATATTGTTTCTGAGAATCAGTCCACCAGTGATTTGGCGGCATTGGCAGGGACATCGGCAATCAATCATGGGGCAGTGGATGCCTCCGTCCTTGATTTCATTATTGTGGCTACGGCCACCCCTGATCATCAGGGATTTCCGTCAACAGCTTGTTTGGTTCAAGAAAAACTGGGATTAACAAATATTGAATGCTTTGATGTTACCGCAGCATGCAGTGGGTTTGCCTATGCATTAAGTATCGCATATGCAAAAATTACGGCAGGGATTGGGTCTCATGGATTGGTTATTGGGGCTGAAACCTTAAGTCGATTGGTGGATTGGTCTGATCGGCGCAGCGCTATTTTATTTGGGGATGGGGCTGGGGCTGCCATTGTTGGACCGGTGGAAACCGGTGGGTTTTTGGGATTTGACCAAGGAGCTTCAGGTCATGCGGCTGGCATTTTAAGCTGCATCCATCAATCCAATACTGAACGTTTTAATGGCACCCATCAAACCGATCATATTCCAATCATTCATATGGATGGCCAAGCTGTTTTTAAACAAGGTGTTCAAGTGGTTGTCGAATCGTTAAATCAGCTATTTTCCAAGCAATCGATTCACGCCAGTGATGTGGATTATGTGATTTGTCATCAAGCCAATATTCGTATTTTAGAATCTGTTTCAAAAAAAATTGGGGTTCCTTTTGAAAAGTTTTTAACAAATATTGATCGCGTTGGTAACACATCGGCGGCATCCATCCCATTGGTGCTTTCGCAATATCATCACGATCAGTTTTCTAAAGGAGATATTATTTGTTTGGTCGGTTTTGGGGCTGGGTTTACTTGGTCCAGTATTTTGTTAGAATGGAGTTAATATTATGTCAAACATTGCGATAGTTTTTTCAGGGCAAGGATCTCAATTTGTTGGGATGGGTTCTGATTTTTATGAAAACGATGAGGTCTCAAAATCATTATTTAATCGGGCCAATGATGTTTTGGGGTATTCATTGTCTGATATTTGTTTTAGTGGCCCTGAGGAAACACTTAATTTAACACAGCATACTCAGGTCGCGATTTTTGTACTAAGTGCATGTATTTTTGAACGATTTAAGAACGTGCTAACAGCCGCATATGCTGGCCATAGCTTGGGAGAGATTACCGCATATTATGCGGCAGGAGTGTTGGATTTTGAATCTGCACTTCAAGTGGTCATTAAGCGTGGAGAGTTAATGGGTGCTGCCGCCAAACAAACGAATGGAAAGATGTCCGCCATACTTGGTTTATCGCAAGAAAATGTGATTGACTCCATTGCCAATATTCACGGTGTAGACATTGCAAATTATAATTCTCCGGCTCAATTTGTTATTTCTGGGTCTGCCGATTCGGTGGATCAAGCCAATGACGCATTGCGTGATGCGGGTGCTAAACGTGTGGTTGAGTTGCCGGTTTCAGGGGCATTTCATTCCCCTCTGATGGAAAGTGCGGTAGCGCCATTCCAAACGTATTTATCGGAATTCACTTTTAATGATGCGTCCATTCCCATCGTCTTAAATCGTTTGGCACAACCAGAAACCAATGGTCAAAAATTACAAGAAAATCTATCGCATCAAATTCAATCGTCTGTTCGATGGATTGAGACTGTTCAATTATTGTCAGATACCTGTCATCGATTCATAGAAGTCGGGCCAGGGAAAGTGTTATCTGGTTTAATTAAAAAAATTAATCGGGAACTTAATGTACAACCAACATCCTCATTGGAATCTGTGGATGATATTTTAAAAGTGGAGGCTTAAATGAACTTTAAAGACAAAACCGTTGTGATTACAGGCGCCAGTCGAGGGATTGGTCGATCGATTGCTGAAAGTTTTGCAAAAGAGGGGGCAAATGTTGCTCTTTGCTCAACCAATGATGCAAAAGCCAAAGCAATTGCCAAAGAAATAGCAACTCAATATGGGGTTCAAGCGTTTGGAAAAGGCGTGGACATTAGAGCATTTGACTCAGTGTCAGAATTTATTAAAGATATTGTTGATGAATTTGGGAAAATTGATATCTTAGTCAATAATGCCGGCATTACTAAAGACAATTTGCTATTGCGTTTGGATGAAACGGATTGGAATGATGTCATTGAAACCAATCTTAACTCAATTTTCAATACGACAAAATCAGTCATAAAATTTATGCTAAAGAAAAAATATGGTCGAATCATCAATATATCTTCAGTTGTTGGCTTAATGGGAAACCCTGGTCAGTCTAATTATGCGGCATCAAAGGCTGGAATGGTTGCTTTTAGCAAGTCCATTGCCAGAGAATATGGGAAGAAAAACATTACAATTAATGCGGTCGCCCCTGGATTTATACAAACAGATATGATTGAAACTTTACCAAAGGAATACTTAGATAATATAATAGATAATATTCCAATGGTACGACTTGGAATGCCAGAAGATGTTTCACGTGCCGTTATGTTTCTAGCATCGGATGATGCCAGCTACATTACAGGTCAAGTGTTGAGTATCGATGGCGGTTTATACATGTAAAAAAATTAGGAGGAAAAAATGTCAATTACAAAAGAAGAAGTATATAAAAAAGTTAAGGCCGTTGTTGTAGAACAGCTTGGTGTTAGTGAAGATGAAGTTATAGAAGAGGCATCTTACACTGAAGATTTAGGTGCAGATTCATTGGATACTGTAGAGTTAGTCATGGCACTTGAAGAAGAATTCTCAACTGAAATTGCTGACGATGAAGCTGAGAAATTAACCACTGTTGGTAAAACCGTGGATTACGTTTTAAATTCTTTAAACTAATTTCATGTCAAATCGTGTTGTTATCACCGGGGTTGGTACCATCAACCCCCTAGGAAATAATGTTTCAGATTATATCAATGGCATCAAAAATGGAGACTGTGGAATCGACCATATATCATTTTTTGATACAGAAGGGTATTCAAGCCGAATCGCTGCAGAGGTTAAAGCCCCTGATTTTAGCGATGTTTTGGACCCAAAAGAAATCCGACGAACCAGTCGGTTTATTATTTTCGCCTTAAAAGCAGCGGTGGAAGCCGTACGACATTCAGGACTTGAAATTAATGAGACCAATGCCAATGACATTGGTGTTGAAATTGGATCTGGCATTGGTGGTATTGAAATTCTTGAGCAAACAACACGAACATTGATTAATAAAGGGCCAAGCAAGGTCAGCCCTTTCACTGTGCCCATGATGATCATTGATATGGCATCGGGTATGGTATCCATTAAAACAGGTGCCAAAGGGCCAAATTCATCATCCGTTACGGCATGTGCGTCATCCACACATTCCATTGGTAATGCATTCCGTCTCATTCAACGAGGCGATGCCAAGGCCATGATTGCTGGCGGCGCGGAAGCTTGCATTACACCCGTTGGCGTATCTAGTTTTTGTGCTGCAAGATCGTTATCTCCAAATGAAGATCCAAAAACTGCGTGTCGACCATTTGATGCCAACCGAGACGGGTTTGTTATGGGTGAAGGTGCGGGCATACTCGTATTGGAATCGCTCGACCATGCCAAAGCAAGAGGAGCCAATATTCTAGGTGAAATCATTGGGTTTGGTTCATCTGGTGATGCCTATCACATTACGGCACCTGCGGAAGAGGGGGAAGGCGCACAACGTGCCATTAAAATGGCGTTAAATGATGCAAAGATAAACGCAACCGATATTGGTTACATTAACGCTCATGGGACTTCCACAAAATTAAACGATAAAAATGAAAGTTTTGCGATTAAATCAACATTGGGAGATCATGCCTACAATATAAATATTAGTTCAACCAAATCAATGACGGGTCATTTACTGGGTGCAGCCGGAGCCATTGAATTGATTGCTACGGTTGATGCAATGAATAATGATTATATTCCTCCAACCATTAATTATCATTCAAAAGATGACGATTGTGATTTAAATTACACACCAAATACCACTATTGACGCATCATTTGATGTGGCCATGTCAAATTCATTTGGGTTTGGTGGGCACAACGCCGTTATTGTTGTTAAAAAGTTTGCCGGGTAATACGGCTGGCATAGATGAAGCTGGACGGGGGGCATTGGCAGGACCAGTGGTTGCCTGTTGTGTGGTTTTTAAAGAATCATTTTCATTTCATGGTGATATCAATGATTCTAAAAGATTGTCGCCCAAAAAAAGAAACCAATTATTCAATGATATCATTCCCCATATTCACTTAGGCATTGGCATGGCCACCCATCGATTAATTAATAAAAAAAATATTTTAAATGCCACGCTGATGGCCATGAAAACAGCCATCCGACGATTCCCTGCATCGATTGGCCATGCCATCATTGATGGAAATACAGCCCCTAAACTAACGATTTCATATGAAACCATGGTCAAAGCGGATGCTAAGATCCCAGAGGTCATGATGGCCTCTATTTGTGCGAAAGTCATTCGAGACCGTTTAATGCATAAATACCATCGCATTTATACTGGCTATGGGTTTGACGGTCATAAAGGGTATGGAACCAAGAAACACTATAATGCCTTGTTTGATTTGGGGCACTGCCCCATCCATCGCACATCCTTTAATTTAACAAAGCAGCTGACCTTGTTTTAGGAACCCCTGACTAAAAAAAAGCTTGGCCGGCCCCACTAACAATTCTCTGAGGCAAGTGGCTGATGACTTAATTAATTCATCCAGTCACTGTATACTTATATCATCATACATTATGGGGGGGGGAACATGCATGCATTGGGGCGCCTTGGTGAACAGATTGCCATGGATTATTTAATATCAAACGGTCATTCAATTATTAAAAAAAATTTTTATACTCGCTTTGGGGAAGTTGACATATTCAGTAAGATCGGAAATCGACTTCATGCTATTGAAGTAAAAACATATCGTCAAGCATACCTCCCAATTGGTTATAAAATTAATTGGAAAAAGCAACGACGCATGATCAAATGCACACAAATATTTTTGGATCGATTTAATTTATGGACGTTTTATGTGCAGTTTGACCTGATCATCGTTCATGGTGATCAGGTCACGCACATGGAAAATATATTTAGCCTAACTGATGTTTAAGCAATACTTCCAAACGAAGCTCTGCACGATTGAGTGATTTTTTTGCACGCTCAACGTCAATATCATTGGTTTGGTTTAGTCGTACATCTTCCAAACGTTTTAGTGCACGTTCTTTTGATGATTCCGCACGCTTTTTATCAATGGTTTCAATGGGTTCTAAATTATTTACAATCAATACCACATCTTCTTTTGCAATATACGCCATGGCCTCGGTTAAGAAAAAACCATGGGTATGATTGGAGGTTTTAAGGACCATTTCGCCTTCAATGCACTGAACAAGACTGGGTGTATGATCATAAGAAACACCAATATCACCAGATTTACCAGGAAGTCGTAAATAATCTGTGCTTTTTTCAAGCACAAGTCCTTTTGGGGTATATACTTTTACGACAAATTGTTTCATCTTTTTGCGGACTCTTCTTTCGCTAATACTTCGTCCATGCCACCAACATAAGAAAATGACTGTTCAGGAATGTGATCATACTCACCGGATAAGATCCCTTTAAATGATTGAATGGTATCTTCTTTCTTAACGTATTTTCCTGCATGACCAGTAAATTGCTCAGCAACAAAAAATGGCTGGGAGAAGAATTTTTGAATCTTACGCGCTCTTGCTACCGTGATTTTATCTTCTTCAGATAGTTCATCCATCCCAAGAATCTTAATAATGTCTTGTAATTCTTTATACTTTTGAAGCACTGATTTAACTTCCGAGGCGACTTTGTAGTGTTCTTCTCCAACAATTCGTGGATCAAGAATGGTTGAGGAGGATTCTAGCGGATCTACCGCTGGGTAAATACCTGCAGAGGCTATGTTTCTTGATAATACCGTGGTTGCATCCAAATGCGAGAATGTTGTCGCTGGTGCAGGATCCGTTAAGTCATCCGCCGGAACATAAATGGCTTGAACAGATGTGATGGATCCTTTTTTAGTTGATGTGATTCGATCTTGCAACTCACCAACGTCAGTTCCCAATGTTGGTTGATAGCCAACCGCAGATGGCATACGTCCCAACAGTGCTGAAACTTCAGAACCAGCTTGTACAAATCGAAAAATATTATCAATAAATAAAAGAACGTCTTTACCTTCAGTATCTCTAAAATATTCGGCTTGAGTCAATCCGGTTAATCCGACTCTGAAACGGGCACCTGGAGGCTCATTCATCTGACCATATACCAATGTGGTTTTATCAAGTACACCAGATTCTTTCATCTCTAACCAAAGGTCATTTCCTTCACGCGTTCTTTCACCAACACCTGTGAATACTGAAAACCCACCATGCTCCATGGCAATGTTACGAATCAGCTCCATAATCAGTACGGTTTTTCCAACACCAGCACCACCAAAAAGCCCAACTTTTCCACCCGTTGGATACGGTGCCAATAAGTCAATAACTTTAATACCAGTTTCAAAAACTTCTGTTTTTGGCGATAAATCTTGAAGCTCTGGCGCCTTACGAATAATTGGCAATGAGTTTTCAGACTTAATTTCCTCACCATAATCAATGGCTTCTCCAGTAACATTCATGATTCGACCCAATGTTTCTTTACCAACAGGCACAGTGATTGGGGCACCTGTATCGGTACCAATCATGCTTCGAACCAAGCCATCGGTTGATGTCATCGATACGGTTCGAACAGACTCGTCGCCTAAATGTTGCATTGTCTCAAATACAATACTTCGTTCTTTATCTTCAACGATAATTGCATTTCCAATGGCGGGTAACTGACCACGCTCAAACTTAAAATCCACAACAGGACCAATAATTTGGGTAATCTTTCCTTTTGATTGTGTTATTGTTGACATATTTCCTCCTATGAAATAGATGCAGCGCCGGCTACAATCTCTGTTAATTCCGTTGTGATTGCCGCTTGACGAGAGCGATTATAAAATAATTTTAATTCTTGAATCATTTCTTTGGCATTATTAGATGCAGAATCCATGGCCGCCATCCGAAACCCTTCTTCTGAAGCGAAGCTTTCTTGGATAGCTCTAGAAAAGATGTATGAAATATACGTTTCGAATAATTGATTTAGTGATGCTTCTTTGGATGATTCGTATATAAAATCTGAATGATTGATTTCATCTGGATTCCACTCTGGTAGTTCAACGGGTAACAATTGCTTTACGACTTGGTTGGATGATAATGCAGAGACAAACTCATTGTAAATAACAAATACATTTGAATAAACACCTTTCAGGTAACTATCTACAAAACCATTCATGTAGTCATTAATTTCACTAATGGGTGTATTGGATGAAAATGCTGAACGAGCTTCCACTATCTTCACATTTCTCGACTTATAGTACTGTTGAGACTTGTTGCCAATGGTGTATAAATCAACTTGAGGATACTTCTCTAATACTTGCTTCACTTTTTTGAATAAGTTTGCATTAAACCCACCGCATAACCCACGATCTGATGAAATCACGATGATTGCAACTTGTGGCGACTCATTTTTTTTCAACAAATTTGGAATTTCGTCATTAAATAATCGCTTGGATAACGACTCAATGATGGTTTGAATTCCTTCACCATAACTCTTAATATGCTCCAACTGTTTGATATTTCGTTTAAACTTAGCCGCAGACACCATCTTCATGGCTTGAGTAATTTTATTTGTTTTCTCTACCGAAGCAATTCTATCTTTAATTTCTCGTGTATTTGAGGCCATTATATTGTCCTATGATGAGAAAAGCGATGAACACTCATTGATTGCAGCTTCAATTTTCGATTTAATGTCATCTGTTAGTACCTTTTCAGACTCTAATTGATCCAAGACATCGGCATGCTCCATTTGAATAATTGAAAATAATTCTTTTTCAAATGAACGAACTTTATCTACAGGGACATTATCGAGAAATCCATTAATTGCAGCATAAATAATGGCAATTTGTTGAGAAATTCGAAGTGGCGAATACTGATCTTGTTTTAAGATCTCGATTAATCGTTTTCCTCTTTCTAATTGCTTTAATGTGGCTTTATCCAAATCAGAACCAAATTGTGCAAAAGCTTCCATCTCC
>DBHX01000053.1:0-17267 GCA_002296285.1 bacterium UBP8_UBA817
GTGTAATTTTTCAAAAAAGAAATTAACGCACGGGTTCCAGCACCAGTCATACCTTTGACTTGATCCCCCTTGGTTGAAGATCGTGACATGGTCGAAGCGATATCCAAATGGGCCCAAGGAACATCCCCCACAAATTGTTCCAAAAACTTGGCCGCCGTAATGGTTCCAGCCGCTCGACCTTCATTGGCATTTAATAAATCCGCCACATCAGACTTTAATAATTCCTTATATTCGTCAAATAAAGGCAGTTGCCAACAGCGTTCATCATACTCCAATGAATGTGCTAATAATTGATCAACCACATGTTGCTGATTTCCCATGACTGAAATTGCGTACGGGCCCAAGGCAATAATACTTGCCCCTGTAAGCGTAGCAATATCCAAAATACAAGACACCTTTTTCTTGGCCGCATAAACCAACGCATCCGCTAGAATAAGTCGCCCTTCAGCATCCGTATTGGTAATTTCAATGCTCTTCCCATTACTTGCCACCACAACATCCCCCGGACGTTGCGCCTCGGAAGAGACCATATTTTCGACAATTGGAACAATAAACGAAACGGGGCGCTTCACATTCATTTGACCAGCGGCCCAAGCCGCGCCTACCACAGCGGCAGCTCCCCCCATATCCCCTTTCATTTCTTTCATATTATTGGACGGCTTGATCGAAATCCCACCAGTATCAAACATCACCCCTTTTCCAACCAATGCAATGGCGTCCCCAGCTCCCCCCGAATAGGTAATATCAACCAAGTATGAGGGATACGTCGAACCTTGACCAACCCCCAAAAGCGCGTTCATCTTCTTCTTCTTCAAATCAGGTTCTTTGAGCACACTCACTTTGTAACGTGAATCCCCTTTGAACAAATCCTTTATTTCCTTCACAAATCGATCCGTAGTTAATATATTTGCCGGCAGATTAGCAAACGTTCTGGCCTTATTAACCGCATGACCAATGGCATCGCCTTCATGAATTGCTGCCTTATTTTTAGAAATAATGGCATGACTGGTTTGTGATGACTTTTTATTGTCAGATTTTTGATTCGGCATCTTGTAGGAACTCATTGGAATCACCTGAGCCAAATGCAGCTCCCAATTTGGTATGGAATCAACACTTACCCATTGAACCTTGGATTCATCCGACATCAAACGAACAACATCCCCAGCCAGTTGACGAAATTGAGATATTTTATCATTGCCTAACTCAATAACAATCAGCCATGGATCCGTGGGCTTAAGGCCTGTGCGAATAGTACAGTGTGCATTTTCTTTAATTTTATTGGCCTTTTTAAACAATTGAAATAAATCAGCATATTGAGATGAAAGCACCTCCTGAACTTGTTTTTTAGACGTGCTTGAATTCACAAAAACCACAACATGGTCTTTTGCATTCAACTTTGAGCTAACTTTGATCATTTTTCCTCCTTAAACTTAAATGAAATAAAAAACTGGGAACGTTCTTCCAAATCAGAAAACATGCTCCAGTGCGTCAGATAATCCTGCTCCCAAAATGGATCATCCTCAATAAACTCAAGATTACCATATGTTTGGCACACATTCAGCATATCTTCATACAGCACTTCAACATCTGTTGATATGTAGACCTGGCCCCCAGGCCGCATTTTTTTATGAATAAGGGTCAATAAATCAGTATTGAACACGCGTCGCTTGTGATGGCGCTTCTTAAACCACGGATCCGGATGAAAAATAAATACCCGACTAATTTTGGCATCTGGCATCACATCTTCCAAACAAATTGCCCCAGCCCCCCAAATCGGAAAACAATTGGGAATGGTATAGCGACGTTTAAATTCCTCAACCATTTGCTTTCTTACTTCAACACCAACAACATATCGCTCTGGGTGCTTTTCAGCATATTGTGAAATAAACCGACCTCGGCCAAATCCAATCTCCAAATCCAACTGATGATAATTCATCAATGCAGATTTGATATTAATAGTATCCAGTCGTTGTGTGATATTTAGTGGATTGGTATGGGTTCGAATTCTTTTTTTCATCTAAAGTTAATTTTAATAGGAGTCCATCGAAATTTCAAAATACAATGAATAGAAATTATTCAAAAATGAGGATTAATGATTGTTCATATTTTTTTTCATATGATAAATTTAATTCATGGATATTACACCACCAAACTTCAAACCAAAAAAACAAGGAAATATCAGCGATCCAAATAAAGTGGATACAATATCTTTATCGCAACTTGGCCAAAAAGTGTCCATTGACCCCAAACTCATTAAAGAGGCATGCGCTCAAGCCGCTAAAAATGCGTATAACTTAGGCGAAACCGATGATGAAGAAGCTTACAAAAAGGACATGGAAGACCTCATCACTGAAGTATTAAAAGAAAAAGAAAAAGAAAAAAACAAACGTTAGAATACGTCATTCAATTCCCGTTCCAACTCATCCAATTCAGACGATAAGACTCTAACCTCATCGTCGTCCAAAAATGCCAGTGTTTTGCCAACACTGTCTGTAGCTGATGATTTTTTTGATGATTTCTTTCCTCGACCCACCCCTTTTTTTCCCGATGAATTCACATGCATTAAAAGCTCCTTTTTATAAATATTTGTCAATTTGAGAAAATTGAACAACTTGTTCAAAATATTTTTGAGACACTCCCTTTTTAGTTGAAATTATAAATTGACTTGGCATATCAAGAACGCGACGAAACATGCTTATAACATCCATAAAAAATTTTAGGTACGAATGACTATCGCACCGACTAAATGCATTGGCTGGGAAAATGGCATACTCCAATCGCAAAACATCTTTGACCAGACGAAATTTAAGTACATTACTCACTGACCGAACCACGTACAGCACCCGTTTTGATAAAACAACATACATATCATCTTGTTCTGCGCCCTGTTTTGAAATAAGAATTATGTATCCTGAATTCATCAAGTTATCCTTCTCAACCTTTCGAATTAAATTCGCCTGAAATTTAAAGTACTTTTTTAAAAAACTCACCTGCTTTTTATTTAATGCAATGGTTTTATGATTCATTTTTTTTGAATGGGCTTCCAAATAATGAATGTGAGATTCAATGTCACGAATATTCACGCGATTAAATAAACTCATACTGATATATTCCCTAGATAATTAATCACTAAACCTAAAATTTAAGGCATTGAATTAGGCATACAAAAACCTGCCCCCATCAAATGGCTCTCTCAAATATTTAATTGAGCAGAAATGGCTTGAAAGAAAGACACCATCCGCTTTGGAAATGGCCCAAACCGGTCCTCACATTCAAGTCGCAATTTTTTTAATCCGATTCGATTCTTAACAGTTAACATTCGTTGATACATGGCCAAACGCTGCTTTCCATCATCAATATAGGATTCAGGAATAAACACATTGGGAACATCTTTCAATGAAATCAAAACATCATTTTCTACCGGTTGCCCACGAACTTTTTTCAAATTCTTTTCAAGTAATTTGCAATACAAATCAAATCCAATGGATGTTAAATGACCCGATTGTTTCTCCCCCAATAATGTCCCCGCCCCTCGAATTTCCAAATCTTTCATGGCCAATTGGTACCCCACCCCCAACCCAACAGCTTCTTTAAGTGCCTGCAATCGTTCCTTTGATTCATCGGTCAGTTGGTGCTCGGTTGGAAATAAAATATAGGCGTACGCTTGAATCGAACATCGACCCACTCGTCCTCGAATTTGATGAATTTGCGACAAACCCAATCGATCCGAACGATTAATAATAATGGTATTTGCATTTTGAATATCCAATCCATTTTCAATAATTGTTGTAGATAGCAATAAATCAAACTCATGATGATAAAACGATACCATCACATCTTCCAATGTTTTTGGCTTCATTTGACCATGAGCAATTCGAATACGAATCCCAGGAACCAACCGAGAGATTTCACTCGACATGGTGGCCATTTGATCAATATGGTTATGCAAAAAATACACTTGACCACCCCTGCTCAATTCTTTTTTAATCGCCGCTTGAATGAGTTCGGGCGAATATTCACCGATCATGGTTTGAATTGGCACCCTTCCCATCGGGGGGGTATTCAATGTTGAAATGGCTTTGGCACCCGTAAGTGACATGTACAACGTTCGAGGAATAGGGGTTGCTGAGGTGGTTAAAATATCGATGTTTTTAGACATTGCTTTAATTTTTTCTTTGTGTTGAACCCCAAACCGCTGTTCTTCATCCACTATCACCAATCCCAAATCCTTAAATTTCACATCAGAACTGAGTAATCGATGGGTGCCAATCACAATATCAATGTGATGATGAATAAGCCCAGAAAGCACTTTTTTATTGTGATTTGATGATTTTAAACGGGACATCACACCGATACTAATGCTCATTCCCTCACATCGAGTAAGAAATGAATTGTAATGCTGTTCAGATAAAATGGTTGTTGGAACCAAAACCATCACTTGCTTCCCATTGAGTGCGGCTTTAACAGCCGCCCGAAGAAGGACTTCTGTCTTTCCAAAACCGACATCACCACAGACCAACCGATCCATGGGCTGATTGGATTCCATATCCTTTTTCACATCCTGAATGGCACACAATTGATCGGGTGTTTCATCAAATGGAAAGGCCATTTCAAACGACAATTGATCATCAGAATCCGGTGCAAAAGCATACCCTTGAACGGATTGCCGAAGTTTAAACATTGAAAATATTTCCTCTGCAATAACTTTTAAGGCACGATGGGCATTTCTTCGGGTCCGCTCCCACCCCCCATCATACAAACCATTGAGCCTGGGCGATGATTCAACGCCCGTATACCGATGCAATAACGGAATTTGATCCAATGGCATGTAAAGTTTATCCGCCCCTTTAAACTGAACTAAGACATACTCACCTTCTTGATTCCCTATTTTTAAACGAGTAAACCCTTGATAAATCCCAATCCCATACCGCTCATGAACCACATAATCTCCATCTTGAATATTCGACACCACATCGGAATCAAGCACGCGATTATCGAAGGAAAATCGTTTAATAAGCTCTGAATCATAAGGAGAAATGACCGTTTCATCCAAATCACGAATGGAGCGCTGGGTATCCGGCCGAAATGACGTCAAGCGATCCAAAGAACCAGAAAAAAAATCAAACCGAATGGGTTGATTATGATTGCTTGGAAACACATCAACAATCGCCCCTTTAACACTGTACACCCCCGGTTCAATCACCATACTCGCACGCTCGTAGCCCAAATGAATCAGCGATTCAATCAGCTCATCTCGATGTGCACCACGTTGAATGGATATGTTTAACTCCTGCGTGAACATACACTTACTTTATCGAGGAGAATTAGAATTAACAATACAATTAAAAATTGAGTATGATAAATTTATGAGTTCAATTCAAATTGGCATTGATAGCTTTGCCGCCAATAATTCAAGCGTTACAAACCCTACCATCAACCAACAGGCCATGGACGAACTACTCAGCCAAATTGAATTTGCCGATCAACAAGGCATTCAATTGTATGGCATTGGGGAACATCACCGAAAAGAATACATGGACTCCGCGCCAACGGTTATTTTAGCCGCAGCAGCGGCGCGTACGAAAAACATTCGACTTACAAGCGCTGTCACCGTATTAAGTGCGGCTGACCCTGTCCGCGTATTTCAACAACATGCCACCCTTGACATCATTTCCAAAGGCCGCACCGAAATGGTCGTTGGGCGAGGATCATTTTCAGAAGCGTTTCCTCTCTTTGGGTTTAATTTTGATGATTACGATGCCCTTTATGAAGAAAAACTGGATTTATTATTAAAGATTCGGGCCCATGAAACCATTAACTGGAACGGACAATTTCGCCCAGAGCTCGTAAATCAGTCCATCTACCCCCGCCCAATACAAGATGAACTTCCCATTTGGGTTGGCGTTGGCGGAACCCCAGAATCCTGCTTACGTGCTGGACGGTTAGGGCTGCCATTGATGATTGCCATTATTGGCGGCGAAACCCACCGGTTTAACTACCACACCAACATTTACAAAAAAGCGGGACAAGATGCTGGGCAGGACCCCAAAAAACTTAAAATAGGGATTCATTCCTTGGGATATGTTGCCAAAACAACAGAGCAGGCCCTTGAGGAATTTTATCCTGGGTACAAAAACGTATTTGATCAAATTGGAAAAGAACGGGGTTGGGCACCCGTGACCAAAGAGCATTTCCTCATGCAAACCGGCCCCTTAGGCGCATTGGTGGTTGGAAGCCCTGATGATGTGGCTCAAAAAATCATGCGCCACAGCCAAGCCTTGGGAGGACTATCTCGCTTCACCTTCCAAATGAATGTGGCTGCCCTCAACCACCAACAAGTCATGGCATCCATTGAACTCATTGGCAATGAGGTGATGCCTCGATTAAGGACACTTGAAAAAAAAATCATTTAATCCCAATAAAGACACCGTCTGCTATTCAATCCCGATCCTAGTGATTTAAAAAATATAAATTAGACGACACAATTAAAGTCATTAAAAATTCAAAAATGAAAAGATCAATGTGCCATTAAGTCGATCTGTTTTTACATGATTTATCCAATGGTTGATGCGCAATGACCAATGCATACACATTCTCAATGCCATTTGATTTCAACAACTTAGCCATCGCCGAAAGTGTTGCCCCAGTGGTGCAAACATCATCCAAAATAGTCACGGATTGAATACTAGAATTACCTCGCCATTTAAAGCGTTGAGAGATGCTTTGCAAACGCTCTTTTCGAGTCAACCCAACAGACGCTCGTGAGTAACGACGTCGATGGCATAGCGAGGAAAAATCCAAATTTTGGCCTTTAAAAATATCAAATAAAAATGGGATATGTTGTCGGCCTCTAAAGAATTGCCGAAACCAATGCGAGGGCACGCATACATGCCCATCCGTTTCAAAATACAAATGAGGAATATCACTGAACTGAATGGCCCGTTGAATAAGATTCCCCAACTTAAAGTTCCCATCATATTTCATTCCATGAATCACCGATTGAATAACAGGGGTATAAGCATACAATGCCCCACCCATACAGATATTTGGCAGGGCGGGCAACCAATTAAATTTGGGCCGTAACATGCGCTCACAGGATTGACAAATAGACCCATCAACAGGCAATGCACAAAAATAACACAACATAGTCCCCTCCTGTTTCAGATTCTAACGTTTTTTTTGATCCTTGAAAAATATTTTCATCAATCCAACCACCGTTTCATTTGGTAAATAAGTTAACTGACACCGATGATTTAACGCACTATGATTCGAAAAATCCATCACCGATCCACACGCCCCCCACCGAAGATCCTTGGCCAAATACACAATCTCCGACACTCGGGATTGCAAAATGGTCCCCAAACACATCGGACATGGCTCCAGTGTTGTTACCAATATCGAGCCACTCAGCCGCCAGTCACCCACTCGATTGCAAGCATCTCGAATGGCCATCACCTCGGCATGAGCGGTTGGATCCCCAAGTGACTCTTTCTGGTTCATCCCTTCGCCAATCACTTGATCATTAAGCACAACCAACGCCCCTACTGGAAATTCATTGATTGCAGCGGCCATTCTTGCCAATTCAATGGCACGGTTAACCCATTGATCCACGTTAATTTAGATTCAATGTAATGGGAGGAAAATCATCGTCCCCGAGTGGATTATCAGACTCACCAGCATGAAATTGGTCATCATAGTTTTCAAGGTTTTTTTGAAGCATTTTCACCAGTCGTCGGACATGATCCGGATGAAGAACCACACGAGATCGAACTTCCCCGGTCTTGGTATTTGGGTGCAAAAAAATAAAGTCCAACACAAATTCTTCATGATTAAAATTAGCAACACCTAAGTTGGCATACACCCCATTCGCCAAATCAGCCGGGCATTGAATTGGAATGCGATCACTGTCTTGTGCACTCATTATTTCACCCTTTCAATGTACTCCCCAGTTTCAGGGTTCACCTTAATTCGATCACCTTCTTTAATAAATGCCGGCGCCTGAACGGTCATGCCATTGTCCACTTCAATGGGACGAAGTGATGAACTTGCAGTCGCTTTACGAATTTCAGGCGGTGCCAATGTTACAGTAAACTCAATGGAACTGGGCAACTCAATATCCACCGGCGTGGATTCATGAAACGCCACATGATAGGTTTGCTCTTCAACCAAATACCATTTTTTGTCACCAACAAATTCAGTATCCAACATGATTTGGTCAAAGGTTTCCGAATCCATAAAATGAAATCCGTTATGATCATCATACAAATATTGCATCGGCTTCGTGATCACAGACACCCGTTCCACACGATCCGCTGATCGAAATCGCTTCTCTAAATTTTTTCCATTAAAAATATTCTTCAATTTGGTTTGCATGCATGCCACGCCTTTCCCTGGGGTTACATGTTGTGTTTTATTCACTTTATACAAATCGCCATCGACCTTTAAAATCATACCCACACGTATTTGCGTTGCAACAACTTGTTCCATATCGGCTCCTCCTAATATTTTTTATCGATTGATTGCACGATACATTTAATGTTAACAGGGAGAGCAAAAATAGAAAACCAACGGAATCCCCCCATCAGAAAGCATTCGGCAAAAAGAATAAATTTAAATAAATTAAACCAATGTGCTTAAATAAAAAAACCATCGATTTTTACCTTGAATCGGCAAAGCCATTCCATGCTCTAATAATACACATACTGACAAAAAAGGGCGTGATCTCAAACCAACATGGAAATTTACTATTTACAAATACAAAAAAAACCGACTACAAAATGTCTGTATGATTGGCGTAGGCAATGGCATTGAACTATTGAGCCTTGGAAGCGCATTGCATCCAGAGAAAATATTTGGTTTCGATTATGAAACAACATCTACAGTCAAAGACATTGCAGCCTCTTTTGAGCACCATATTCATAAATGCAATGCCTATTTTACACAAGTTTTGATTCAAAAAGAAGGATTCAAAAGACATGAAGAAGACAACGGAGATTATAATGCCATAATTATTCGTCGCCCAAATTGCATGTCATCTGATTTTTTAATGCATACTCTACCATTTTTAAAAAGTGAAATTGAAAAAGGAGTCATTGAATTTATCTTAATAACCATTGCTCGGGATGATATCGATTTATCATTCATCCCAGAAATAAAAAAGACCATTTTAGACAATTTGCATAGCATAGGGGGTGATATTAAAGCGTACCAACAAGAACTCTATAAAAATAAATTGGCCAGAAAATTTTTTGATGATGGCTATGGATACATATGCTACAAAACATCCATCGGTTCATGATATTTTTTTACTCATCAATCATCAAAAATAACACTGTCGAACCTTTAATTTAAACCAACCATAAATGAGGTCATTTGTTTCAACATCAAAGTTTTCGTATACTAACAACATGACACGCTGGATTTTATTATGCTTATCCATTGCAACCATGGAAATTAATGCCAGCATTGAATGGCAAGTGATTGGAAAACATGCCAATGGAACCATCCAAACAGAAATTAAACAAACATTGCCCACAGGGTGGCACACCTATTGGAAAAACCCTGGCGATAGTGGCGAAAAAGCAAAAATAAGCAACATCCCACCCAGAGTGACCATCGGGGAGTTAATCTTTCCTAAACCAACCATTATTCCTATGGACCCCTTCATTACGTATGGCTACAAAAACAAGGTTACCTATCAACTTCCGCTATCATTGAATGGATCCATTGATGCCGTTGATGCACGATTTGAATGGTTGGAATGTGAGGATATCTGCATTCCAAAAGAGCAAATCATTTCGTTACACGTACCAAAAACAATACCAATAATTACACGCCAGGCCACGCCCACCCCTCAATTTACCATTGAAAAAAAAGGAAAAAAAATTCAATTCATATTTCAATCCCAACCGTCATCCGCTAAATTTTACCCGTACAAAAATAACCAATTTAATCTAAAAAAAATGGCACTTAAAAAAAACACGTTAACCGTTCCATTATTGGACACATCAATGGATACCATTGAGGGAGAATTATTCATTAATGAAGGTAACGGCATACCAATCAAAACAAAAGTGCATCCATCAAACACGAATTACGTTACACTAATGGCGCTACTACTAAGCGCTTTTATCGGTGGTTTACTACTCAATATCATGCCCTGTGTCTTGCCAATATTGGGAATTAAAGCCATCCAGTTAACCCAACAACCCAACCAAAGAAACGCCCAAGATGCATGGGGTTACTTTATTGGAATTACGATATCGTTACTTAGCCTCTATGGAATTTTATTGGGATTAAAAATTTCAGGAGCTTCTGTTGGCTGGGGATTTCAACTGCAATCGCCACAAATGATTCAAGGGCTTATTTTACTATTCATTGCCATAATGGCCATTAATTTAGAATTGATTCATATCCCATTGCCAAAGTTCGCATCCCAAAAAAGCAACAACATGATACTCAATGGGATATTAACAACCCTCATCGCCACGCCTTGCACCGCACCTTTTCTAGGAAGCGCACTATCCGCAGCACTCTTTCAATCACCCATCACTGGCATGACCATTTTTTTAGCCATGAGTCTGGGATTGGCATTGCCAATGGTACTCATCATCACCATACCAACGGCACGACAAGTATTGCCAAAGTCCGGGCAGTGGAATCAATCACTCAAATATTATTTAAACATGGGATTCATTCTAACCATTGGTTGGTTGATGTGGGTATTATCAGCACAGATTAGCACCACCTCCTTGTTGGCATTTTTTAGTGGCATTATTGCATTATTTTCGCTTCTAATTCTTAGGTCAAAACAAAAGTCTAAGAAAGCCATGATCATGTTACTACTCACAGCCATCATTGGACTCATACCTGTCTTATCATCCCCCACATCAACCGCACAGTGGACGCCATACACACCAGAATTAAGGCAACAACTGGAGTCAACCAACAGGCCTTACTTGATTGATATCACAGCCAAATGGTGCATCACATGCCAAACCAATAAAATCACCGTGCTAAACAAAAAAGAATCACTTCGTTTATTTGCATCTAAAAATATTGCATTAATTCAAGCCGATTGGACAAATAAATCCGAAATCATTTCCAATTTACTCAAAGAATTTGATCAAATTAGTATCCCAACATACATCTACTATGACGGATCCAAACACACTGTTTTTGGGGATATCTTAACCCAGAAAAAATTAAAATCTCAGATTCAGTCATCTCTTTAACTTGTTTTCAAATCATTTTTTGAATAGAATAATCAATATCTCATGCAAAATTTTATTAACACAACACTGCACCCCATTTTTTTAATGATTGCAAGTTTATTAGAAAAAGCGGTTCAGATCATTTGGTACTACCCAGTGGTTTTCTTATGTTTATTCTGTGGGATCTTATTTACCTTACGATTCTGGTTCATTCAATTTCGAGGGTTTCGTCATGCCATTGATTTACTGAAAGGAACCTTTGATGATCCCAATGAACCGGGCCACATCAGTCATTTTCAAGCCTTAATGGCCGCGTTATCTGGAACCATCGGCCTTGGGAACATTGCTGGCGTTGCCATTGCCATCTCAATTGGTGGACCAGGAACAATCTTTTGGATGTGGATTGTGGGCATTCTAGGCATGGCCACGAAATTTGTTGAATGCACACTGGGCACCAAATACCGCGAAGTCAATAAACAAACCGGCGAAGTCTTTGGTGGTCCCATGTACTACATAAAGAAAAAATTGCCCAAGTATCTTCAACCATTGGCCATACTATTTGCTGTATCCTCTGTTTTCGGAGCATTTGGCGCAGGTGGGATGTTCCAGGCCAATCAAGCCGCATCCGCGCTATCCACTTATTTTAATATTCCACCATTGGCCACAGGTATTTTATTGGCCATCTGCATTGGCTTGGTGATTATTGGCGGCATTAAACGAATTGGAAATGTGGCATCAAAAATTGTACCAACCATGTGCATCATATACATTTTGGGGGCATTTACCATTTGCATCTTAAATTTCAAGGCCATACCTGGTGTTTTGTCATTAATTATATCCGATGCATTTACTGGAATGGCTGTTGCTGGAGGATCCATTGGTACCGTAATATTATGGGGGGTTCGACGTGCCGTCTTTTCAAATGAAGCCGGCTTAGGATCCGCGTCCATTGCGCATGCGGCCGTAAAAACAAATTATCCCATCAGGGAAGGCATTGTGGCATCCGTTGGGCCACTGATCGACACCATTATTGTTTGCACAGCCACAGCCATTGTCATTATTTTAGGCGGACAATATGGAAATAATACTTACTCAATGGGGCCATCGGCCATTCAGTTTGAAAATTCAACCATTGAAAAAAATCCAACATGGAAAATCACCACATCCGATGACAATCAAGGCAAGCGACTCACTTATGTCACCAATAGTAAAAAAATTGAATCCTTTAAAACCCCTTTATTTGATACCGTAAAGAAAGGAGAAACTTGGTACGGCACCCCCACAACCACTGTATTGGGAGATGGGATCCAATTTAAAACAAAACGTGGACGCGGAAATTACGCCGTTATTGTTCGAGATAAAAATGGAAATAAAGTCACCGCATTAAAACTCCATGGCGATGAAAAATATTTCTTTACAGCACCGGCCAATAAAAAAGAAGATTTAAAAATTATTTATTTTAAATTAAACCCCACCAAATCAAATAATTCATGGCAATCCCACACGATTGCATTTAAAGAACACACCAAAGATTGGATCAAAGAAAAAGAAAACCTGCATCAAATGTCCCTGGAATTTGTTGTTGATAAAAATAGCAACAACATCGAAATCGATGACATATTCATTGGCCAACCCAAAAATGGCATTGAGTTAACCATTGCATCTTTTGATCAATATTTAAAAGGGTTTGGGTCCATCTTTATTACATTAGCCGTGGTTCTTTTTGCCTTTTCAACCATGATTACTTGGTCCTATTATGGTGAAGTAGCCCTTCAATTCTTATTTGGAAAAAGAGCCATTCTACCATTCAAATGGGTATTCATTGGAATCATCCTACTTGGGTCAACCATCACATTGAACGCCGTATTAAATTTTTCTGATTTAATGATCGGACTCATGGTCATCCCCAATGTCATTGCCATTATTATTTTGGTTGAAGATGTATTTGATGATTCATCTAATTATTTTAAGAAATTAAAAAACAACGAGTTTAAACGTTTCAAATGATAAAATTATTGTTAATTTTATGCATCTATTCAACCCAAACATTGGGCATGTTCTTTCCAATTATTTCTTTCTCTGAAGAAACCGGAACCATGGCCGGAGCCTTTATACAACGTCCTCTAACAGATACCAGTGATATTCAATTATTTTTATTAACTCAAAAAAAAGGACAAGCGGGTTTTTTGAACACAACCAACATTCCCATTGGCACTGAACGCTTAAACATCAAAGTATATGGGTCAAATACAGGAGAAAGCTTTTATGGAATTGGAAACCTTGAAGAAAAGACAACAGAAGACAACTTATATTTTAACGAACTGAGCACCACCATTAGTATAGAAAAACCAATCCACAAAAAATGGGATGCATTACTCGGCCTTAAATTTACACATTATAATGAAAACACAGAAAAAAATAACCATCCAAAAATTTTCAATGACCTCAATGATGTTGGCGTCATTATTGGGGCGCAAATTGATACCCGAAATAAAGAATTCAATACCACCAGTGGCTACTTTAATGAAATCAAAGCAGTGCTCTACAACCACCATCAAATCATATCCAATGATGTTCGTTACTTTAAACCGCATAAAAATGGTGTACTCGCCAGTAAGTTTTACTCGGTGCAAACCGTCACAAACAATGACCATATTCAGTACTTAACAGGGGTTGGAAATTATTATTATCTGCGGGGATATAAAACCAACGATATTATGGATCGCCACTTAACGTATGCACAATTCGAATGGCGAACCCCACTCACCACATGGTTTACCTTAACCCCGTTCATTGAAGCTGGTGTCATTGGGAGAAACATATCAAACCTAAAAAAAACATTGTTTTCCTATGGGTTGGGCGGGTATTTTCCGATCGGAAGTGGCGCATTTCGACTTGAATCTGCCTATGCAGAAAATAATAGTGAATTTTACTTTGGATTTAATCACGTTTTCTAAAAAAACTACTGAATGAGAGAAAAGATCTCATCAATAATGTGTTCATATTGGCGTTGATCAGATGCTGACCAATCTTTTTTTGATGTGGGTTCGATCAACACATGATGACTGGATTCATACCGGTTAATATTCACCACATCGGCACCCAAGGCGTTTAAAATCATATCAGCCCCACGCGTATCGGCCGTGGGGTCGCCATTCGCGGTATAAATATGCATCGGCGTCTTAAAACCACCCGAATAATTGGTCAAATCAGATTGGGTCACCTTTACTAATTTTAGCAACTCATGTAGGGATTGCGCCGGACGATTGGTGTACCAATATTGGGTTCCCAACACACCAACATCCTCTAGTCGAGTATTGGTAATAACATACTTAAGCCATGGCACCAAATACAATGTTTTATTTGTTGGCAAAACATAAGGGTCCATCAAAATAATTTGGCGAATGGGCACATGGTTAAGCTTTTGATTTAAAGCCAAGTGCAAAATACCAGAAGCCCCTGTAGACACCCCAAATAACACAATATTCGTATACCCTTTGGATGATAACGCCGTAAGTTCAGTAACAATCGGTGCCAACCAATCCTCATAAGTGGCATTCTTAAACGCGTCATAATTACGACCATGCCCACCCAATACAATTGATGAAAAGAACGCATTTGAATCTTTCTCAAGAATGGATTTTTTAAATGCCTCAAACTCAAATGAAGATGCACTAAACCCATGAACCAATACACAAACGGTTTGCGACTGCTGTTGAGTCGTAGGGTCTTTTATTCTTGTGGAAATACGAGCATTCAAATCAGAAATCGCACCATCGATTGTATCCTCAGATTCCAACCAATCATCTTCAAAATAGACCGGTTGATAGTACATTGCACGAAGCAATAATCCCCCCCCAACCAAAAAAAGAAGAAAAAAACTAATGAACAAGCGAACCAAAAAAGTTCTCAATTTCACGCTTGGCAGATTCTGGGCTGTCCGATGCATGAATCACGTTCTCACCTTTTGACAGTGCCAAATCACCACGAATGGTTCCCGGTTCAGCATCCAATGCATCGGTCGGACCAACCATTTTTCGAACCGTGTCCACCACACGATCCCCTTCAAGAATCATAATTAAAATGGGGCCACTTAATATAAATTCCTTTAATCGTGGGTAAAAGTCTCGCTCAACATGTTCTTGATAATGAGCGTCCACCTCGTCACTGCTTAATTGACGAAGCTCCAAACGTTTAAACTCAAACCCACGAGTTTCAAATCGACGAATAACTTCAGACATTAGCCGGCGTTTGACACCATCCGGTTTGATAAATACTAAACTTTGCTCTGCCATTGAAATGCCTCCTTTAATTGAACCAATCGTTCGGCGACTTGATCGAACGATGTTCCCCCAATGCCATTTTTTTGATTAATGGCTGATTTAAATGATAACCGATCCACCACATCTGTTTCAATGGCTGATGCCACTGATTTTAATTGATCTTCAGAAAGCTCATGCACTTGACAGTGTTGTTCGTCAGCCAATTGCACCAGTGCCCCAACTTGCTCATGAGCTTCTCGAAAAGGCACCCCTTTGATGGCCAAATAATCCGCAATCTCGGTGGCCAAAATATGCCCGGTGTTCATGGCCTTCTGAATTTTTTCATGATGGACCTGAATCGTGGGTACCATTTTAGAAAAGCACGCCAATACCGACTTGGTGATGTCAACCGCTCGAAACAATAATTTTTTGTCATCTTGCAAGTCTCTATTATACGTTAACGGCAAACCTTTAACCATTTCATGCAACGCCATAAACTGGCCCACCACAGGGCCGGCTTGACCACGAATCAATTCGGCAATATCAGGGTTTTTCTTTTGAGGCATAATCGAACTTCCCGTGGTAAATTCATCCCCAATCGTAATAAATCCAACCACAGACGATGACCAAAAAATCAACTCTTCACAAAATTGAGACAAATGAAGGGTGATCATAGAGGCCGCATACAAAAAATCAAAAATAAAGTCACGATCCGACACCGCATCCATGCTATTTAATGTAATATCCGAAAAATCAAGCTCACGGGCCACCAATAAACGGTCCACAGGGTAATTTGAGCCTGCCATAGCCGCCGATCCCAAGGGGCAAACATCCGTTCGTTCAAAAGCATCCACAAATCGATTCTGATCGCGTTTTATTTTTTCTAAATACGCCAAGACATGATGCCCCAACACCACTGGCTGAGCAATTTGCAAATGCGTGAATCCAGGAAACACCGTTTCCTTATGATCATCAGCAAAATCATACAAGGCACGCATGGTATCATGAATCAATCCATCAATCTCTGAAATCTGATCTTTTAAATACAGACGAACATCGGTAGCCACTTGGTCATTGCGAGATTTGCCAGTATGCATTTTTTTGCCCAAATCCCCAACCTTTTCAATCACCAATCGTTCAACAAAACTATGGACATCCTCATCTGAGGGATGTTGACTTAACGCGTCCTCAGACTCAGCCAATACCGCATCCAAGGCATGGTGCAAATCCACTCGTTCCTGATTTGTCAAAACACCCGCCGCTTCCAAGGCCAAGCTATGGGCCTTATTCACCGCAATATCATACGGCAACAGCACATAATCAAACGACAATGAAAAACTAAAATCAATGGCCGATGCGTCCAAGCCTTTCTCAAATCGGCCACCCCATAATTGTTGTTTGGTCATGACCGGCTCACCATCCCATTCACTTTCATGGGCAATCCAAACACACGAATAAACCCCGTGGCATCTTTTTGGTCATACAGTTCGGTATCACTAAACGATGCCAAATCTTCCATATACAATGATTTTTCGGCCCTTAACCCCGCAGGAACAATATTTCCTTTATAAAGTTTTACGCGAACCGACCCCGTCACCACTTGCTGAGTTGAATCAACAAATGCATCCAAAGCCTCTTTGGCTGGGCAAAACCAACGACCATCATACACCATTTGTGCATATTCAATGCCCAATTTTTGTTTTAATAACGTGGTATCACGATCCAAAACCAATTGTTCGAGCATACGATGCGTTTCATACAACAGGGTTCCACCGGGTGTTTCATACACACC
>DBHX01000053.1:17591-18187 GCA_002296285.1 bacterium UBP8_UBA817
TCCACCGGGTGTTTCATACACACCGCGTGATTTAATGCCAACCAAGCGATTTTCCACCATATCAATCTGCCCAACCCCATGTTCAGATCCAATTTGGTTTAACTTTGTCAATAAATCAACCGGAGATAATGCTTGACCGTTTACTTTGATCGGTGTGCCTTTGTCATAGTCAATGGTGACATACTCTGGTGAATCTGAGGCATTTTCAATGGTTTTGGACAATGTAAACACATCATCAGGCGCTTCATTGGCCGGATCTTCCAGTACCCCTCCTTCATGAGAAATGTGCCAAATGTTTCGATCTTCAGAATAGATGCGTTTTTTGGATTGCGTCACCGGAATTTTATGTTGATCGGCATACACCAAACAATCTTCTCTGGAGTGCAAATCCCATTTCGGATCTTTCCATGGCGCAATAATTTTTAGCGATGGATCCAATGCCATAAACGTGAGCTCAAAACGAACCTGATCATTGCCCTTTCCTGTGGCGCCATGGGCCACCATATTGGCCCCTTCCTGTTGCGCAATTTCCACTTGTCGCTTCGCAATTAGGGGACGACCAAAGCTTGTTCCCAATAAATATTCTTGTTCATAAA
>DBHX01000039.1 GCA_002296285.1 bacterium UBP8_UBA817
GTGAAAGAAATATTATTTAATACACGGTACTGTGCACTAGGGTAACTAAAACTCACATTTTTAAATGCGAGGCATGAAAAGGTCAAAGGCGTTTCATTTTTCTCAGAATATGGTTCATCATGATCTTGGATAAGAAAGTCATTGATTCGTTCAATGGATGCGGTTACTTGAAATGTTGTGGCATAAATTTTGGTTAAAATAATGGTGGGTTCAACCAACAGAACAATGCCCGTAAAAAAAGAAAGTAGTCGAGAGGTGGTAATGTAGTCGTTTAATGCCAAGTAACCACCGAACCAAATAATAATTAAGAAGATAATGAATTGGCTATATGCATCCACTTGCTCACGGGTAATTTTAAATTTAATTTCTTTGATGTAGCCATTCATGTACCGTTTTTGAATGTGATGAAAGCGATCAATATTTCTGTTTTCAGATGTGTATATTTGAAGGATTTTCATGTTCATCAGCGATTCTTGAATCATTTGAGTCAAGTCTGCGGTATTCTGTTGCAATTGCTTACTGACTTTTCGAAGTCGTTTCGAGAAAAAGCTTAATGTGAAAATAAATATGGGGGCACCCACCAAGCTGAGCAATGCCAAGGGCCAACTTAAATAAAATAAATACCCAACCACGGCCAACAAGGTGAGTAAATTGGGCAACAAGCTTTCAAAATTTAAAAAAATAGCGGTGCGTATCTTGTTACAGTCATCCAAAATGCGCGATGTAATGTCTCCATGTTTTTGGGTGTTGTAGGCTTCTGAGGGAAGAAAATGGACAATGCGATAAAGCTTTAGTCGAATATCCATCATAATTTGATACGATGCTTTTTCCATAATGTAGGTTTGTAGATATTTGCTGGATAATCGAATAAAAAACAAAATAGATGCATTAATCACATGGTTGGTAAAGTAAGTAAAGTTTTTATTGGACACTTCGCGAGAAATATCGTTGACCAAGGGCATAATATAGACATTGGATATGGCAAATAACAACGTGCAGATTAAGGATACGATAAGCGTTGACCAATAAGGTTTGATAAAGGGCACAATTAACTTAACATAGTGTAATCCACCCGGGTTTTTCATATGGTTAGTTTATGTGAATTCAATTTTTTATTCAATAACGTGAATTGACAGAGAGGTTAGAACAATTAAAATTAAACGTATGGCAATGCAAAACATTGGGCTCATGATGACGTATAACGAAGTTGATATTATTCATGAGGTTATGGACAATAATTTAAAGTATTTTGATAAAATATTGGTGCTTGATGGCTCCAATGATGGAACAACAGACATTATTCGATCCTATAAAAATGTGGTGTATTTGATTCATGATGATGAGATATTTCCAAGGCGACGTGTATCGGATGGTATGCGACAGTTCTTGCTTGAAAAAGCACAAGAAATGTTTCCAATCGAGGGGTGGTTTACCATTTTGCATGGGGATGAGATTTTGGTTGATAATCCAAATGATATTGCCCTAAGAGCGGAAAAGGCCGGATCTGAAATTGTCAATTGGCACGCATTAAACTTTTTTTTGCATACCAGCGAAAAGGGAAAACAAATAAATACAGATGAGCGAATTCAAGATCAGGTCAAGCATTATTCACCGGGAGGGTTGGAAATTCGGCAATTCAAAAATAAACCCAATATCCATTATGATATTACTCGCACCGGTCGGGTATTTCCGTATGGCATAAAGCAAAAGACATTATTGGATTACCCCATATTTAAGCATTATGTGATTCGAGGGCCCCAGCAGTTTAAACATAAGGACGGCACTTGGTCGACAAAAATCAACATAAATAAAGACAATGAACCGGATATTTTTAGAGATCAAATCAATGATTTTGGGAAACAAGTCCGAATTTATGATGGGTCATTTCATGAGTTTGAACCAGGAAAACGGCCCTCATTTTTTGTTCAATATTTAAATTGGCATAAGTATCGAACCGTGGATTTGGGCATGTTTTCGTGGGTTAAAAAGTTATTTTTTAGAGGGTAAACCATGGTATCAAATGCGGTATTAATCATTTGCACAACATTTAATTTTCCGGACGAATTGTCAAAAACAATTCCTTGCATTGTTGATGTTTTAAATTATCGGTCCGATACCTATTGCACCATCATCGATAATTGTTCAAAAGACCCAAAAACACATGAACTATTGGATGGGGTGGACCATGAACGATTGACCATCATTAAAAAGCCGGTAAATCATGGGAAAGCCATTGCAACGAATGAGTACCTTAAAGAAACAATATCACATACAAATTGTCCCAGGGTGTTGATATCGATGGATCCTGATGTTGTTTTTGATGCGGATAGTTTTAACCAGCTCATTCATGCACTGGATACCATTCCAAAATTAGGAATGTTGGGGATGCGCTACAAAAACAATGAAAATAACCCAGAGCGTAGCGTTTGGTGGCCAGCGATGTCCATTAAAGCCAAACATAAACAGTTTAAAGTTCGACGCCCTGTTTTTGCAAATGTCGCAGGCCCATTATTTGGGATTCAGGGGTATGTTTTGAGTCATTATCTAGGATTTAAATTATTTCCTAAATCAAGAAATGAGACAAATCTTGAACAAGGGTATATTAAAAGAGCTGGGTCAGATGATGCGTTTTTATATGACCATTTAAAAAAATATGGATTAATTCAGGGGTACTTGGAAGGCACTCAAATTGAACATTTAAAATCTCCCCCCCAAACTGAAAATTACATTCAATAAATGGTTAATAATTAGTATATGAGAAGCTTTATTCAATTTTTCCCAATATTTATAGCAATTTTACAAGCCTATTACATGTATCAAATACACATTACCAGTAGCATGGGCAATCTCCACTTAAATTTACAAAATATAGGGGTTTATTTAATCAGCATTACGACAATGTATTTACTTAGCTT
>DBHX01000054.1:0-1832 GCA_002296285.1 bacterium UBP8_UBA817
GCGCCTTCAGCCACTCGGCCACCTTTCCAACCTTGGTATTTCATATTAAATTATTTTTAATACTTGATCAAATTTAGATTTTAAAATGAATGTGAAGATGAGAACATTGATCCAAATAGTTTTGATGAATTTACGAAATAAATACGTTTGAATTACAATGGAATAATGAAACTAATACTCACGTTTTTATGCCTAACAACCGTTGTGTTTGGTGGGGCATTCGATAGTGATGATGCATTATTTAAATTCATATATCAGAAAGACCGTTTGGAATTAAAGCAGCAACAGCATCGACTAAAGTATATTTCATTAGCAGCCATTGGGGGCAGTTTTTTTATGTCAAAACCTGATAATCGAAGTGGGTATTTAATTGGGGGGGTGCTTGGTATTGTGGCGTTGCATTTTGATCAACAGGTGTCGGTCATATCCAATGCATATGATCAATACGCCGACGCTAAATTGAAAAACCCAAAGATATCATCAAAGCCGTCCCTGTTAGGAATTCAAGAAAACTATCGATCCTTACGCCATAAAATTGCGTTTGGATTAGCTATTTCAGCATTAATGTCATTTAAAAACGAATCTTATGACCAGCAAATGAGTCGCCAGTTATTTACATTGGGGGTTGCTTCAGGGATGTTCGTATTCGAATTTCCAGTGGAGCGAATGATACGTGAGCATTATCACCAAAAAAACATGCAGGTTCAGTTGATTCAAGATTTTAATATCACGAAAATAAATTTGAAAATGGTGATTTAACTACATTAAAGAAGAGAAGTGTTAGGCTTCTTTAAATATTTGATTAAAAACATTAAATAGATTATATTTAATAAAATGATTGCCCAGCTTTCCATAAAATTGTACGTTCTGTAACAAATATGATGGTGCCGCCTCGCATGCAAAGGCTGGGTATGCAATACTTTGGACGGAATTTTTCAAATTCGCACGCAACCACTAGGCTCAAAGAGGTGATTACATTAAATAAACAAGATAGGGACTTACTCACCCATTTATGGGGGAATGAATCAGTCCGATATCAAATAATTCCTGGATCCAGAATGTCGTCAATAATGGATCGATTTAACATTGATTTTACAAACGTAGTTCAAGAGCTAGAAACAGGTGGGGACCCATGGAAAAACCCATCCCAGGTTGAACATTGCAATTTTTCAATTCAAGGTGAAAAACTTAAATTCGAATCATTCCGGTGGTCGTTAAACCCATCCATCCGAAAATTATCATTGATTGGGGCAAGTGCATTAAGCCATCAATTATTTGATGGAAAATTGCGGTATTTTAGCACCGTTTTGATTTATTACAGCGGCTTCGGTAATCGTGTTTTTAGTAATTTCCATCAAGATACGTACCGTCGCAGTTTCATATGGGCCCCGAATGGGAGTGCGACGTCGTATACTGAGGCATTGTTTGTTAATGGAGACTATGGTGTTTTACTTCCAACAAGAGGAGCCGGTGATGCAATGATAATTCCTCAGAAAGACCGCTGTTCACTGTTGGATTTTGGGTTAACACCAGATGATATAACCTGCGTTTTGAAAGTAGATCATGGAACCATTATCGAAATAAAAAAGGTGAATCTTGAGTTTGAAAGTGCGAAGCATGCATTATTACAGGGTGTTGGTTCAGTGTTGCATAGAGGTGGTACTGAAAAGGGGCCAGTATTCAATATTTCTAGAGAGTTACCAGGCAATGGTTGGAACGAAACATCACCTCTTTAATTCGTTTCCTTAGAATAAAAATAATCATAACCAAATAAAAAAATATTATCCAAATAAATAAGGGGGATACCGATGCAAATAGCAGGTCCGAATGTA
>DBHX01000054.1:2163-32260 GCA_002296285.1 bacterium UBP8_UBA817
TGTATTTATTCATAGATCACTTTATTTTTTATTTCTGGTGGAGGTGACCGGAATCGAACCGGTGTCCGAGAATGTGATGAGCAAGACCACTACGAGTATAGTTTCTGGTAAAGTTTCGCCAATGCCTTGTGCAGAAACTCACGGGCAATGACTAGTTCCCAGTGTAAGTTTCGAAATTGATACCTATGAACCCATAGCAACTCTAGTCGACGAAATTAAAAGAAACCGAGCGTGGCCAACACACAAACGGAATCGCGCAATGGCTTAATTAAGCCGCTGCTGCTGCAACATTTCCAAAAGGAACGTTGCTGATAACTTTAGATGAATCTGCAGTTATTATTTTCTGCCTTTTTACGAGGCCGGGCAGCTCCTCGACTCGCGCTCAAGCCAAACGATCATTCTCGTCGAAGCCAAAACACCCCCAAAGATCAAGTATGTCTGAGCAACGGCTCATTGTGAGTAGATTACTCAAATTCAATATATTTTTCAAGAGGGTATTGGATGTGGGACCTGATCGGCTGGGGCATGAAGCTGATCAAAGAGTCGTTTAAAGCCAAGTTGCTCTTCATCCGACAAGAGAATATTACGGCGTGCCATCATGCGGTCCAAGGCCTGAATAAATGCGGCAATATGTTGGTGCTCATAATGATCAAGTGTCCCCCATGTGAATGGCGGGATGTATGTTGCATGAGCATTGCTTCCATACAAACTGCACCCGCTAGAAACAACAGTTCCGCATTCAAATAGTGATTGAATGCCAGTTCGAACAAAATCGCCAAAGATGGTACCTAAAAATTGGCACCCAGTGCTATTTGATGTTTCAGTGTGATAATCATAAGATGCAATATGGCCATAGGATAGCTTTAGGTTGGATGTTGTTGTGCCCGCACCCAAATTGACCCACTCTCCCAACATGCTGTTCCCAATAAAACCGGCATGGCCTTTGTTGGAATAGGATTGAATGATGCAGTGTTTAACTTCCCCACCAATTTTGCAATGCTTGCCAATATACGTTTGAGATATGTCAGCATGGCTATGAATGGTTGAGTTTGAGCCGATATAGCAAGGTCCTTCAATGCGAACAAATGGCTTAATGGAAACATGATCCATAATGATAATGGGCCCCTGAGATGCATCGAGAGATACATATTCACTGACACGGCTTGAATGATCAATGTACATATTGTGATCATTGGTTAACGTGGTAAAGCTTGAAATGTCGCCTTCGAGCAAACTTTTGTTTGGAAATTGATCAAAGTCCATCGCTAAGTTCCCCGATAAATGATCCAAGTAGTCCCACCAATGAGATGTTAATTGGATGTATTTTTTTTCTTCAACAACACATTGTTGACGCGCATTTTTGATTAATTCTTCGAATCGTGGCCGTTTTAATAACAATTGAAACATGGTGTTATTCAATTCATCACGGCAAAAAATACTTACAATATTTTGTTCCTTTATGAATAAATAATTTTTATCGGAGTTAATGTCAGATAGCATGGCCAATAAATGATTGTGAGAAAATGTGGACCGACCATTTAAAAACAGTGTCGGTAAACTTTTGTTGAGTTGGTTAACGGTAAGTTTAGGAAATCGTTTTCTAATAAAGATTTCATGAGAGGGTTGGCACTGAAGGGTAATGGGCGTGTTGGGTAAATATTGTTGGAGTCGTTCAATCAAGTTATAGAATCCATTTGGAACGGTGTAACAAGGACGGGTGAGTTGGTAAGGGGATAGATTTGCAGCGGTATAATCTTCAAAAATACATATTTGAAATGATTTATTCACTGGCCTTGGATGATGATGTGGACGCTTTGTCATTGATATAAAAGCCACTGCCTTTAAATTGAATCCCTACCGGTTGAATGAGACGCATTAGTGAGTCTTTACCACATTTAACACACGTGTTTAATGGGGCATCCATCATGGATTGAACGGCATCAAACTCATGCTTACAGCTATTGCATCGATATCGATAAGTTGGCATTTACTGCTCCTTTTTTAATCGGTCCATTAATCGATCCAATGATTCAAATGTTTTACCAAATGATGCCCAATCAGACTGTTTTAATGTTTCCTTAACTTTAGAATAGGTTTCAATAATTTTTTTTGTCAATTCTTTTGATGAGGTCTTCGCCGGGATACTGGATGATTTAGCCTGCGATTTTTTTTGAAAATCACCTTTTGTTAACGTGGAAATGCCGTCATAAATAGAAGGGCTCATGGTTACCTTATCTCCAAAAGCAACAATCACACGTTTTAATTCAGGGAGTTTGCTTTGCGTTGCTTGCAAATAAATTGGTTCAACATACAGAATGGAATTCTTATATGGAATGACCATTAAATTTCCTCGTATAACTCGTGAACCAACTTGACCCCACAAGGTAAGGTCTTTAGAAATTTCTGTATTCTGATCAATCCGTGATTCAATTTGAAGGGGACCATAAACGGTTTCTTGTTTTGGTAATTTATAAACCGTCATCTCTCCAAAGTTTCCTGGGTCGCATGACGTGGTTAATATGGATACCAAATTGTTTTTATTTGATGGCGTTAATGGCATCATCATCACATATTCAAAGGCCCCACTGTTTGGGTTTTGAACATACATATAATAAGGCTCCATCGTAATCCCCGTGTCAGTGTCATATGTTTCTGTTGGAAATGTCCAGACATCTTCTTTATTATAAAACACTTGGGGGTCATTCATATGGTATGTATTAAATACTTTGCTGGTAATTTTAAATAATCCTTTTGGAAATCGAATGTGTGATTTTAAATCAGGGGATAATTCATCGAGTGATTTAAATAAATTGGGATACATTGACGCATGAGCCTTAATGATTGGGTCATTGGTATCTTTTATATAAAAATGAGTTTCCCCAGTGTAGGCATCAACTGTTGCCAGTACAGAATTTCTGATGTAATTTATTCGCCGTGCATAGGGTGTTGAGTATGGAAATTTTTCAGAGGATGTATACCCATCAAGCATCCAAATTAGCCGACCATCTTTATTAATGACAATGTATGGATCATTATCATATGTAATGAATGGGGTGATTTTTCGAGGGATTTGATGAACATTTCTATCATACATCAATCGTGATCGTGAATGAATGTTTTGACTAATTAATAATTTGATATCTTTGAGCTTAATTGCATAAATAATTCGTTTAAAAAGAGAGTTTAATTTAATTCCACCCGAGCCATTGTAGTGAGTATATCGGTTCTCATTGTCTTTTGGGTAATCAAATTCCTTTTGTTTAGTATTTGCAATAACATAGTGGTTTGTTGATTCACCAAAGTATATTTCAGGGCGAGATACCATAATATCTGTTTTACTAATGGGAGGAATATCTCGTATTAGCAATTCAGGAAGTCCCTCTTCATTAAATTGGTTAACTGGAACCATGCATAAACCATACCCGTGAGTAAATATTAAATGCTTATTTACCCAGGTTTGAGCTTGTTGGCTAATTTGATTGATATCGAGTTCTCGAACTGACAACATGACTTGTTGTGGCGCGCCATCAATCATGTACCGATCAATATCAATATTTTTAAATTCATAATATAAGCGAATTTCTTGCAACTGTTTTAGGGTTGATTTTAATGGGCCAGGATTCCATAAACGTACGTTGTTAAGGGTTGAATTAAAGGCGTCATCATTGAATGATGTGAGCATTTTTTCATAGTTAACATCGATTTCATTAATATTATTCAGTTGATATGCGGCTTGTGTATAAGCAATATTATGTTTAATAAAAGGGACTTCTTTTTTAAACTCATTTGGAGTAACAATGTAGTTTTGAACCAATGCTGGAACCAGATTTAAAAATAAGATGCTTGGGATGAATACAATTGCGGCTCCAATACCAACCAATTTTATATTTGGTCGAAAAATAAATAAAATTGATAATACAGAAACGGTGATCCAAATGGCTGGATATACTGAAATTGCCTTTAAGTAAAAGTGAATATCCGTAAAACCAGCACCGTAAATAATGTCATTATTTTTAAATAGAATATCGTATTTAGATAAAAATGATCCAGCAGCATTGAGTAAAAAATAAACCGATAATAATCCAAAGATATGGGTTCTAATTAAACCAAACGATGAGGAGAAAAACAGCGTGAAGTAACCGCGTTTTAAATAATTCCATAATGAAAATAACAACACGGTAAATGCAATGAATTTTAAAATTCCGATAATTTGTTTAAAAACGGGCAACTTAAAAATATAAAATGAAATGTTTTTATTAAAAACTGGATCATTTATAGAGAAAGGGTTGTGGTGCAATGATAAAATAATATCATTCCAATAATAGCTAAAAACACGAGCAATAAGTAATGAAACACCAAGGTAAATAATGATCTTAATTGATTTTGAAATGGATAATTTTGCTGCCTCATAGGACCCAAAAAAAGCTTGAATGATTTGTTTAATTCGTAAAATAACGGGTGAGCTTGGCATATCATCATGAACCACTTGAGATTTTTCCAGAACATGGTCCAATACCTTTTGATTAATCAAATAAAGAATGGCAATCGGAATTAACGATGCAATAAAAACACTTGATTTGTATACCAACGTTTTAATGAAAATATGTTCGTATTGGAAGGACTGAAACCAATAAAAATCGGGTAAGAAATGAAAAATTCCAAGATAGGTCAGTATAAAAGTAATAATAGAAAAAATAATATATGTCATGATGATTTGGTAGCGGCGACTGGAGTCGAACCAGTGACCTCACGGGTATGAACCGTGCGCTCTCACCAAGCTGAGCTACGCCGCCAAGTTGTCATTATATTACCAATTTCTTTAATTCAGTACCAGCGTTTTTATTTTAGATATTGAAAGCTCTTTAAACTGTCCGAAGGGGAGGTCCTTCAACTGTAACGGGCCAATGGCATGTCGGTGCAACACTTGAATCTCATAACCAAAAAATTCAAACGATCGACGAAGAATACGATTTCGTCCGATCGTAATGGTAACTAAAAAATGGGATTGTGAAAAAATAGTGTCAAATTGAATTGAGACCGGACCATCCTCCAAAAAGAATCCTTGTTCAAGCTGTTTTTTGTGCCGGTCACTGAGGGGGTGATTAATGGTGATTTCGTATGTTTTTTTGATTGAAAAACTAGGGTGAAGCAGCCGATTGATAAAATCCCCATCATTTGAAAAAATAAGCAGTCCAGATGAATGTCGATCCAATCGACCACAAGGCCGAAGTGTTGTTGGAAGCCGGTATTTTTTAATGAAGTAGCTCAAATCTTTTCGACCTTTGGGATCTTTGTAGGTAGAAATAACGTTGGTTGGCTTATTAAACATGTAATACAATCGTTTGCGTTGATAAATAGGTGAACCTTTGACAATGATTGCATCATTTTTTGACACGGGTTGATTGGCATCCGACGAAACATTGCCATTGACATAAATAAGGCCCTTATTTAAACATCCCATGATTTCTCTTCGAGAAAATGATGAGTTTTCTCGAATATAATTAATTAAAGATGTTTGTGAAAATGGTGCCGTTGACATGATGAGTTAAATATAACTTATTGGTGGTTAAATTGGCGATCATTTTTCGGCCTTTTAGAATCATATTATCTGAATTTATAAATAAGTTTCCATAGGCAAATACCATATTACTCTTTGAATTAATTTCAATTTCATCACAGATAATATAATAGGTCGTGTCCAATAAAGACAGCGTGGCGTTGGTTTTAACAAGTTTTAATGATTGGTCCTTGATTTTGTATGCCCCTGTTGGCGATTTAAATGCCAAAGAATGCCCATCATTTTGATTAAGTTGCCCATCAATATCCAGTAAGAAAAATGTATTTGAATGGTTATAAATCGCCGATTCACTGGCCTTTAGTGTCCATAATTTTTTTCCTTCTTTATGCATTGATATGGTAACATTTTTAAATTCAAAATCTGCTGCCCCCTGTTTCTTTGTGCTTATTTCAAGTGTTGGAGTGCGTGTAGAGGAATAAATGACAAATGCTAATATTGCAATAATTAATGGTGAAAATATGCCCCTCATGGTTCAATTCCAATGGGTGGTATGGGGCGATATTTAGCTTCAATGGATTTTAAACGTCCAACACTCAATGTTTCTCCCAATACGCCAAAATAATTGCCAGTCTCGTAGTAGGCTTGTCCCAAAAGAAAGTGCAAAGCTGTTGCGTCATTGTTGATTGCCAATCCTTTTTTTGTCCAAGCAATGCATTCTCCATGGTTTTTTTGTTCACCGTACAGTAAGGCGATAAGGCCCATGCTCCAAACATGGTCTGGGTATATTTCTAGCACTTTTTTGAAAGATTCGATGGCTTTTTCTTTTTCATCCATAAAATAATAAGCAAAGGCCAATCGAAAGTGTGCCTGCCAATTTTGGGGATCAGATGCTAGAATTGCCGAGTATTTTTTAAATACAATATCCTGGTAATTTTTTTCCAATGTGGGCACGAGTTTTAATTGATCCCAACCAAGCTCAATCCATCCGGTAGCTGCAAATTCCATGGCCAACTCGAATCGATATTCAGGGTTTCGAGGAGATTGATTGATTTTATTGATGAGTTCCTGTTGAATCGCAATATCTTGTTCACTTCGTTGAGGATATGAAACCATTGCAACCGAAAACAGGACAAGAAATAATAAGACACTGAGTTTAAATTTCATTTTTTAATTTATGTTTTATTTTTTTTAGTTCCATGATCCATTCATCAGACAATGGTGATGGAACAATTTTATGATACAACGTTTTTAAGTCAATCAACAAACGAACCAAATAGTAGTAAACTAGAAAAATGGGTTTTGGGTAGTATTTTTTACATAGATAAATGCTACCATAATAACCACCAATGGTTGTTTTAACGGGTTCAAATTTTGTCGAAAGCCCACCGTGATGCGTGATTTCAATACTGGGGTAGTATATTAATCTTTTGCGATGTTTTTTGGCTTGCAAGGCAAAGTCAACATCGTCGTTATAAAAAAATAAATGAGGATCAAATCCATTCATGTCTTTAAAGAATTGTGTCCGAATGAAGAGGGATGCTCCGGATAAAAATGGTACCTGGATTATTTTCTTGGATCGAAATCTATATCGATTAAACCCACTTCCTTGAGATTGAAGTGTTCCATCCGTGTTTAGAAGTTTTGGAGATAACCCAACGACATCAGGATTTGCATTTAAATAGGCCATAATGGGGGAGATAATGTCAGTGGTATGATCAAATTCAGTGTCATTATTTAATAGCCATATATAGGGAGTATCCAGCAAGTCAATCACTTGATTATGTGCCATGGGGAAGCCAACATTGACATTGTTTTTTATGAGTGTGATATGATCCTCATAATCTTCCAATAACTGCAAGGATTCGTCAGTTGAAGCGTTATCGATAACAAGAATGCTAAAATCTGGGAAAAATTTAAATTGAGATACAATGCTATCAAAACATGATTTAATAAATTGTGCCCCATTGTAGTTAACGATGATGACTTTAAGAATCATGATTTTTGGAGCCGGTGAAAACTCCGATTTTTTGATTCAACTCATCAAAAGATAATGCTGCAACATCATGAATCAACGGATGCGAAAATGGTGCGATATTCGTTTGGGACGATGTTATGAAGGCATCAATAACATGGTTGGGGTCAATGGCTGCAATATCGGTATAGGTCAATGCCCATAACTCTGAGTGGGTAATGGCGGTAACCTGATGGCCACCTAGTTTTTTATTTAGTTGAATGACTTTATTGGTTAAAATCAATGGGGATTTTCTTGAAACAATAAAAAATAGTTGTCGAGCATGAATTAGATTTGTTCGTTCAAGAATTAAGTGGTGTTTATTGGGGTTTGAGAAAATATAGGAATCTTTAATTGCATGGATGATCTCATGCTCAGTAGCATTGGCTTGGATGTCATATAAATCAAATCGATTGATTTGCGTTGGTGCATCGGGCGCATTCTTTAATAGTTGTTGAGCACTGACTGCGGATAGGTCTTTTTGTTTTAAAGTGGTTAATATAATCATACGGAGGATTCCTTAAAGGCTTTAAATAATGCCGTAAAATCAACCAAATTAATATTGTGCTTTTTTGCGTAAGCTTTGATTGAAAAAGGGTATCTTGAAGGCATCAGTGAGCGTTCTGGATGTGGCATAATCGCCAGTGCATTTCCTTTTTTATTTGAAATCGCAGCAATATTATCAGTGGATCCATTGGGTGTCGTTGGAAATTGGCCAGATATATCCCCATCAATCGATACATATTTTAGCCCACTTGCTGGCGATGAAGAAAAAATAAAGCGTCCCTCCCCATGGCAAACTTGAATGGGTAGAATATCATTCTCAGACAATGTTTTAAGAAAAACATTGTGTGTTGAATTAAAAGGGGTTAAAAAGCTCCAATCACATAGAAAACCGATGGATCTTTGTTCGACATAGTTGAAGTCAATAATATGTTCGAGATGATCCCCATCAGATAATAGTCCCGATTCAATTAAAATCTGAGCCCCATTGCAAATGCCTAAGATGGGTTTTTGTTTGGTCGATTCTTTTTTAAGTTGTTGAATTAATGGTAACTTAGCGGCAATAACACCTGCCCGAATTCGATCTTGATAGCTGAATCCTCCAGGGAGTAGAAACCCTGAAAATCGGTCCAATGATTTGTTGAAATTCCAATCAACCAATTCGGATGGAATTGAAAGCTTATTCAATGCTTGAATCGCTTCTTTTTCACAATTGCTGCCGGGAAATCGAATAACGGCAACGGTCATCGAAAGTAATCTCTCTCAGCATTGATCGCTGCGATCATGCCATCAGATACAGCTGGGGCAATTTGGCGGACTTGTTTACTTCGAATATCTCCGGCGGCATAAACGCCTGGAATGTTGGTTCTCATGTATTCATCAGTAATAATAAACCCTTTTTCATCCAGTTCAATATCAAACCGAACAATATCTTGAGGAGGTGTGCGTCCAATATAAATAAATATTCCTTGTGCATCCAACCATGTAGACTGCCCCGTGAGAACATGTTCCGTTTTAACTTTTTCGACATGATCAATGCCAAAGACTTCGGTGACTTTTGAGTTCCACATTAAAGTGATATTTTCATTCGATTCAATTTTTTGTTTTAATTTCTTAACAGCGCGTAATTGATCAAAATTATGGACCATGTAGACATGGTTTACAAAATTTGATAAATAATCAGCGGCATAACAGGCACAATTACCACCGCCAATAACCACGGCATTTTTATTTTCATAATACGAAGGGTCGGCTTGTGCATAATAAGAAATGCCATGCCCCATAAACTGAGATTCAAAATCTGCATTTAGTTTTTTTGGTTCAAGACCAATGGCTAAGATAATTGTTTTGGCCCGGTATTCATTTCCTAAAGATGTAATAACCGTTTTAACTGGCCCCTGTAAGTTAATAAAGTCAATGACGGTTTCGCAGGTGTAGTGAATATCATTTGAGAACAATTGTTCTTCCATGACTCGTCCCAGCTCTTCTCCCAGAATGCCATGCTTGGGTTGTCCGATGAAGTTGTCAATCTTACAGGCCGTGGAGCATTCACCGCCAGGTAAAGCTTTTTCAATAATCAATGTTTTAAGGTCAGCCCTTGACGCGCAAATCCCGGCGGACATGCCTGATGGTCCGGACCCAATAATAATGACATCGAACATATCATTATTTTCAGGGGCCTTTTTTTCAGGGCTGTGCATGGTTTGGGTATTATTTAATTCATCTGTTTCTGAAATATTCATTAGTCCTCGATTTTTAATTTTACACGTTCATTGGATAAAATTGTATCTGTTTTTAAATTATACATCAATTCGTTCGATTGAATTTGATTCCCGTTTTGTTGAATAGAAACGTTGTTTTTAAGTACAAGTATCTCATAGTTTTTGATGGTAAGATTATCCGCGTAAGCCTTGATGTCATCGGTTAAAAAAACAATATTGCCACGTCCTAAAATGAATCGTTTTGATATGTCTAAAGAGAATGAGTCTCCTTTCAGTGTGGATTTTAGGTAGTTGATGATCACATTTTTATCAAACGTTCCATACAATGTTTTTGTGTCATATGAGAACCGATTAGAGCTAATATCAATAAGATTCTCACTAAAGGTGGCATTTCCCGATGCAACGATTGTGGATGGGAAATCTAAAACGAGCGATTCTGCCGAAAATTTAATGTTTCCGAAACAAAAATTCGTGAACAAGAATATGGTGATAATGATGTGTTTTAAGTGACCCATGAACGATATTAATATATTTTATAAAATCAAACTTAACAATATGTGTTTTTATTGATAGTATATCGTTAATTTGATCCGGTAGCTCAGTTGGTAGAGCACCTGACTTTTAATCAGGTGGCCGTGAGTTCGAACCTCACCCGGATCACCATTCATCCTATGTCTAATAAATACATTGAAGTAATCAGTAAATACATTTCAAACAAAAGGTTGCAGCATTGCATTAGAGTTTCAGAAACGGCTGTTCGATTGGCTAAAATTCATGGCGCAAATACGTCGTTGGTTCAAAAAGCAGGGCTGCTTCATGATATCGCCAAAAACCAAACCCCATCATCGATGTTGGCCATAGGTATTGATGTGAGCGAATTTGATGACTGTTGGGAACAATATCCCTCAGTATGGCATGCGTTGGTTGGCCCCCAACTCATTCGTTATGAGTTTCAAGATGAGCCTGACGAGATTGACGCAATGGTTCGTTACCATACCACAGGGTATCCGGACATGAACTTGGAAACAGCGATTATATTTATTGCAGACTTTATAGAGCCTGAGCGTTCGCATGCAAGACGGTTAGAAATAGCCAACATTGCAGAAAAAAACGTGAATGAAGCTGTGGCTTGGATTACATTCGAAAGTATTCAGAAATTGAAAGCAAAAAAGGTGGCAATTCATCCTTATACCCAAGAGTGTTGGGAAAGTTATTGCAAATATGGTGTGAATGGTGAAAAATGGCATACAAATGAAGATACAGAAGATAGCCGATAATTTGAAACGATTTCCATTGAAGCGAATCGCAACAATATTGGGGGTTTCGATCAGTTGTTTTTATTTTTTAAAATTGATATTGGGTGTGGTTTTTTTGGTTCAAATTCTATCATTTTTGCCAAGTAAAGAAAATTTTGGAATTAATATTCTAGTGGTTGGAACCGATGAAGTGGAAGGGAGCAAACGATCCGATGCCATTTCAGTCATTCACATCAACAAAGATCAAACAAAAGTTCGTGCACTATCAATCCCCAGAGACACACGAGTTACCGTTGAAAAGATAGGGGTCACTAAGATAAACCATGCATTTGCTCACGGTGGTATTTCTCTTCTTAAGAATACGGTATCCGACCTTTTATCTATACCAATTCATAACCATATTGTGATCAATGCGACTGGAATCGAACGTTTAATTGATGAAGTGGGTGGTATCAATGTTCAAATCAAAGAACCCATGCAATACAATGATTACGCTGGTAATTTGCATATTAATTTTCAACCCGGTGAACAGCATATGGACGGAAAGGACTTATTGAAATACGTTCGCTTCCGAAGCAATTCAAAAGGAGATATTGGTCGAATAGAGCGTCAGCAAGATGTTGCGACGCGTTTATTTGATCAAATCTTTACGTTAAAAACATTGGTTATTTCCCCAAAACTATTGGGTATTTTCTTTTCTTCTGTAAAAACAGATTTGTCGCTGGTTCAAATTAGTGACTATTTAAACGTATTCTTAAAAAACAAACATCAGCTAAGCATTGATTTTTTGACAGTTCCGGGGAGTGTTCGATTAATTGATGGTGTCAGTTATTGGCGCCCAGACATCGTATATTTGGATAATCTAATATCAAAAACGTTTGTGGATTATGGGGATTTTGAAACAACCGAGGTTTTGGAAAGTAAAAGTAAAAAAACATTTATTACAAACCATCAAATAAGGCGAGTAAAACAACAGTTGGCATTGGATCAAAATCAGGAAATTAAAGACAGGCGACCCTTAAAGGTTGAAGTGTTAAATGGGAATGGTGTTGCTGGACTTGCAACTAAAACAGCTCGTTATTTAAAAAATAAAAAAATGGTGGTGACCAATGTCAGCAACTCTCAATCGTTTAATTATAAAGATACTGTAATCGTTGATTGGAAGGGGAATTTAGAAAAAAGTATGCGGCTTGCAAAGCTCCTTGATATTGAGCCAGATAATATTGTTGTATACGATAGACAGGAAAAGCCATTGGATATTACACTGGTTTTAGGTAAAAACTGGGATATTAGTTATATTGAAGGACTTAATAAATGAAAAAAGTAATAGATTTATTAATTAATGAAGTGAATGAACGTAAAGGTGAGAATATTTTATATGTTGATATAGAGTCAGATCAGCATCCAATCGCTGATAATGTTATTGTTGTATCAGCCCTAAATGATATTCATTTAAAATCGTTGGTTGATGGATTGATTCGGTTTTATAAAGATCATAAAAAAGATGAATTTAAAGAGCTGGATTATTTTGGGATGTCAGGAAAACCAGAATCAAAGTGGGTTATTTTGGATTTTAATAATCTGCTCATTCACGTCATGGATAAAGAAATTCGCGAGAACTACGATATTGATAAATTATTTGCTGACTACGAAAATTACCGATATCATTAAATAACCCGGGGTTATAGCTCAGTTGGGAGAGCACTTGCATGGCATGCAAGGGGTCGGGGGTTCAAGTCCCCCTAACTCCACCAATTCTAATTTAATTACAACACTCGTCCATCATTATAATTAAATATGATTAGCTTCTTCAAATCGAGTGAGTGCTTGGGTTAAATTGAACATTGTGGCTTTATTCATCGTATAAAGGATTTCAATATTAGAAATATCAAATGATTGACGTATGCAGATAAATGCATATTTTTTTTTAATGTGGATGATGGGTTTAATGGATGTCGATAAAATAAATGCGCCATAAAAGGATGTTGAATCTTTTTTAAAAAACGGTGTTTTTAATATGAATCGATCAATAACTTTCGATGGGGTGAGATTAATTATACACATAATAATATGTATTATTGTACAATTTTTAATATGTGTCAATATGGGGATCTGTTGCCAAGATAATGGGATTATTTTAAAATGAATTTGTGGCCAAAGCAGAAAAGGTATTGGAGTTAATTAGAAATAAATCAAAACGAGTAAATTTAGCGTTGAACCCACAGTTATGGCAGCTTTTTGAAGAATGTGTTGGTGAAGAAAATGTGGCACCCACCCATAAAATTGAAGAATTAATAATTTCCTATCTTGATAAACAAGGTTTTTTAGATGAGTAATGACACTGTTAAAAAATTAAAAGAGGTATGGGATATTGTTGGTGAGATTCAAAAGCATGTAACACTAAGTAAACGGGGCCAAAACTTTGTGGGATTATGTCCTTTTCACAGTGAAAAAACCCCCTCATTTTATGTGAGTCCCCAGAAAAAAATATTTCATTGTTTTGGGTGTGGTGAACATGGGGATGTCATCACATTTATGATGAAGCATGAGAATTTATCCTTTAAAGAAGTGATCATTGAAAAAGCAAAGGAATTTCAGATTCCGCATGATTTTTTAACATCAAATATCAATACAAATGAACTGGATAAAATTCGTGATTTTTTAAATGAATTACAATTAAAATATTTGGAATGGTATAAAGAAAATGCTGAGATTCAACAGTATGCTGTCAGGCGACACTTATCTCACTCAGATATGCAACAATTTGGGATAGGTTATGGGCCAAAGGCATCAATTCAAATCGGTTGGGTAAAAAATTGTGATTTTCAAGAATCCAGCATAAAAAGTGGGTTGTTTAAGGAAGACTTATACCCATTATTGTCTGAGAGGCTCATTTTTCCTATTCATAACTCACGGGGCATTCTGGTCGGGTTCTCGGGAAGAACAACAGACGCTGAAAATAAAGCCAAATACATTAATTCTCCTGAATCCAGTGTGTTTTCAAAGAAAAAATTGCTGTATGGACTGCACTTAGCAAAAAAACGTGCAAAAGAAGTGGATCGTTTAATTATTGTTGAGGGGTACATGGATGTTATTGCCATGCATCAACATGGCTTTCAAGAAACGGTTGCTGTCATGGGAACAGCATTAACAGAATTTCATGCAAAAGAGTTGTCTAAATTTACAAAAAATATTGTGTTAATGTTTGATTCAGATGGTGCGGGGCAAGCGGCTGTAAGGAAAAGCATTCCTTCGCTTCAAAGTGAGGGGTTGGTGATTCAAATTGCAACGCTGCAGGATAAAGATCCCGGCGATTTTTTTATCGAAAAGAATAGTGACGATATGGCAAAGTTGATTGCCAGTGCAAACCATTATATGGCGCATTATATTAAGAAGTTGTTCGCCATGGACGACATTAAAAATCCGACGAAAAAATCGGAGGGTGTTATGCAGTTATCTCAAATTTTAATGAATGAAAAGGACCCAATTGTTAAAGACCATTATTTGAAAACCATTGCTCAGCAATTTGATGTGTCTCAAAATATTGTGAGCTCATATTTGAAAAAGGGCGACATTTCAGTACAAAAAAAGACGCAGATATCATTGAAAATGGACTCGAAATATAAGAAGTCAGAAGACATGGTATTGTATTTTTTAATCGCTTCATTATCTTTTCGGAAAAGATATCTGAGTGAATGTATTGATATAATTTCATACCTTCAAAATAATGAACTGAAAACATTGTTAGAAACATCAGAATCAGTGGATTATGATATAATAGAGCAAATTAGCCATTCAGAAATTAAAGGATATCTGTTATCATTAGTTATCAAATTCACAGAATTTAAAATTACATACAAAATAGAAGAAATGGAGGAATATTTACATTTGTTAAAGCAAAGTAAGTTTAATCAACGAATTTCAGAAATTAAGAACTTGCTAGGTTTAAACCAGGGAAATAAAGAAAAAGAGTTGCTATTAGAATTATCAGAATTGATAAAAAAAATTAAATGAGGTGCATATGTCTGTCACAGAATTACAAGAAAAATTTGATTGTGAAACCCTAAATTCTTCTTTAAATAAAGAGACGATAACTGAATCCCAAGAATCTGAAAACTCCCCTGAATTAACAATAGATGTAAATACTTGCGACAACATTATTCCAGCGGAAGGCTCATCTACTGAAGATACAGTTAAAATGTATCTTAAAGAGATTGGCAAGGCTAAGCTTTTATCGAAAGATGAGGAGCTTGAAATTGCAAAAAAAATGGAAGAAGGGTGCAGTTATAGCAAGAAAGTGCTTACCGTTTGTAACTTGAGACTTGTTGTGAGCATTGCTAAAAAATACACTGGTCGAGGTATTTTATTTTTGGATTTAATCCAAGAAGGAAATCAAGGGTTAATGCGTGCGGTTGATAAATTTGACTATCGCAAAGGGTACAAATTTAGTACGTATGCGACATGGTGGATTCGACAAGCCATTACACGTGCTATTGCCGATCAAGCAAGAACGATTCGTGTTCCTGTGCACATGGTTGAAACAATAAATAAATTAAGAAAATCAATCCGCGAACTGATGCAAGATTTAGGGCGAAAACCGACTGAGCTTGAAATTTCAGATTACACGGGCATTTCAATTGATAAAGTTCAAGAAATTATTGGTATCTCACAAATTCCATTGTCCTTAGAGACACCCATCGGAGATGAAGAGGGTAATTACCTCGGTGATTTTGTAGAAGATCAATCCATGGATTCCCCAGATACTGTAATTTCTAAGGATAATCTTAAAGAAGGGTTAAATGCCGTATTAAGCGATTTAACAGAGCGCGAAGCTCGGGTAATTCGTCTTCGTTTTGGTTTTGATGATGGTAAGGCAAGAACCCTTGAAGAGGTTGGGAATTTGTTTGATGTGACTCGTGAACGAATTCGCCAAATTGAATCAAAAGCATTAAGAAAACTGCGTCATCCAAATCGAATAAAAAAATTAAAAGAATTCGGGTTAACCATATAACGTCCACTTTTAATTGAAAAAATAGCTGGATTCGATTATATTGTAAATTTCAGGGCCCATAGCTCAGTTGGTTAGAGCGTCCGGCTCATAACCGGCAGGTCCTAGGTTCAAGTCCTAGTGGGCCCACCACCTGATACTTATTCACGCAATTTGAAAATTTTTCCCTCCATTAACATATCTAACGATATGTGCCTTACGCGCGAAAAAATTCACCTCACGCAGACTAAATATCAGGACTAGACATTCCACGCCATCATTCAAAATCTAAAGGAACTTAAATCGTTTTAATTATAATTCGGGCATTGTTTTGACCAATTGATCCGTTAATTGATTTAGCTCAACCCATTGCAGCTGGTAAGCAATACGTTGTTCCAATAGATCAAAATGGCTGGAATCTCGGCGATTAACAGCCATAATAAAATCATTCAGGTTAATTTTACCAAGAGCGTAATTAGCGGTTTCATTTTTGAAAATCAGTTCAGTCATTTTAACTTTTTTTTCGGCCATCGCAATGCGTTGTTTTAAATACCTAAGATGGGAATACAGGTTTTGTATGCGTACTTGTTGAGTTGTGTCGGCAGCTGATTGTGCGGCATCTTGTTTTTTAATTTCTAGCTGCTGGCTTAGTTTACGCGCATTTGCTGTATTGTTCTTGAGGGACTGTACGTATGAGAACCCGACTGTTGAGGTTGTTTCTGTGCTTCGGGTAACTTCTGAGGTAATAAAAATATTAGGGAATGTATCAATAAGAACACGATGATAATCCAAGTGGGTCTTTGCTTTAATCAAATCAAACATGCGCTTTGATCGGCTATGATTGTATTGATCCAAAATGATGGCCTCTGATTTTGGCAGAGGAGATAGTTCAAATAATTCGTCAGGTATGTATTGTTCACCGGGCGCTCCAATAGCTCGAACAATTAATCGACTGGTTTCTTGAAATGTTTGTTGCATTTGAAGGAGCGTTTCTTCTTTGGCTAAGACTTGCAAATTTAATTTTGCAACATCCGTATCATCTGCAATCCGTTTTTTTTGTCGTGCAATCACGCTAGCTAACGCTTTTTTATTCTCATTGACAGCAGATTGCGCAAACCCAATGCTTTTGTATTGACGAATCCAGTTATAATACAATGTTGTCAGTGCTGAGAAGTAACTTTCGTAAGACTCAATGTATTCAAAGATTGCAATTTCATCTTTCATGTTTTGTAGTCGGTTGTCTAACCGGTGTTGATAGCCAAACGCATTGCGAGCAATGTCTTGAGAGAATTTAAATGTGGTCGTATCTGATGTGTCAGAATAAGCAATGTCATATTGTTGGCCAATTTCAGGAACAATGGCAGATAAACCCACCGTTGTTCGAGTTGCGGATAATTGCAAATCATTAAATGCAATCTGAATATCTTTTGCGTATGCTTGTTGGTAAGATGCGGTTAAAATTTGATGAAATATTGGGTCATTTTTTGATGCGCGCTCTAAGAAATCAGGTAAAGAAATAGGGGTTTTTGCAACGCATGGTTGAGATAAGAAGACCCCAATCCCAATTACCAATAGTGATATGGGCGCATTTAATTTAGATAGTTGTCGTTTGATATCCAATTCAACGCCAACCATACAGGGCACCAGAACCAATGTAATTAACGTTCCAAATACCAAGCCCCAAGCTAAGGCCAGCATCATATCTCCTAACATCGGATCATATCCTAAAATGCCATAGGCCGTTGGGAATACACCGATGACAGTGGTTAGTGTGGTTAACACAATGGCACGTAATCGCGACGCAGCAATGGATGGTATTGTTTCAATGATTTGTTCGTTATTGGATTGATCCAATCGGTCCAACATAACAATGCCATCATTAATGACAACACCTATCATGCCGATGGTTCCGATACAAGCATAAAATCCAATTTGCGTTTTTTGGTGAAGGACAAACGCCAATATAACACCAATAATGCCAAAGGGGATGATTAAAATGACGCGCAATGGTTTGAAAAACGAGTTAAATAATATGGCCAAAACCCCATAAATTAAACCAATCACCATAATCACATTAACTAATAACTGTTGTTTCGATGATTGGGTATCAACAATTTCACCATCAAATAGCAGTTGCGCTGTAGGGTAGTCAGCTAAAATTTGAGGGAAAATAGTGGTCTCTATTTGTGTAGCAACATCCAATGGCGATTGACGCGTTCCTTTTTCATGATCCGCGTAAATAAAACTGGTACGGGTTAATCCTTCACGACGAATGGATTGTTTGCTAACGCTTTCAATGGGTTGTGCCAATAATTTTAATGGAACCATATACCCTTGCTGATTCGATATTGGAATGGATAATACCTGATCAATTTTTGTTTGGTAGCTCGGCAATACAGATAGTAAAACATCCACTTCAACGTCATTTTTAATTAAAGAATAAAGCCGCTCGCCACTTAAAATCATACGCATGGTCTGTGCAATCTTAGCCGGAGAAACACCCAATCGCTTGAGCTCTTCTTGATTGTAAATAACATTGTATGATGTTGATGTTAAGACTTCATCACGCTCAATATTTTCAATGCCAGCCACAGTAGCCAACTGCTCTTCCAATAATGCCATTATGGCACCACGGTTAGCATCATCATTATCTTTAATCATGATCTCATATATACTGCCTGAAGACTGGCCCCAGCGGCGTTTTCGAAATGTGATTTTAGTCAGGTCTGGCTGTGTTTTTGTGTATGTTTTAATGTCGTCAATAATCGCATCAATGGATAATTTTCGCTTATTTTTTGGGGTGATTTCCAATGTGATTCGAAATTGGTTGGGCGTACTGGCCTGCCCACGACGGCTACGTGCAATATTGGTTTGAAAGTTGAGGCATTCTTTTCCAAGGTATTTTCCAAGGTAGTTTTCCAACGAGCGGATTTTATCGGCTGTTTCTTCTTTGGTTTTGGCTGATTTCACTTGTCCAGAAATGACAATCTCACGGGATTCTACATTGGGAAATAGAACAAACTTTAATTGAGATGCCCCCAGCCAAATGGAAGCCAAAAAAAGGGCGATGAAACCAAAGATAATAAAATAGCGTCGATGGAGCAGATATTTTAATCCGTGTTGGTAACGTGCTTCAAATCGATCAAACCATTGTTGTCGTTTGTTGTTCGGTGTTTTTCCGATGGTCATATGTGATGGCAAAATAAAAAATGATTCAATCAAACTTGCCCCCAACATTAAAAAAATGACCGGTGCCAAAAATGAAACAAAACTACCAAAGCGGCCACCAAAAAATAACAAGGGTAAAAAGGCGATGCAGGTGGTAATAATACTAGCTAAAATTGGGGGAAGGACTTCCAGTGCGCCAATGGTTGCAGCCTCTTTGATTGGCATCCCCAGGCGCATTTTTTTAGAGATGTTTTCAGCCACAATAATGGCATCATCAACAACAATTCCCAAAACAATAATAATGGCAGATAGAGTAACCACGTTAATGCTGTAGCCCAAAAAGTACGTAATAATGATTGTAACGCTAAGAGAAAACGGTATGCCCAACGCGACCCAAAATCCAGCACGTTTATTTAAGAATGCCATCAGTAACAGAAAAATAAGCGCAATTCCAACCATCCCATTTGAGCCAACGATGCCCAAACGATTCCGTAAACCAATGGATTCATCATCCATAAACGTAATGGTGTAAGGGGTATTGAGTAGTGTGGTTGATTCAAAGCGTTTGACAACAGTATCCACACTTGCCAATGATTTTAGAATTCCTGACGATTTATTTTTGATCACATTAAAAACCACCGCTTCGTGCCCATTTACTTTTGTAATCGAGCTGGCTTTATCAAATGTTTGTTTAATGGTGGCCAGTTGGCCCAATCGAATTGGAACGCTATCAAAACCGCCTTGAACCACCAATGATTGCAATTTTTGTGGGGTATCAAGCTCAATATTTACATTGACTTGTTCCAAGCGTTCGTTATTGAGTTGCCCTGCAGGCGTTCGCACATGGTGGCGTTTAATTTCATTCGCAATTTGAGCCAAATCAATGTCATAAGTGGTGAGTTTTAATGGGTCAACTTGTATGGTTAAGGTTTCACTTAATGTGCCACTTTCTCGGGCATCAAAAATATCTGGGTGTTGCAATAACTGTTTTTTTAGAGCATTGGCCATGGATTGTAGTTTAGATCTTTTTGAAGAAGTTAATAGATGAGATGTGCGATCATAGATAGCGATATCAATGATGGCTTTTTTACTGGTTTCAAATACTCGAACGGATGGTTTTCTTTTTAAATCAGCCGGTAAATCAACACTCGATACTTGATTCCGAATATCATCAACTAGGCCATTAATTTCACTGTCAATAACATCCAACTCAACACTGATTGAGCTTTGTCCCCTAGACGATGTGCTTTCAATTTTTTTGATGCCATCCATACCATCAAGAGCCTCTTCAATTGGACGCGTTATAAAGTACTCAATATCAGCCGCCGATGCACCTAAATAATTGGTTGAAATTCGTACAACGTTAAAGGTGATATCTGGCAATTCTTCTCGATCCATGCGATCCAATGCAATGACACCACCAATGAGAACAAAGGCGGTGATTAAATTAACCAAAACATGTCGATGACAAAAATATTCAATGATTCGTTTCATGGGGTGCTTATAATGAATTATACCCGCCAAAAGCAAATTAGAAACGTTTTTAAAGAGAATTTATAACGATATAACATCAATTATCTAACCAAGAAATATTCTGGGCTAAGATTCTAAAGCTCAATAACGCTATCCATTTAAATATAAAATCTATGGATTAGAAACCAACACACTTGAATAAAAAAAAATATCGTGGTTTATTAAACACTCAGGTAAGCGATACAGTCGCTTTGGATCATTGATTTAAAGAGGAAAGTCCGGGCTCCATAGGGCAAAGTGCCTCCTAACAGGAGGAGGGAGTAATCCCATGGAAAGTGCCGCAGAAAATAACCGCCATATTTGGTAAGGGTGAAAATGTGAGGTAAGAGCTCACGAAGTTCAGTGGTAACATTGGGCTTGGGTAAACCCCACTTGGAGCAAGGTTAAATAGGAGGAGAGAAGCGGCCCGCTTCATTATTATCCTTGGGTAAACTGCTAGAGGTAAACCGTGAGGTTTGTCCCAGATAAATGACTGTACACGACAGAACCCGGCTTATCCGCTTACCTGAAAATAAACGCAACTCTGAACCGCCCATTGAAATCATATGAACCGATACAATAGGGTTGCTTTATTCAGAGGTTGGTAAAATCAGGATGTTTTGTTGATATAAATGCAATATGTAGTGATTGTCCATATCAACATCATAGGATTGACTGGCCGTTGAAATAATCTGTTGATTCGTTGTTTTTCCATCAAAAAGTTTTACAATGTGTTGAAGTATGGCTGGAAGTTTAATCAAACGATCCACATAAAAAAATGTTTGGGTTTCATCAAAATCAATGATTTTGCAGTTGGGGTTGAATAAAAGTGTCGGGGGAATGAGTGGCGTTTGCATGGTTTTAAGACTATCTTCAAGGGCACTTATCTTTACTTGATAAGTGGTTGGATTGAGTGACATCACGTCATTGGTGGTGAGATTTGAGCAAATCTTATGACATTCTTTAAAAAAGGAGTCTCGTTTTGTTTCCCATGGGCCCCACATGTCAGCATCCGTGAGTTTGGATATTCTTCCATTGTGTTGAGTGGCTTCTTGCACATTGATAAAAAAATTGGTGGTTGATTGTTTTAAATAGTGGACCGGAATATCCAACATCATGCAGCAATAAGCGGATAGCGTTTCCTCAACAAATTGCAAAAAGTCTCGAACGTCTTCCCAAAATTGTTTTCCATGAAAGCCTTTAAAATAATGACAAAAATAAGTTGAACAAATGCTATTTCGATGTTGCCAAATCGAACAATTGCCATCGTCTAAGAGTTCACATTGAACCCGGTCATCCATTCCAAATTTATCAGGAATAATCGCCGCATAATCTTGAAGCTCCTTTGTGGATGGAAAATACCCCAGTGGTGTTATTTTTTCGCCAATGTCAACATAGGTATGGATCTTGGTGGGTTTTTTTGAATCGATTAGAATGCCCCCCACCAAATAATTGGGAACAATGGGTTTAAAGGTGCAACATTTTGTCACTGGTGAAAAAAAGCGCTGGTCTTCAACAATTGTTGTTGGCTTACACATATTGCAGTTACTGCAATCCGCATATTGTTCAACGGGGATGTGCTGATTGAAAATATCCGGTAAAAAGGACTGATAAATATGGGGAAGTTGTTGAAATAACGTGGTGATCATTGTTAAATAAATTATATTGAAAAAGTTTTGGCCATGGCCATTGGTTTTATCGGTCAAAATGAATAATACTATATTTTAGGAGTGAGTATGGGTCTATCAATGGGTATTGTTGGGTTGCCAAATGTTGGGAAATCAACGTTATTTAATGCCATTACAAACAGTTTAATCGAAGCGCAAAATTTTCCATTTTGTACCATTGATCCGAATAAAGGCATTGTGCCGGTCCCGGATGATCGATTGGATGTTCTGGCAAAAATATCCAATACTCAAAAAGTCATTCCTGCAACCATTGAATTTATTGACATTGCAGGCCTTGTTCAAGGGGCATCCAAAGGGGAAGGTTTAGGAAATAAGTTCTTGGCAAACATTCGTGAAGCCTCAGCCATCGTTCATGTGGTGCGATGCTTTGATAATGATGATATTATTCATGTGGATGGATCGGTTGATCCTGCAAGAGACATTAACATCATTAACACAGAGTTAATCTTATCGGATGTTGAGCAATGTGAGAAAGCCATTGAATCTCAAAAAAAACGGTGCCGAACCAACGATAAAGCGGAAGTACTCAAATTGGATGTGTTAACCAAATGTTTGGATCAGTTATCCAATGAAACGCCCATTCGATCAATTAATTTGTCAGATTCTGAAAAGGATTGCATTAAAGAGTACCAGTTTTTAACTAATAAAAAAGTGATTTATGTGTGCAATGTCTCTGAAGATGAATTAAACAGTGAGAATCACCATGTGGCTGCCGTAAAGGCATTCGTGAAATCTGAGGATGCGCAAATCATTCAATTATCGGCGAGTTTTGAGCATGAAGTATCTCAATTGGATGGGGATGAAAAACAAGAGTTTTTAAATGAGTTTGGATTGTCTAACTCAGGGCTTGAGCGATTGGCCAAACAAAGTTTTACATTGTTGGGATTGGAAACATTTTTAACCACTGGAGAGAAAGAAACCCGTGCTTGGACAATACCTGTTGGAACCCTGGCACCCAAAGCTGCCGCAGAAATTCATACAGATTTTGAAAAAGGGTTTATTCGTGCCAATGTCATCAATTTTGACGCATTTGTCGAATGCAATGGGTATAAAGTGGCCAAGGAAAAAGGAAAAGTTCGTCAAGAGGGGAAGGATTATATCGTCAAAGACGGTGATATCATCGAGTTTTTATTCAATGTTTAAACTGGTCGTTTCGGGCATGCTCATTGGCATTGCCAATATTATTCCTGGGGTAAGTGGTGCGACACTTGCAGTAATTACCAACCAGTACCAACGACTAATAACCAATGTCGCAACATTAACCTCGTTGAAATTCAATCGAGTGGAGTGGGGGTACTTAACAAGTATTGGTCTTGCGGCCGTGGGTGGAATCTATGTTTTTTCTTGGCCATTGGATTATGGGCTCACTCATTTTAACGCCGTGACATTACTATTTATTATTGGATTGGTTTTGGGTTCTTTAGAGATGGTTCAATTAACAACCCATCAGCGATCCCGAAAATGTCGATACATCAGTGGGTGGAGCCTTGGTGGATTGGTTTTAGTTCTGGCCATTGGTTGGCTCCCAACAACGGGAGGCATTGAGTGGAATAATACGGTATTGTATGGATTGTCCGGTGCGGTGGCCATGATGGCCATGTTAATTCCAGGCGTTAGTGGTTCCATGATATTGGTTCTTTTGGGAACCTATACTGAGGTTGTACAACTGATCAAGAGCTTCGATATGATTGCAATGTTTCCATTTGCATTGGGCGCAGCGATTGGCGGTGGCGCAACCATTAAGGGCATTCAGTGGTTGATTTACACCCATGCCCCACAATTTGAGTCATTTATATTGGGGGCAGTGATTGGCTCAGTTGTTTTTATTGCAAGTCAAATACATATCGTTGGCAACCATCCGTTGAGCTTATGCTTAGCCTTAATATTGGGCATTGGGATCTCTTGGCGATTAACCCATGCAAGATAAATTATTTGAAACATCCCAAAAAATGCCAAAATTTGAATTTAACCAAGCCGTGACGGACGTGTTTGACGATATGATCAATCGGTGTGTCCCATTTTATCAACACTTATTACAGCAATTAGCCCAGTTAGTGGGCCGAAATGCCACGGTTTATGATTTGGGATGTTCAACGGGCGCATTGGTTCCTGTTCTACAGAATCGATATTCAACATTTAACTACATTGGAATTGATAAATCTCCGAGCATGATTCAAAAAGCGAAGCAGCATATGGGAGATAATATTCAATTTTTAGAAGGGGACTTATATGAGGGGGTGTCATTCCATCAGCCAACGGTCATTATTTGCAATTTGGTGCTTCAATTTATTCATCCCAGTCAGCGGGAAGCGTTGATCCAAACCTACATGGGGGCATTACCAAAGGGGGGGAAGCTCATTATTGTTGAAAAAGTGCGGCAAAAAAATAAAGCGTTGCAACAGGTGTACAAGGAAAGTTATCACGAACTCAAGCGTACCAATGGGTATTCCCAATCAGAGATTGATCATAAGGACCATGCTCTTGATGGCATTTTAGTATCAGAAACGTCGGAGTTTTATTGGGAAGCCTTATCCAATGCAGGCGCGACTAACATCGATACATTTTTTAAGTGGTACAACTTTGAGGGCATGCTGGGGATCAAGTAGGTCGTGGTGAAAAAACTACGAAATAGAGCCATCCCTGACTCAGTCAAACCCTAAGCGTATCGTTTAAATCGAAATATTTCTTGAAGTTGTTTCCTTGGTTGTTCGTGATGATTCTCAATTTGGATGAGATATAACCGTAAAATTGTACATGAGGGGAACGTTCAAAGAGTAGATCCAACAAATCCGAACGGTCTTTGGACGCTAATGGGCGAGATTGAAATAGTAAAGTACGAGAATGGGGTAGCCGAACAAAAAAAAATAGTTCACATATCATCCCCCGATAAAAGTAAACCAAAAGCCGGGTTAGTTTTTAGTTGGGTGGATTAACTAAGTTGATCACCATTTTTAAAATCTTGACTATTGCGACATTAGTCACAATACGATTAAATAATGGCATATGGATTCCAAACAAGAATTAACCAAATACCTTCATTTAATAATCAAGGTTGGGGTGGGCGTATTAACCGCCATATTAAGTGGCTTTGGCGTGGGATTATATGTGGATAAAAAATTAGATTTGGGCGGGGTTGGGATATTGGGGGGGGTAATCATTGGTGTGATGATTGGGTTTATTTGGATTTTTAAGGAGGTTATGAGCATTGAAAGCCAAGAATCAGAATAGCCAAAAAATAGATATTATTCGCAATGTATTTCCTTATTGGGCCGCTTCCGTGGTTGTTATTTCACTTATTTTTTTCTTTATGGGGGACATTCGTGGCGTGTATTCAACCATTTTGGGTTCAGTGGTTAGCTTATTGGGATTGCGGCAATTGGCAGAGGATCAATATGTTATTCTCATGCAAAAAAATCGAAAGCGGGTATTCATTAGTTTTCTATTTCGATTGGGGTTATACGCAATTCCAATCATCATTTCATTAAAGTATGTAAACTATTTTAAATTTTGGGTAATCTTGATATGCTTATTCAAAAGCCAAGTTATTTTTATCATACAAGAGCTTATTTTTAATTATAAATCTTACAAACAAAGGATGGATAAAGATGGATAAAATCGGAAAGCTATCAACCATTACATTTGAATTGTTCGGACAGGTAATCACACTGAATTCCACAATGATTCTGATGACGTATATTGTTATTGCTTTTTTAGCAATCTCGGCTTATTTAGCAACTAGGAAATTGAAACAAATCCCTAGCACGGGGCAGAATATGTTTGAAATCATTTACGAATTTATTGAAGAAATAACACTGGGTACTTTGGGTAATAAAGACGGTAAATCTTTTGTTCCTTTTATTTTTACCATTTTTGTATTTGTATTGGCAGCAAATTGGATTGGGATTTTACCTCACATAACCAATTTTTTTGGGTTCATAATCGCAATCATTCATCAGTTGTTTACAGGTGAAGCTGGCCAGTGGGTGGTGGATGGAATTACAAAGACAACATTTATTCCAAGTCAAAATACTTTTTATTATTTTCTATTTAAATTTCCTGAGTTTCAGGAGCCAACCCGATCCATAAATACTGATTTAGCATTGGGGATTTTGGTTTTTATTATTGTGCATGTAAATTCAATAAAAAAACATGGGCTGTTGGAGTATTTTCGAAGTTACATGGGGGATATTGTTCCATCAAAAGGATGGTGGATCTTGTTATTTCCAATCAATCCTTTCTTTTATTTAAACGTGATATCAGAAGTGTCTTCCGTAGTATCCCATTCGTTTCGTTTATTTGGGAATATTTTTGGTGGGTTTATGATTTTAGTTATTGTCTCCTCTCTGGTAAAGCATTTCTTAATACCCGTGGGGTTATTGGCATTTTTTGGGATTTTTGCAGGGATTGTTCAAGCGTTTGTATTTACCATGTTGGCGGTAACTTACATTGGACAAAAGAATTAAGGAGCAATTATGGATACAATGATTTTTGTTGTTTTAGGTGCGGGGTTATCCATTGGATTAGGCGCGATTGGTTCGGCCATTGGGGAAGGTTATATTGCAATGAACGCGATTCAAGCACTTGGGCGACAGCCCGGGGCATCGCAGAAGATTTTGAGATTAATGATCATCGGCCAGGCCATTACAGAAACGGCGGCAATTTTTGCGTTGGTCATGGCACTGGTTCTATTATTTGGAACCGATGGGTCTGGGACAATGAAAGCCGTGACATACCTTTCAGCAGGAATTGCTATTGGTTTTGGGACCATCGGATCTGGATTTGGGGCGGGGTTACCCGGAGGATCTGCATTAAAAGGCATGGGTAGAAACCCTGAAAACTCAGATGTCTTAACGGTACAGATGATTATTGGTCAAGCAGTAACACAAACGTCAACCATTTTTGCTTTAACAGTTTCGTTAATTTTGGTGACATTAACACCAGAAGATAGTTATGTGAAAATGTTTGCAATCCTAGGTGGCGCATTTGCCATGGGATTTGGGGCGATTGGCCCAGGTATAGGTGATGGCATTGTTGCAAAGAATGCCAATGAGGCCGTTGGCCGTTCCCCAAAACATATGGGGCTTTTAACTCGAACAATGATTATTGGTCAAGCAATTACAGAAACAACGGATATTTATTCGTTGGTTGTGGCATTGATTCTAATATTTGTTGTATAAAATAAAATAAAAAAATAATTTAGGAGGAAAAAATTATGGAATTAGTAACAGGAGAACAATTTGTAAAGGCGCTGGCTTTATTAGCGGCTGGTATTGCCATGGGGTTTGGCGCTGTTGGCCCAGGTATTGGTGAAGGGTTTGTTGGTGGAAAAGCATGTGAGGCCATTGGTAAACGTCCAGATGAGCAAGCATTAATCACAAAAACAATGATTATTGGTCAAGCAATTTCTGAAACAACAGGTATTTATGCATTGGTTGTTGCACTAATATTAATTTTCGTAGTAGGTGGGTAATGATTTCAATTAATCCATACGAAATAATTTTACAAATTATTAATTTTGGAATTTTATATCTTTTACTCAAAAAGTTTCTAGCTGGACCTTTGTCGGCGCTTTTAACCAACAGGGCAAATATGATCAAGCATAATATTGAAAGTGCTGAGGTCAATAAACGTAAGGCCGATGAACTATTAAGTGAACAAAAAGAAGCGTTGAAATCTGCTCAAATTGAAGCTCAGGCCATTCGTAAAAAAGCAGAAGATGCGGCGTCTAAAGAGCTTTCAGCGATTGTTGATGAAGGAAAAGAATCCGCAAAGAAATTAATCGAACAAGCTCAAAAAGACATTGAATTGCAATCGAATAATGCGAGAAAGCAATTATTGAAAGATGTTGGTGATCTTGCCATTAAAGTTGTTCGAAAATTTGTGTCAACCGAAGTTGATGAAAAAGATAAAAAAGCATCCATTGATAAGCTTGTAGAACAGGTGTCAGACAAGTAATGGCTAAACATAAAAAATGCATTGAAAATTATATGTCGGCATTATTAGATAATAATGCCCCAGATAAGCATGTGGAGTTATTGGATGGGATTATATTATTTGCCCAAGCATTATCAACCGATGAAAACGTATGGCTATTTTTAAATAGTCCATTAATGAGCTCTATTGAAAAAAATGGTTTTTTAGTCAATTTTGCCAATAAACTAAATGCAGATGAAAAAGTATTAAATCTATTTTCATTGTTGGTAAAGAATAAACGGCTAACTTTATTGAATGAGCTAATCAAAAATTGCAAAGATAAAAAAGACAAAATCAATTCAATCAACAATGTAGAATTGGTATCATCTCAAGAATTTTCTGAAGATCAACAAAAACAATTGATTAAAAAACTTGAGTCTATGGGTTTTTCAAATATCAACATTTCCTCCAGAGTGGATTCCTCCATGGTATTTGGCTTTAAATTGCTTACTGAAAATAAAGTGTATGATTTGAGTCTAAATTCGGTATTTGAAGAATTTAAAGAGAAAATTGCAAGAAATTAATAAGGAGATGACATGAATATCAAACCTGAAGAAATTACAGCGATATTAGAAAAAGAAATTGAAAATCTTGATTGGAAAGTCAACGTTAAAGAAGTTGGGTATGTCCTTCAAGTGGGTGACGGAATTGCACGTGTTTATGGGTTAGAAAACGTAATGGCTGGCGAGATGGTTAAGTTTTCTGAATCCGTTTATGGCATGGTATTTAACCTTGAAGAAAACAACGTTGGTTGTGTTATTTTAGGTGATGCTGACAAAGTTAAAGAAGGTGATGTTGTCGAACGAACCAACAAAGTTATGAGCATTCCTGTTGGTGAAAACATGTTGGGTCGTGTGGTTGATCCTCTTGGAAATCCAATTGATGGTGCGGGTGAAATCAAAGCATCTGGCACACGCCCTGTTGAGCGTATTGCACCAGGTGTATGTGACCGTCAACCAGTTGCTGAGCCACTACAAACTGGAATCAAATCCATTGACATGATGATTCCAATTGGCCGTGGTCAACGAGAACTCATTATTGGTGACCGTAAAACAGGTAAAACAGCCATTGCACTAGATACCATTATTAATCAAAAGGATTCGGATGTTATTTGTATTTATGTTGCCATAGGTCAGAAAAAATCAACCGTAGCCCAAGTTGTTCAAACATTAAAAGATAATGGTGCGATGGATCGTACCGTGGTTGTTTCAGCTGCGGCATCTGATTCAGCAACACTTCAATTCTTGGCCCCTTATTCTGGGTGTGCAATTGGTGAAGAGTTTTTAGATAATGGAAAACATGTATTGGTTGTCTATGATGATTTATCCAAACATGCCGTTGCTTACCGTCAATTATCATTATTATTACGTCGTCCACCAGGTCGTGAAGCTTACCCTGGGGATGTATTTTACTTGCACTCTCGTTTATTAGAAAGAGCCTTAAAATACTCAGATGAAAAGGGGGCGGGATCATTAACTGCACTTCCAATCATTGAAACACAAGCTGGCGATGTATCGGCTTACATTCCTACCAACGTTATTTCAATTACGGATGGTCAGATTTATTTGCAATCAGACCTATTTAATGCTGGAATTCGTCCTGCTGTAAATCCTGGAATTTCTGTTTCACGAGTAGGTGGTAACGCTCAAATTAAAGCAACCAAACAAGTGGCCGGTTCATTACGATTGGACTTATCTCAATATTGGGAGATGGAAGCTTTTGCACAATTTGGTTCTGATTTGGATGCATCAACACAGAA